>JAJYFE010000122.1 GCA_021785435.1 Planctomycetota bacterium
GGCCCACGCGGAAAAGGTCCCGGAAAAAGCTTGACAGGAGTTCCACCGGTGACGTATATAGGAGACGCAATAACTGGCTGGTTTTAACCCGCCCACCCCTGGCTGCATTTAACCTGCCCGCTGACACTCATGCGGGGTTGCGTGAAAAAAAACGGCATGTGACCCGGCCGGAAAGGACAGGACATGGCGCTGCAGTGGGCGGCCGGAGTTTTGCTGGCCACGGCCAAGAGGATTCTGCCGCATCACGGGGCATCCGCAGTAATGGTGCTCCAGGCCCACTTGGATTAAAAATCTGATCCAAAGGAGATTGCTATGACAAGCAAAACCGGATAGTGGGAACACCAGCTGCTTCCCAACCTTCAACTATAGAGGGGACAGCGCCGAAGATAAAACCATCGAAAACAAATGTGTTTGTGTGACAAGGCGCGAGGACTCACGTGAAAGCGGGCGATGGGACTCGAACCCACAACAGCCAGCTTGGAAGGCAAAGCTCATTTCTGGTCGAAACGCCCAGAAACCCTTTATAAATGATGATTTTACCGCGATGCAACCGCTTTGCAAAGCATCTTCATTTTTTCCCTGTTTTTCGCAGGTTTTTGCGGTATCGAAAAGCCAAAACGGTACAAAACAGTAGAACCTGCAACAACCTTTTTACGCGGCTGCCACTTTACGATTACTATTGTACATTGCTTTATTTGTCTGCACGGCGAGCTGCAAAAATCCTCGAGACTATCGACGTTCAGCACCTGCCTACCGTTCGTCAATGCAAAACGGGGACTTCCAGCTTATAAACGATGCTTCACCAAGCAATGATGCTGGTAACGTTGCCATAACTAGCGATGAATCAACTCAAACGATGCCAAGCCGCTGGAGTAGATCGAGCACACGCTCGAATGCATCGCGTGCTCGCAATTCACGGTCGTCGCGGTCAGTGATCTCTTCGAAATCTGCGCATGAAACCGGTCCGACATGCGCCACCGACTGAAACTTATCCCGGATTTTGGCCAGGCCCTCGGCAACCAGTTTGTTGTAAAGATGCGGCCGAAACGCCTCCGCCAGTGCCGCATTGCCGCCGCGGTAGTTACGCAGACAAAACTCGATATCCCAGGCATCCTTGGCCTTCAGGCGGTCCGCGAGCGCTATTCCCTTCATCACCAGAAATGGTACGATTCCCGCCACTTTCACCGAGACGCTGTCTTTGCCGCCGGTAGGCAGCGTGCCCTCGATGTTCACTTCCTCGGCCATCTCGAAGGCCAGATCACATCCGCGGGCCTTGCGTGCCTTGATGTTCTGGACAGGCTGATGGCGGTGCTTTTCGCCGGCGCCGCCGTACTCGCCGGAGAGCAAATCCACTTGCACTTTGATGGGCCGACCATCGACCATTACCGTGCGAAGGAAGGTAAACGGCTGATGTCCCTCTACATAGCCCTGCTTTCGCAGATGTTCGAGGATGGTGCGATACCGCTCTTCATCAATCGTGCGGTGATTGACCGCCAGGTCTACGTCCGTGCTGCCGACGTGCCGCGGCTGCGCCTGACCAAAAAGCAGTTCCGGCACCCAGCCGCCGACCAAGACGATATCGTCGCGGTATTCTCCCAAAATGCGCACGAGTTCCAGCATGACCATGTGGGCGGCCTGGGTTGCCTGTTGGGAATAGTCCGCGCGGGAGTTCACCATGATGGCTTGAGTACCTCACGCAAGAGCGCCTCGGCGGCTTCCTCGCCGCGGGCCACGTTCCCGCGAAGATCCAGGTAAGCCTGCAATGGCGAAACGATCTGGACGCCGTCGCTGTCCCGGCTATCCATCAGCACGCCCTCGTCGTAGGGTTCGATGAGGCTGACGCTGCTGCCGCTGGTGACCCGCTTCCAGCCGAGCCTCTCGGCTACGGCTTCCATCGGCTCTCGCACATAAGCGGAAACCCGCTGGTACCGGACCGTGGGCGCCAACCGCGCGGCGGCGGAAAAGGCGGTCAGCGTGCCCAACGGTTTGCCTCCCTGGCTTTTGCCCGCAATCGCGCGCTCGATTTCATCGACCGATGCCATGGCGTAGAAATTTCCGAGCCGATTACGGGTGAAGCGGTAGGCGGCGGACCATTCGGCCAGCAGGGCCTGAGGCTGTGCGAGCGAGAGGCCTGAATCGTTCAACCGTAACCATTCGCGAGCATGTAGAAGTTTTTTCACGTTCGAGACCTGCCCCAGGCTTACGCCAGCGGCTTCGGCCAACGGCTTGACCAGCCAAGAAACCTTGGGATCTCGCATCAGAACGCGAAGAATGCGCTCGGCCTTGGGAGAGTAGAGGGAGCGCAGGTCGCGCTTTTCAGTAAACGGGTTCGATTGACCGGCTTCCTTGATGTAGACCTTGTCGAAGCAAATGCGGCAATTGCCCGCGAAATCCACATAGCCGATGTCCTCGGCCCTGAGAATGTCGGCGGCGGCGTCTGAAATGAACGGCGCGACAACGATGCCGTAGGCGTTCTTGAAGGATGACCGATAGCGTGAGAGCGCGTTGACCGCTTCGCGGACGATACGCGGCTGGCCGCTCTCTTTCACATCCAGCAGCAACGTACGTTCGCCCACATCCTGTATGCGAAGTTTTCCAATGCGGTCGATTCGCCCGGCGCCGACAGGAACCTCCCGCCGCCCCCAGCGCAGGGCGCAAAAGGGGACGTCTTCAAAGCACTGGGACACGGCGATAGAAGCACGGTCGATGAAATTGGATTTGTTTTCCTTCACCAAATAACAGCCCTTCAACGCTTGTTGAAAAGCAGTATACCAGTGAAACAACTCCGATGCAACTATTTCATCAAAATCACATATTTCATCGTTTGTTGAAAAACTAACTTTTAGTGAAATATGCCGCAACTGATCTGACCTTTCCCCCTAAAAGGAGTCCACCTGTAATGATAGTGTTGAGGTGGAATTTAGGGGGACCAAGTCATGGGCTACCAACGTTTCTCCCCGGAGGAGATCGTGCACAAGCTGCGGCAGGCGGATGTGGAACTGGGCAAAGGCCAGACCATGGCCGCGGTCTGTAAGCTGCTGGGAATAGTAGAGGCGACGGGCTCTGTCTCGACCCTCTAAAAACACATCATAAGATCATCACATTGTGGGTGATGACCGGCAGGAGTTGTTCGAGGCGCCGGTTCTCGGGGCGATGGGCGCGCAGGGCCTCACCCAAGTTGCGTTTCATCATGGAGTGTGTCGTTTCCACTTGGGCCGGCTGGCCGTAGACGCGACCCGCTTGGGATCCCACCAGCACCCGCTTCATCAGCCGGCGGTAACGCGACGCAGGCGGTCGATGCCTTGGGCGGCCCGACGTGGCCTTGATTCAGGAATGCACCTCCAGTTGCTCCCGTGCCAAACGGTGATGCACGTCCGAATCGTAGCCGGCATCGGCAAGGATGTCGCGCAAGCCCCCGTGGCGGCGGTGCGCTGCGCGCAGCACCGGGCCGAAGTCGCGGCAGTCCGAGCCCAGGCCCAGCCGTGCCAGCGCCGCCAACACCAGATGACAGCGGGTCACCACCCCCAGCGCCAGCTTCGGTATTCGCTGGGCGCGGCGGCGGCGGCGGGCGTTGGCCGTGGCAGCCCTCCGGCTGGCGTAATGCCGGCAGCGTTGTTCATAGTGTCGGCTACGGTGGTGCGTGTCGTACTGCGTGGAATCGATAGCCAGCACGTCCCCCAGCCACGCGGCACGCTTAAACCAGCGGGCCAACACGTCGAGCATGCGATTCAGCTGGTGCTCCCGTTAAAGGCCCGACACAGGGTATTGTGATCCGGCGCCCGTTTCATCCCGATATCCCGGCCCCACTGTGGCGCGTCGTGCAGCAACGCCTCAATCCCGCGATAGCTCTTCTTCTGATGCTCCCGCAACACCAGACAGGCAAACAGTTGCGGTAATGTGAAATCGTGGCGGCTGAATCGGCTGGTGTACTCCGGTAGCACGTGGCACGCCAGCGCATGAGCCACGCGCATCACCTTCCGTGGCGATTGGCAAGTCAACATCCCGTATTATCTACACGATTGAACCGCCTGGCGCAAGTTACGCAATTGTGAATATTCAGAGGGTCGAGACAGAGCCATCACGCCCCGGATTACCATCCAGTGCGGTGGGCTTAGCGTTTGCTGAACTGGAAGGCCCGGCGGGCGCCGCGCAGACCGTATTTCTTGCGTTCTTTCATGCGGCTGTCGCGCGTCAGAAAACCGGCGTCCTGTAACGGTTTGCGCAAGGCAGGATCCAACAACGACAGCGCCCGACCCAAGCCCTGGGCGATGGCCCCTGCCTGGCCCGTGCAGCCGCCGCCGTGCACATTGGCTGAGATGTCTAACTTTCCGGTTAAATTAGCGATAGTTAGCGGGCCTTGGACCTGGTTGCGGTCGCGGCGCTCCCGGAAAAACTCCTCCACCTTGCGTTGGTTTATCAGAAAAGCGCCTTGGCCCGGAACCAGGCGAACTCTGGCCACGGAGCTTTTCCGCCGCCCGGTGCCCCAGAAAAAGTTGCGTGCCCCTGCGGCCGAAACCGGCGCGGGCGCCGTTCTGGTGTGCTCTGCCGCCGCAGAGACTGGTTCGGTTACAGTGGCGGCGACCGGAGCAATCGGCGCCAGTGGGGGCGCATCCGCCGACGGCGTAGTCGCAGGCGTTTCTACCGCGGGAACTGCAGAAGCGGTGCCAATTTCAGTCATGAAAGGTCTCACTCTGGTTAGCCGAGTTCCAGGGGCTGGGGCTTCTGGGCGGCGTGTTCGTGCTGGGCCTCCCGGAAACACTTAAGCTTACTGAGCATTTTTTCACCCATTTTCGTTTTGGGCAACATTCGGCGCACAGCCATCCGAAACACCGTATCTGGATGCTGCTGGAGCATGTCCCGCAACGGCTTAATCCGCCGACCGCCGGGATAATACGTATAGTACTCGTACTGGCGCTGGGCCAGTTTGCGACCGCTCACGCGGATCTTGGAGGTGTTGATGACCACAATGTAGTCACCGACATCCACCGTCGGCGTATAGATGGGTTTATGTTTTCCCATCAGTCGAACGGCCACGGCGCTGGCCAGCCGGCCCAGGGTTTTGTTCGTCGCATCCACCAGATACCAACGGTTGTCCGTGTGGCCCACCCGCGCCAGCGTGGTATGACCCGCGGTGTCTTTCACGCGGCGGAGCGTTTTCGCAACGGTTGTACTCATGCCTTTAAGCCTGCTTCTTTTCGCCCGGTTGCCTGGCACCACCACATAGCACTGCCCCTGGGCGCGACGCCCGTCGGTGGCCGACAAAACGAATGATTATAAAAACTTGCCACCGGCTGTCAAACGCGCGGGACAGGGGCTGGGGGGCCGGTCTTAGGTTCGCACTGGTAGCCCCGTGGCGAAAGCCCGGGGCAAGGGCGATCCGAAAACACGGCTACACCCGGCGATAGCGCCCTATATAAAACAGGCCCAGGGCCAGCAGCAGGCCGCCCCACCAGACGCCGCTGTGCAGGCCCGCCAGCTGCACCGGATGCGCCGCCGGCGCGAACCAGTTGTAAATTCCCGCGGCGAGAATCAGGACGCCGTAGATTGCCAGCAAAACGCCGATGAGAAACCAGATGCGATTAACGTGCTGTTTCATGATTTCACCAAAAGATAATATTCAGCACCACCAGGCCCGCAAAAATAAGGGCGGCCCAGAAAATCGGACGATGCAGCAACGGATAATCGCGCTCCGAAGGAATCGCGGTATGTCCCCAGACCAGCCCCTGCAACTGGGCGGCGGCGGCCGGCCGGGTAGCCAGGCTGACCAGCACCGTCACGGCCACGCCGATCAGAAAACACCAGAGCGCCCGGAACATATCCTCGGCCATAGGCTTGGCCTGGCGAGACAGGGCGATGTACTTCAACGCCGCCGGATCAAATTTTACCCACAGGTACATCGCGATGGAGGATGTGGTTCCAGCGAGCAATCCCCAGAATCCGCCGGCTCGCGTGGCCCGTTTCCACAGCATGCCCAGCACCACCGTGCCAAACAGCGGCGCGATGAAAAAGCTGAACAAAGCCTGCACGTAGTCCATAATGCTCTGGAAATGCATGGCCACATACGCGGTGGCGATGCTTATCAGCACTCCCAGCACCGTACACCAGCGCCCCATCGCCACGTAGTGCGAGTCACTGGCCTGGGCCCGGATTAATGGACGGTAAATGTCGTACGTCCACACGGTGGCGAAGGCGCTGATATTGCCGGCCATGCCGGACATGAACCCGGCGATCAACGCCGTAACGCCCAGCCCCAGCAGTCCTGGTCCACAGTAGCGCACCAGCATCAACGGCAGGACGTCGTTATAACTGAACAAAGCCGCGCTAGCGTGTGCCTGCACGTAAGTCTGCGGATACAACTTCATCGGCAACAAAGCCAGCCCCAGCAACCCCGGTAAAATCACAATGAACGGCACGAACATTTTAAACGCCGCCCCAATGATGGGCGCCATCTTGGCCGAGCGCAGGTCTTTCGCCGCCATCACCCGCTGCACCACCAGAAAGTCAGTCGTCCAATAGCCCATCGACAGGATCGCCCCCAGCCCGAAGACAATGCCGATCCAATTGATGCCCATCGGATTGGCGGAAAAATGGCCCAGCGTGCTCCAGGCGTGGACGTAGCTGGCTCCATGGGCCACGTGGTGTTCGATCCTGCGCACCATGCCGCTCCAGCCGCCCGCCTGATAAAGTCCCAATATGGGCACGAGCAGCGCCCCGAGCCAGATCAGCATGAATTGCAAGACCTCATTGAAAATCGCGGAAAGCAGGCCCCCAGATCCCACGTACAGGGCCACCGTCAGCGAGGAAACCCAGATGCTCAGGTGCAGGTTCCATCCCAGCACCACCTGCATCACAATGGCCATCGCAAACATATTGACGCCGCTCATCAGGATCGTCATCGCCGCGAAACAGATCGCCGCCAGGGAGCGCGTATGCGGTCCGTAACGGAGCTCCAGATAACCCGGCACCGAGTGCGTCTTGCAGACATAATAAAAAGGCATCATCACCACGCCCAGAAACAGCATCGCCGGAATCGCACCGATCCAGTACCAGTGCACCGCCAGAAGGCCGTACTGATACGCCGATCCGGCCCAGCCCAGCAGTTCCAGTGCTCCTAAATTGGCGGAAATAAAACTCAAGCCGGCAATCCAGGCGGTCATTTCACGACCGGCCATGAAAAAGTCATGGCCCGTGTTGGCAAAGCGTTTCAGATACACGCCGATGCCGATAACGAAAAGGAAATAAATGACGATGATCGCCAGGTCCACTGGCCCCAGCGCGATCAGGCTGGCAGCCAGCGGAATGGCGGCGAATGTCCCTGGCAACGACCCCATGGAATCCTTCCTTCGCGGCGCCGACGTTGGTAGAGGCACTCTCCCGCGAACCGCGGTAACCGCCGGCGGAATCATTATGCCTTCCTGCCGCGACACTGTCCACGGCCGAGCCGTATCGATGGGGTCGCTTGTGGAACGATTTTGGCGCTGCTATGCTCCCTTGGGTACGCTCATCTTTCGGGTCCAGACGGAGAGCCAGCCATGGCCGGGCAAAATCTGCCGCGACGGCAAAAGGTAATGAATTATTTCCGAAAAAAACCCAAAGGCCAGTTGCTTCTGCTGCGGCGCCAGGCCGGCGAGCGTATCCTGTTACGGGACGCGGATGGGCCGGCCTGTTTATTTGATGGCGACCGGCAAACTTTTGATCTTCTCTGGAACCGCGTCCTCGAGGAGTTGGTCAAGGAAAGATATCTGGAGCAACGGGAAGGCGAGCACGGAGAGCGTTATTATGCCCGCGCCGACGGCGGCCTGCGGAATGGGACGGAACCAGCCCAGCCCTAAGTGCTTCTCCGAGCAAGAGCTTTATCCATGCGCATGTTGTTAACCGGCCAGGTCGGTCTGGACCGGCGCATCTACCTCGACGAAGTGGAAGCTCTGGCCGCGGCGGCCGGCGAGCCACTGAAAGTTTTTCACGTTGGACAGCGGATGTACGCCGAGGCGCCGGACGTACACCCGGGGCGCATTCTGGACCTGCCGCTGTCCCGGCTGACCAGCCTGCGACGCGCGGTTTTCCGCGATATTCTCGCCGAGGCGCCCCACCATCTGAACGTGATTGTCAACTCCCACGCCACGTTTCGCTGGAAACATGGCCTGTTCGCCGCCTTTGATTTCGATCAATTGGCGCAGTTTCAGGCCGACCTGTATGTCACGCTGCTGGACAACGTGGAAGCGGTGCATCAACGACTGGTACGAGACCATAACGTGGAACATACGCTGAAAGACCTGATGGTCTGGCGGGAAGAAGAGATTTTGGCGACGGAGCTGCTGGCCCGGGCCGACGCAGCCCACCCCGGAAAATTCTACGTTCTGGCGCGGGGCCGGCAGGCCAGCACGGCTCCCACGCTGTTTCGCCTGCTGCTGCGGCCGCACCAGCGCAAAGTGTACGTCAGTTTTCCCATGAGCCATGTCGGGGATCAGTCCCGGACGTTGGCGGAAATTCAGGCTTTTCGGGAGCGCCTCCGCCGGAGCTTTATCGCGTTCGATCCCGGTGATGTGGACGAAAAAACGCTTTTGGATCGTGCCGTCGCGGCCCAGGCGAAAAATCAGCCGACCATCGTAGCGCCGTTAACCGACTCCGCCGCCACGCTGCGCACCGCCGATATCCTGGCCATCGGCGACGATATCGATGGGCAAATCTATGCCCGTGATTTCATGATGGTGCGCCAGAGCGATATGATTATTTCGTACATTCCCGAATGGCCGGACGGGCGGCCGGGATTGTCCAGCGGGGTGGAGCGCGAACTGCAGCACGCGCACGATCATGCCCGCGAGGTGTACGTGATCTGGCGGTCCCAGGCAACGCCCAGCCCCTTTGTCACCCAGACCGCTACCCGGCTATTTGCGAGCGTGGACGAGGCGCTGGACTATTTCGCCGCCCGCGGCGATCTCTTCCAACACAATTTATTTACAAACGTCTGACCCGGCCAGTCAGCCCAGCTTTCCAGCGGCACGTGATAACCGGCTACGACCCCCGAATTAGCGGGCTGATCGCGGCACCAGCCGTTCGCCAAGCACGTCCAGGCGGCGCCAGGCTTGGCGCTTCCAGCGCCACCCATTCCAAAGTCCGCCGAGACAGATATAAAGCGTGGCGGCGGCCCACGGGCCGCGAACGCCCCACCCGGCAAACCAATGCATCATGGCCCCCCCGCCGACCACGCAGAGGCTCCAGGCCAAACCCATGGTGACCAGGCTGGGAACCAGCGTATCGCCGGCGCTGCGCAGAGCGCTGATGTAAACCACGTTCATGGCATCAAAGATTTGAAAGACGGCGGCGAACAGCAGCATCTGCACGACGAGGCTAATCTCCCCGGGTCGGGCGACCAGCAGTTCCGCCAGCGGGCGACCGAACAGCCAAAAGGCCAACCCACATAGCCCCATCCACATCAGGCTTAAGCGAAAACCCCACCCCGCCGCTTCGCACGCTCCGGCGATGTCGCCCCTGCCAATGCGCTGCCCCACCAGCGCCCCGACGGCTAAACCCAGGCCCACCGCCGGCATAAAGGAAAGCGAGAGATAGCGCATGACCGCGCTCTGGGCTTCGGCGGCGGCCAAACCAAAATGATCAATCCAGGCAACGGTGAAAATAGTCCAGCAGAGGAGGTCATCGGCAAAAAGGACCCCGGCGGGCGCGCCAATACGCAGCAATTTCCAGAGCCGACCGAAATCGGGCCGCCAGATACCGCGCCCCGCATAACGACGCCGGTAGGCCGGTGAACCAAAAACTACCAGCAGAACCGCCAGGCTCCCTGCGGAACCGACCACCGTGGCCAACGCCGCCCCCAGCAGATTCAACCGCGGGCAGCCCAGGTTGCCGAAAATGAGCAACCAATCCAACAGCAGGTTAAGGGCGTTGCCGATCAGGCCGGCGGTGAATTGATGCACGGGCTTGTGCAGACCGAGAAAAAAATTGCCCAAGGCGGTGGCGGCCACATTCAGGGGCGCCGCCACCAGCATGTACGACGCAAACATGGTCTCGGAGGTCAGCAGGGGCGGGGTATGACCGGCCAGTTGAAACAATGGATACAGCGCTAAAATCAGCGGCCAAAAGATAAGACCGGATACCGCGGCTATCCACAGGCCCTGCCAGGCGTAGCGGGCAGGTTCGTCCTCCAGTCGGCGGCCTGTCGCCTGGGAGGCCAGCGTACTGACCACTCCGACCAGGCCATTGAAAAAAGCCAGTGGTACGAACGCGGTCATACCGCCGTTGAAGGTGGCGGCTAAATTCACGCTCCCGCCAATGCCGTGCCGGTCCAACAACGAAACCATCCAGCCATCGACAAACTGCATACAGGTCAGGCTTAGCGTGTTGGCGACACTGGGAACGGCCAGGCGCAGCAGGACGCCCAGGGTGGGTTGGCGCGGACCGGTGGTGATGGTGGACATGGCATTGGGCATGAAGATACATTACCATAACATTGACCGCTGTCGCAGGAAAGGATTCAGGTTCGAAAATGAATGAAGAAATCATTACCTTCAATCCCGCCGCCATCGTGGTGGATGATCGGCCCACGTCGGGCGTTTCTCCATGGCGGACGGGCTTCTGGCTGTTGGCGCTGACGGGCGGAATCGGCTGCCTGATCGGCAATTTACTGCTTCGCCTTGTCTACTTGCCGCGGGCCGGCGCCGCCACGTTTGACCCGTTATCCGTGACGGGTCTGGCGCTGCATCTGCTTGGCTGCTACTTTGCCGGCGCCGCGGTCGGTCTGGCGCCGCGCCGTCCCGATGTCAATTCGCTCCGCCCCCGAACCCGCGTCGGCCTGATCCTAAGTTTGTTCGTGTTGGTATTGAACGTGTTGTTCCTGGCCGGATTGATCGCCGCCGGCGCCTTCACCCTTACGTCTATACGTTAGCTAGTATTATCGATGCCCATCCTTGTGCAAAAATTCGGCGGCACTTCCGTGGCCACCCCGGAAAAGATTCACCAGGCGGCTCGTAAGGTCATTGCCGCGCACCGTGCGGGATATCAGGTGGTGGTGGTGGTTTCCGCCATGGGTCAGACCACAGATGAATTGATTGCCCTGGCGCGGCAGGTCTCGGCCCAGCCGCCCAAGCGTGAACTCGACCAGCTACTGGCCACCGGAGAGCAGGTCACCATCGCCTTGCTGGCCATGGCGATTGCGGCGCAGGGCCAGGAGGCCATCAGTTTTACGGGTGGACAGATCGGGCTGGTTACCGACGACGTGCATTGCAAGGCGCGCATTCGCCGCATTGATCAGCGGCGGATCTTGAAGGAACTCCGTGCGGGGCGGGTGGTGATCGTGGCCGGTTTTCAGGGTGTTACGCCCGCAGGTGCGGTCACCACGCTGGGCCGTGGCGGCAGCAACGCCACCCTGGTGGCCTTGGGGGCGGTGTTGCACGCCCAGGCCTGTGAAAACTATACGGATGTGGACGGCATTTTCACCGCCGACCCCCGCCTGGTTCCCAACGCCCGCAAAATCGACCGCATCAGCTACGACGAAATGCTGGAACTTTCCAGCGTAGGCGCCGGTGTGCTGCAAACCCGCGCCGTGGAGTTCGCCAAGAAATATAATGTTCCACTCCACGTGCGTAACAGTGCGCACCACCGGGCGGGAACCTGGATTATCGCGGAGACCAAAGCCATGGAAGATATCGCCGTTTCCGGGTGCGCCCTGAAAAAGGATATCACCCGGGTGACACTCAAAGGCATTCCCGATCACTTTGGTGTGGCCGCACGCGTTTTTACCGCCGTGGCCGCGGAAAAGGTGGTGGTGGATGACATTATCCAGACGATTGCGGATGATCACACCGCCACCATCAGCTTTACGGTTGAACACGCCGATGTGGCGGACCTGCAGCCCGTGGTCAACCGACTGACGGCTCAACTGGGCGCGGTGGCCACGTATGAGACGGACCTGGCCCGGGTTTCCGCCGTCGGCGTGGGCATGAAGCAGCAGACCGGCGTGGCGGGAACCATGTTCAGCGCGCTGGCGCGGAAGAAAATCAACATTCAGAATATTTCCACCAGTGAAATTCATATCAGCTGCATCGTGGCTAAAAAAGATGGGCCGACGGCGTTGCGCGCCGTCCATGATGCTTTTGGACTCGGGAAGAAACGCCCCAGGTTGGGTTCCAGGTTTTAGCTTATAGATTTTAGCTTTCCATCCCCTATCCTCTACAACCCATAACCCCTATGACTCTGCTGCCGGTTCAATCCACCGCTTCCCGCCAACCCCCGGCCATCTCGCCGTTGCGGCTCGCGGTGCGCCGGTTTCAGACCAATCGACTGGCGATGTTGGGACTGATCGGCCTGCTGCTTGTCGCCGCCCTCTGCTACGGTTCACTGCCCTGGACCATGCACCTATACAACCAACAACATCTATCCGCCGCGCTGACGCCGCCCAACTGGCAACATTGGATGGGCACGGATCGCCTGGGGCGCGATTTGACCGTGCGGTTTTTGCTCGGCGGCGCGATTTCCCTGGCCATTGGCCTGGCCGCGGCCGCCATTGCGGTGCTCCTCGGCGTAGGGGTGGGGCTGATCGCCGGTTACGCCGGCGGCCGGATCGACGCCGTCCTGATGAGAATCGTGGACGTGCTCTATGGCCTACCCTACCTGTTGCTGGTTATTTTGTTACGTGTGGCCATGCTGCAGCGCGTCACCGGCTGGCTGGCCGCCGTGCAGGTACCGCAACCACAAACGCTTTCCGGCGTATTGGTGTTACTGGTGGGAATCGGGTCCGTAAGCTGGCTGACGATGGCCCGCGTGGTCCGCGCCCAGGTGATGAGCCTGCGCGGGCAGCCGTTCGTGGAAGCCGCCCGGGCGATGGGTATACCGCCCGGGCGAATTATGACCCGGCACCTGCTGCCCAATCTGATTGGCACGGTGGTGGTTTACGGTACGCTGGCGGTACCCAGCGCGATTCTGGCGGAATCGTTCTTGAGCTTTTTGGGGCTGGGGGTGCGGCCGCCATTGCCCACTTGGGGTAATCTGGCGGCCGCCGGGGTGGAGGCGATTAATCCTATTCATACCCAATGGTGGTTAATTTTCTGGCCGTGCGCGGGGCTTACACTGGGTTTATTATTCCTGAATTTCATCGGCGACGGCCTGCACGATGCCCTCGATCCCCGCGTCCCTTGATCCCGTTTACCAGCCCTTCGGGTGATACGTACCATGTATTATGTGGAGGTGGCAAGGAAATTGAGTCGACGCCTCAACCGGAAGCCATTACCTATACCAACCTGCGGCAAAACCTGAAACACAAACTGGCCATCGGCTATCGCGGACAGCACTACCGCATCGTGCGCTCCAACCAAACCGACGTGGTGCTCGCCGGCCTCGCAGACTGGCAGCGCCTGCTCGAAACCATGGAGATTCTCGCCAGCCCACTGCTTCTTCAAAATCATCGGTGCCTCGGAACGCGATCTTACCCGCGGACGCGCCCTTGGCTTGAATTTGGCATTCGCTTATTGGCTACACTCTATTACTACTGCTTGGTTAAGCGATAAATTTCTGGTTGATGAAAGAGCCCCGGCCCGCTACCGAACCCGAAGCACCGGGCGTTAGGTCGCCCGCGGCGACCCGGTGAATGGCTTTCGGCCGGGGTACCCGAAAGCTAAGTGGTGAGCAGGCACTAGTAGTCCGTCACTCTTGAAGTTTCGGGTACCATTTCTCCTTGGCAAGGATGTCGAACTGGTCAAGGAGAAAGGATGGCCAAGAAATACGTTATAAAGCTCACGTCCGAG
>JAJYFE010000005.1 GCA_021785435.1 Planctomycetota bacterium
CATGTACGGTTGACGGGTCAGATTACCCGCAAATAACAGCCGGGTACCGATCTTCTTTTCATTTAAATGGTTGATCAGATCGACCCGCGTGAACGGGGCGTCGTCCCGGATGGTGATGGGAAAACCAAACCAGGATGGTTGGCTCTTCGCGGTGGCCTGCGGCAGAATTAAAAATTCCTGCAAGCCGTCGAGCCGCCGCCTTAAGTGCTCGAAATTGGCCTGGCGCGCCGCGCTGAAACGCGGCAGTTTATCCAGTTGGGCCAGGCCACAGGCTGCCTGCATATCCGTGATTTTCATGTTGTATCCCATATGCGAGTAGATATATTTATGATCGTAGCCGAAGGGCAAATCCCCCAACTGCCAGCCAAAACGCTTTTTACAGGTATTCTCATGTCCCGGGGCACAATAGCAGTCGCGGCCCCAATCCCGATAAGAGGCCAGAATAAGTTGCAGCAATGGGCTGCCGGTGAACACCGCGCCGCCTTCGCCCATGGTGATATGATGGGCGGGGTAGCAGCTTAAAGTCCCCACGTCGCCGAAACCGCCTACGGGCCGGCCGGCATAGCGGGCCCCCAGGGCGTCGCAGCAATCCTCCACCAGCCACAAACGGTGGCGGCGGCAGAATTCCCCCACCGCGTCCAGGTTGCAGGGATTGCCCAACGTATGGGCCAGCATCACCGCGCGGGTATGGGGGCTTAGAGCCTCGGTCAGATAACGGACGTCGATGTTGTAGGTGGGAATCTCCACATCCACAAAAACCGGCGTGGCCCCGTTCTGCATGATCGGATTGACCGTGGTGGGAAAACTTGCGGCGACGGTGATGACTTCATCGCCGGGCTGGATAGCGCGCTTACCGAGTTTCGGAGAACACAGCGCGGTGAAAGCAAGTAGATTAGCCGAGGATCCGGAATTGACGCTCAGCACGTATCGCGTTTGTAGAAGTTCTGCCAGCTTGTGTTCCAAAGCCGTGTTGAAACGACCGGCGGTCAACCAGCCGTCCAAAGCTGCTTCAATGATGGCGCGGGTTTCGGCCGCATCAATCACCCGGCCCGCCGGCGGGATAATCGTGACCCCCGGTTCAAAATGCTTTTCCGGGGCCGCCGCGACATATTGCTCAGCCAATTGGAGGATTTGCTGGCGTAATTCGTCCTGGCTATTTATCGCCTTGTCCATACCGCCAGTGTACCGCCTTTCTTTTGCAGCGTAGACGACCCGCCCGCCTGTTGTACCGCAGGCCGGAGAATCGCCGCGGAGACCGTCCCGGCGGGCGCTGCTGCCGTTCCTGATGCGGACAGCATGCCCCTGCTACCACCGCCGTTTACCGACAGGACGCCCGCGCTACCTGGGCCGCCGCGCCAGGCTTAACGCCCGGGCGCCCGAATGCGGGCGGTTTCCGTTGGCACGCCGATCGCGTCGCTCTCGAAAGCGTCGATCTGACTTAAACCAAACGTCCGCATATCCTCGCCCACCAAATAGGCCCGATACCAACGCACGGTTTCCTCCACCGCCCGGGCCAATCGCCAACACGGTCGCCAGCGTAATTGGGTGACCGCCTTGTCGATATTAAGGCGCAGCGCGCCGGCCTCCGGTGGCTGCCGCGGGTCGCTCTGGTCCACCCACGTTCCGCCGCCCCAAGCGGCACAAAAACGTTGCACCAACTGCCGAACCGAAGTCTCTGCCCCATGCTGCGGGCCGAAGTTCCAGGCACTGCACAGCGCGGCTTCATCTGAGCGCAGCATCCGGTCCGCCAGCGTCAGATAACCCGCCAATGGATCGAGCACATGTTGCCAGGGGCGAATAGCCTCCGGATTACGCACGGGAATGGGTGTGCCTTTCGACAAATGGGTGATGGCATCGACTGCGATCCGGTCCGGCGCCCAGTCGCCCCCGCCGAGCACGTTGCCCGCCCGCACCGAGGCCAGCTTGAGGCGATGCTCCCGCACCCGCTCCGGGGCGAAAAACGACCGCCGATACGCCGCGGTAACCAGCTCGGCCGCGGCCTTGCTGGCGCTGTATGGGTCGGTTCCGCCGAGAGGATCGGTTTCCCGGAATTCACGCCTGGCCTCGCAATTCTCATAGCACTTGTCGCTGGTGACGATGAGCACCACGCAGCCGCGGCCGCGCCGGCGCACCGCTTCCAGCAGGTTGGCGGTTCCCAGCGCGTTGATCTCGAACGTTTCACGCGGTTGCGCATAACCGGTGCGAACCAGCGCCTGGGCGGCCAGATGAAATATGACTTCTGGATCCGCCGCATTAAGCGCCGCCTGCAAGCGCGGCACATCCCGAACATCCGCTTCGGTATGGCCGGTGAAAAGCGAGCGCACCTGCGCCGCTTCAAAATGGTTGGGATGGGTCGGCGGCGGCAGAGCGTAGCCGAAGAGCTGGGCGCCCAGGCGGTGCAGCCACAGACTCAACCAGGATCCTTTGAATCCCGTGTGCCCGGTCAGAAAAACCCGCCGGCCATGCCAAAGGCGCTCGTCGAGGAAATCGGTCATGGCCATACTTTCCAGGGCGCGGCGCCTTGCTCCCACAACATTTCCAGATGCTGCTTGTCCCGCAACATATCCATCGGCCGCCAGAATCCGCGGTGCTGGAACGCCTGCAGTTGGCCTTCCCGGGCCAGCCGTTCCAGCGGCTCGGCCTCCCAGAGGGTTTCATCACCGGCGATATAGTCGAGTACGTCGGTCTTTAAAACAAAAAAGCCGCCATTGATCCACCCCCCGTCACCAGGGGGTTTTTCCAGAAAGTTTTTCACGGTCCGGCCCTGGATATTCAAGGCCCCGAAACGACCGGGAGGCTGCACCGCGGTGATGGTGGCCTTGCACCCGTGACTGGCATGAAATGCCAACAGCTGTTTGATGTTTACATCGGCCAGGCCGTCGCCGTAAGTCAGGCAGAAATCCTCCGCTCCCAGATATTCCCGTACGCGCCGCAGGCGCCCACCGGTTTGAGTTTTGTCGCCGGTATCCACCAACGTCACCTGCCAGGGTTCGGCTTGGTTTTGATGCGTGGTTACCTGGTTCCTGGCCAAGTCCACGGTTAGATCGGAGACGTGCCAATGGTAGTTCAGGAAATATTCCTTGATCATGTACCCCTTGTAACCCAGGCACACGATGAAGTCCTTCAGCCCGTGCGCCGCGTATAACTTCATTATGTGCCATAGGATCGGCCGCCCCCCTATTTCCACCATCGGCTTGGGGCGCAAGGAGGTTTCCTCGCTAAGTCGCGTTCCCAAGCCACCCGCCAGAATCACCGTTTTCAAGGCGCCGCTCCTGTCCGCGCATTAATTTTAACAAATTTACCGCGGCACAGCGCTGCCGACCGCCAGGCGGGTGGCCATGTTTTTCACCGGCAGTGGCCGTTTTTCCGGGGGCGTCGCCGCGGCAGGCATTTTGTTGGTAGGGCGGCCGTCTCTCGTTATCCCCCCCGGTGGGACCGCGCACGTCACGCAAGGGCTACTGCCTCGAAATAGCCGAAGGCGGAGGATCTCGTCGCGTCGGCGGGGATACCGGAGGAGGCGCGGCTGAAGCAGGAGATTCAGGCTTGGCTGGCGGCGGTTGCGGTGACCAATGTTCAAAACGCGCAAAAGGATCGCCGCTGCAGTGCCGCTCGCCGTGGCGACGGGTTACCCCGGGGAATTGGCCCGGCGGCAGGTTCGTGTGCTGTGCCTGCCGCCATATTCTCCAGGCTTCAATCTCGTCGAGTGCAGGTGGAGCCAAGTCAAGGCCTATCTCCGTATCGCCAAGGCGCGGACCTTCTCCGCCTTGCTGCAGAGTGGGCCAGGCGATCGCCCAAGTCACGCCCGCTGCTTGCCGGGCCTAATTCCAAAATTGCGGATACGCTACATCAAGATGAAAAGTGAGCTTGTAGGTTACGCCGTTTTTTTTACTCTGCCCACAACTTTTGATAGTGGCTCCCAGCACTGCGGTAAAAATCGCGGTAGGCACGCCCTCTGAGTGACCGATGACACCGATGCCTCCGGCTCGACTTCCGGGCGGCCGGGCTTGGTATGGCTGATCATGGCCCCTGGGCGGGGCCTAGCTTTGTCACCACATAGCTTTCGGGTACCCCGGCTGCCGCCATTCACCGGGTCGCCGTAGCGACTCCCAGACAGGATCAAGTTCGCCAAGACCCGCCCCAGGGGCCAGTTGGACCACACCCGCAGGCACAAGACGCGATGAAAATTGCTCCAATGGGCTGGGGCAAGGCCGCCCACGGCACGCACCATATTACTGACCGTGCGCTGCCGCAGATCCAGGATGGCGCCGAGCGTCAGGACCATCGCTCGCTGGAGATTGGGACGGGTAAAGGCTATAGAGGAACGGGACCATAGCGGCTCGGCCGCTTGCGGCATGCACCACATATTGGATTCCTTTCCGTTTCGTTTGGTGACTCCCTACGAAGAGAGGGCGGAATCCGATTTTTAAGGGATGCGGCTAGGTTCAGGTACCGGAGCCTCACCGCCTGAGATCAGCTTTGCCGAACTGCGTGAGGCTCAAAAACGGGGCAAAAGTTGAGCTAAAGGATTGAGAGATGGTTGGAAGACCCCTGTGGGGGGGGGCGGGCATCTCGCCGCCGCGAGTCGCCCCGCGGCAGCGGGTAAACTGTGACGACCGGCCCGATGGCAGCCTCGAAAGCCGCCCTCCAAGGGGCGGTCCACTGGCCCCGACCGCGCTGGTTTCAATCTTACGTGCCTGTGGTATAGCGGGATAGCTCGGTGCGCAGGAAGGTGGCGGCGCGGGCGGCGGCGGGGTTGGACAGGTCGCGCACGTCCGCAACGATGGGACCGTGGAAATCGATTTCGCGCAAGGCGGACAGTATTTTTTCCGGCTGTGCCTGGCCGCAACCAAGTTCCACCGGGCGCAGCGCATTACCGCTGCGGACCGCATCGGCGCACGTCCACAGACCAATCCGACCGGCGAGCGTTGGCAGCGCGGATTGCAGATTGTCGCCGGCGCCGAGCAGGCGCAATGTGTCCAGATTCGCCTGGACCCATGGTGCGTTTATGACCGCGAGAATCCGGGCCAAAGGCGCCACAGCGCTGCTACTTAGCGCCAACTGGATTCCCACGCGATCCGCCTGCTCGGCCAGGGCGTCCACGGCCCTGCGCCAGGTCTCCGGGGGTGGCGCCCCGGGGCCTGGATCGCCCAGATAAACCGACACCGTCGGTGCTTTTAAATCCCCGGCCAGCTGGATAGCTGCCAACGCCTCGGTGACGCAACGGTCTACCGTGGCGGGATCAAAAATTCCTCCCGCGCGGGCACCGCTGCGCAAACACGTAAGTTGCAGGCCGCGCGACGCCAGCGTGCGCCGCAAATGCCGCCGCCCCGTTGGGCCGAGGTTCGCCGGCGCCAGGGTTCGATGGCGGGCGCCCACCGCCACGCCGGAGAAACCCGCGCCCGCGGCCAGATCCATCGCGGCCCGTAAATCATCGCCCAACGGATCGAGGGCTAAAGCGGCTCGGAAAAGCGCGGGAGAATTGGGGTTAAGCGGCGGGGTCATAACACGTATTTCATTCGCAAAAGCCTATCGTTCACCACCGGCGCCGCCGCCTTTGCCATCATCGGCATCATAGGCGGCCGCAGTGGCGGCGCCCGCCCGATCGCAGCGGACGATGGACAAGGCGCGGCCGGAGTTTTCATCCACGCTGGCCAGCACGCCGCAGAGGCGCGGATCGCCGGTGGCGATTTCAAAAAAGCAGGGCATGCCGGTGAGCAAATGCTTAAGCACGCGATCTTTTTTCCGGCCCAGGATGCTGTCATAGGGGCCAGTCATGCCGGCATCGGAAACGAACGCTGTGCCGCCGGGCAGCACGCGGGCGTCCGCGGTGGGCGTGTGGGTATGCGTACCGAAGACGACCGAGGCCCGGCCATCCAGATGCCAGCCCATCGCGATTTTTTCGCTGCTGGCCTCCGCATGGAAATCAACGATGCGCAGCCGCACGCCCGCCGGCAGCGCTTCCAGCATTCGATCGACCGCATAAAACGGATCATCCAGCGGCTTCATGTACAGGCGACCCATCACCTGCAGCACCGCGACCTCCAACCCAGCTCGGCTCTTCACCACCGTGCAACCCTTGCCCACGGCGGGGGGCGGATAATTCCCCGGACGGATCAGCTGCGGGGACGATTCCAGCAGCGGCATGATCTCCCGTTTGCGGTAGGTGTGATCCCCCAGGGTGCACACATCGACGCCGCAGGCCAAAAGTTTTTGAAAAATAGCGGGCGTCAGGCCAGAACCACCGGCGGCGTTTTCCGCATTAGCGATCACCAGATCAATGCGCTCGCGCTCAATCAGCCCCGGCAGGAGATCCGCCAGCACCTGTCGGCCTGGTTTGCCGATGATATCGCCCAGACACAGAATTTTGACAGGCAAGAGCGGTCCTTTCAAGGTTTCAGGTTTTAGCGGCGGCCAGCGGGGGCCTAGCGTTGAGCCCGTGGCATCTGGCATCTAATGCGTTGTCAAACCATAAATTTCGGGTTGGAGAAAGAGCCTCAGACTCACCACCGAACCCGAAGCACCGGCCTCCGGGTCGCCGCGGCGACCCGGTGAACGGCTTCCGGACGCGACACCCGGAAGTTAAGCAGTGACCAAGCACTAGCCTCTGGCATGTGGCATCTGGTACCTGCAACCCTGCAACCTGCGCCATCGTAACGGCTCCGGGGGCAGATGGGAAATCGCGAGGATTGCCGTGGGCAAGACGGTGGCTAGAATAGTTCGGGTCGGGGCAAGCTAAGACCACCATGGCGGGGGCGCTGCCATATGGAATACGGCCATGAATGCGCTGTTGTTATCACGAATTCAATTCGGATTAACGGTTTCCTTCCATTATCTTTTCCCGCCTTTGAGCATAGGTTTGGGATTGTTGCTGGTTATTATGGAAGGCCTGTATCTGAAAACCGGCCAGAAAGTTTATGAGCGGATGACCCGCTTTTGGCTGAAGATATTCGCTTTGACCTTCGGCTTGGGCGTGGCCACCGGCATTGTGATGGAATTTGAATTTGGAACGAACTGGGCCAATTATTCGCGCTTTGTCGGCGACGTGTTCGGCGCCCCGTTGGCGGCGGAAGGGATTTTCGCCTTTTTTCTGGAATCAGGTTTTTTGGCGCTGCTGTTGTTCGGATGGGAAAAAGTCGGCCGCAAAATGCATTTTCTCTCGACGGTGTTGGTGGCGCTCGGGTCCATGTTCAGCGCCGTCTGGATCAACGTGGCCAATTCCTGGATGCAAACCCCGGCCGGTTTTCGTTTAGCCAGGCCTAACGGTGTGGTGCGGGCGCAGATGGTCAGCTTCTGGCAGGTGGTGTTTAATCCATCGACCATCGACCGTTTGGTGCATGTGCTGTTGGGGGCGTTTCTGGCCGGGGCGTTCCTGGTGCTGAGCGTGTCGGCGTGGTATCTGCTCAAGCAGCGGCATGTGGACCTGGCCCGCCGCGCCATGCGGATCGGCCTGCTGGTGGCCGTGATCGGGGCATGGTTGCAACTGGTCAGCGGGGACTTCAACGCCCGGATGATCGCCCGGTATCAGCCGGCCAAGCTGGCCGCGTTTGAGGGGGCTTTCCCCGCCCATGCGCCGGAAGGCTTAGGCCTTGCCGGGTGGGTAAATCAGGCCCGGAGGAAAGTCTATGAATTACAGATTCCCGGTTTGTTAAGCTGGCTGCTTTATGGCAAAACCACGCGACCGGTGGAAGGGCTGGACGCCTTTCCCACCTCGGATTGGCCGCCGGTGAATCCCGTTTTTCAGTCTTATCACGCGATGGTCGCCATTGGCATATTGCTGATTGGGATCACCTTTCTGGGGGTGTTTTACTGGTGGCGCGGCACGTTATGGACGAAGCGCTGGCTGCTCTGGGTGTTTGTATTCGCAGTGATCGGTCCGCAGCTGGCTAATGAGTTGGGGTGGTTTTCCGCGGAAGTCGGCCGCCAGCCCTGGATTGTGTACGGGGTTCTGAAGACGGCGCAGGGCGTTTCGCCGAATGTGACGGCGGGGGAAGTGCTCACCAGCACCATTGGTTTTTCGGTGATTTATTTGCTGTTGGCGGTGCTGTTTTTCTATCTGCTGGATCGCAAAATCCGCCAAGGTCCGGAAGAGGCCCCGCTGTATTTCCCGCCGGATGCTCCGTTGCCGCAGCACGGGCGGATGGACGCGTGAAGGTTAGCCCGGCGGCCCGCCGGCCGACCGAGCCGCGACCGTCAGGGAGCGGTCCAACCCCGCCGCCGGTTGGTTAGCTCGGCGGCCCGCACGCCGGTTGGTGGCGCAGGGACGCGGGCACGGCGGAGGCTGGAGTGTAGAGTGATGAATCTGCATATTATTTGGTTCACTTTATTGGGCGTGTTGTTCGCCGGTTACGCCATCCTGGACGGCTTTGATTTCGGGGTGGGCATGTTGTTGCTGCTGGTGCGCGATGACCAGGAGCGCCGGCTGTTACTGAACAGCATCGGACCGGTTTGGGACGGCAACGAGGTGTGGCTGGTCACGGGCGGCGGCGCCATGTTCGCGGCTTTTCCCGGCGTATACGCGACGACTTTTTCCGGTTTTTATCTGGTGTTTATGGCCCTGCTGCTGGCGCTAATTTTTCGGGCCGTATCCATTGAGTTCCGCAGCAAGGAACCGATGGCGTGGTGGCGGCGGCTTTGGGACACCTGCTTCTTCCTGGGCTCCCTGCTGGCGGCGCTGTTGCTGGGCGCCTTCGTCGGAAATCTGGCGCACGGCGTTCCGCTGAACCATGCGGGCAATTTTACGGGCAGCTTCTGGAGCCTGTTGAATCCGTATGCGCTGCTGGTCGGCGTAACCACGGTGGCGCTATTCCTGATGCACGGGGCGATTTATCTGGTGATGAAGACCGAAGGAGCCTTGCACGATCGTATTCGCGGTTGGGTCAACAACGCCATTATTTTCTTTATTATCTGCGCCGTCACCACGACCTTGACGACCCTGCTGTACGTACCGCACATGGTCACCGCGTTCCGACTGCACCCAGGGTTGTTTATGGTGCCCTTGTTGATGATGCTGGCCATCGCCAACGTGCCGCGGGAGATTCACCACCGGCGCGATTGGGCGGCGTTCTGCTCCAGTGCCGGGGCGATCGTGCTGCTGATGGCTCTGCTGGGTATCGGGCTGTTTCCGGACCTGGTTTACGCTACCAACCAGGCGGCTTACAGTTTGACCATTTACAATGCTTCCTCAACGGGACACACCTTGGGGGTGATGTTGGTGATTGCCTTCATCGGTATACCGCTCGTTCTGCTTTATACCACTTATATTTACTGGGTTTTCCGGCATAAAGTACGTCTGGACGCGCACAGCTATTAGAATCCCCCATGAAACAAGGCGTCCAGAATCTTATTCGGTTGGAGGTTCCCAGGCATGCTTCGAGCGCCGGAAATGGACGCCGCTCTGCGGCGCTTGGTGGAAGCCGCCATTGCGGAAGATTTGGGAGGATTACCAGGCGCGCCGGGCGCCATCGATCAGACGGTGGCGGCCGCCATAAGCCCCACCCTGTCCTGCCGGGCGGAAATATCGGCTCGTGCGGATGGCATCACGTGCGGATTATTCCTGGTCGCGGCGATTCTTCAATATTACCATCCCGGCCTGACCTGGACCCCTGAGGTGGCCGACGGGCAGGCGGTCATTCGCGGTCAGCGTTTGGGCGCCATCGCCGGGCCGGCGGGGGCGCTGCTTTCCGCGGAACGGGTAGTGCTGAATTTTGTGGGCCATTTAAGCGGCATCGCCACGCTGACCCATCGTTTTGTCAAGGCGGTGGAAGCGGCGGTCGAGGGCGAACGACCGGTGATCTGCGACACCCGCAAAACCACACCTGGCTGGCGGCGGCTGGAAAAGTACGCGGTACGCTGCGGCGGCGGCGTGAACCATCGATTGGGGCTTTATGACGCCGTCATGCTCAAAGACACCCATTTGGCCGCGTGGGGAAAACAAGCTGGCCCGGCGAAATCATTGGCGGAACTGGCCGCTCAGGTTCGCGCGGCCTTGCCGCGTGACATGACGCTGTGGCTGGAAGTTGAATCGCTGGAACAATTGGCGGCGGCTTTGGCTGGTGACGGTCCGGACATTATTCTGCTCGATAACATGACCACGCAGCAGCTGCGGCAGGCGGTGCGGATGCGGCGGCAGCGCCGGGGAACGCGCCGGCCGCTGCTGGAGGCGTCCGGCGGGATCAGCCTGGCCAACGTAGCGGCTATCGCACGCACCGGTGTGGATCGAATCAGCGTCGGCGCGCTGACGCATTCCGCATCGTCATTGGATGTGGCCATGGAAGTCCTGTTCGAACCATCCGGCCCTGGGAGCCCCGCTCGCCCCGCCGCGGGCGAGCAGGACTTTGTCGAGCCGCCCTCTTCGGCGACCAGTGGGCGGGCGGGCTTTGGCGAGTCGCCTCCTTCGGCGACATGCTAATGCGGTGGTGTGCCGTCGATAGCGAAGCAACCACCGGAACAGCGTTTGGTGCTCGACTGGCCGCGTTACGCGTGGGGTGGCGCCGGAGGCCGGGGCAGCGACTATTTCGTTGGGGGGCGGTGGGCCTGGGCGTAAAGCAAAATATCGCGGGCCAGCTTCTGGGCCGAAGCCGGCGTGTATCCGGCGATGCCCCAGGTGTTGGTGCCCAGCAGGCCGCTGGTAATGTCCCAGGGGGAAAAGAGAATCACCCAGCGCCCGCCCGCTTTAACACCCAGTAAATGGGGGGGACGGCGAGCGTGGCGGACGTTCCGCATGGCCAGGTAGTACTTTCGGTATCGAACGGTCGTCGCCGGCACGCCGCCGGGAAAGGCGCCGCGATAAATGGCGCTGGTCGGTGGCAGGGCCACGAGGGGGGCGCCGGGCCAAAGTTCGCCGGCCAGCGTAGTAAAGGCGTTGGTAAATGCGGCTTTTCCGCCGGCGGCGTCAGCGAATAACAGGCCGCCGGCGTGCAAGTACGTCCGCAAATGTCGCTCGGCCTGGGTTGACAGCTTAAACGCCTCGGTGCCAGTCAGATGCACCAGGGTAATAGTGGATGGAATAGGATTTTTTCCGGTCAGTGTGCGGAGCGTCACGCGGGTTTGGAAATAGGTGCGGGCCAGCGCCGCCAGGCGCGGCCAGGCGCCGGGTTCGGGATTCCAATTGCCCGCATATTCCAGTTGCGCCATAGTAAAGCGGTGCACGGGCGGGGCGGTGGGCGGCGGCACCCGCAATGATTTGAGCCGATTGGCGAGATAGCCTTTGCCGGTGGCGTACCAATACAGGTTGGCCGGCAATTCCCAGAAATCCTTTTTATCGAACGCCCGCCGCTGCCACACGGCGCCAAAGTCGATCGGAGTGACCAGCCAAAGATAGCGCACTCCGTTGGAAATCGCGGTCAGGCGCATATTCCGCCGGAAGTGGTACCACGGTTGGAGATGATAGAGCGTGGCGCTGGGCGCCAGCGGATGGGGCGGGTAGCGATCCTGTACGACCTGGCGGCCCACCTGGAGCATGGCGCGCTCAAAGGCATAAGAATGGGCGGAAGAACAGAAGACCATACCGCCAGCATCGACATAGGCCCGGAGTTTGGCGATCGCGGCTGCGGAGAAATGGGGGGCGCGATAGCCGGTGATGAACAGCAGCGGGCAGTCCAGCCAATTGGAGACCGGGGTATGGATGTTGACGACCTGCCAGTTCATCGGGGCTTCAAAATTGCGGCTAACCCAGGCGGTGACATTGGCGTCGTCCCGCGGCCGGGCGTTCCACGGGCCGTAATACCGCCGGCTATATTGCAGTTTGTTCATAAAGACGGGGTTTAAGCCGCGGGCCAGAATCAGCAAGGCGTAGGCGGTGCTGACCACCGGGGTGGCGCCGATAAAATTGCCCGACCAACTGCCATTGGCGGCCTGTTGATGCACCAGCGTGTACGCGAAATCTTTGTACCAATTATGCCCGCCAAAGGTTTGCAAACCGCTGGCCATCCCCACCCGTTCGTCGCCGTACATGGCGTAGAAGTTGGTTTCGGCTGGGTTGAAATGCTCGTCCATCCAGCGCAGACCGGCGAGAATATTTGGATCCGCCACGGGACGCCGTGGCACATGGCGGGCACCGAGGAACTCATCACAAATAAAGAGGCTGGCGACGCCGGCCGGGGTGAATTGCATGCCCCGGGCCGCGGTCACAGCGCCGGGGTGGGGCATGTAACCCCAACTGCCGTCAATATATTGCGAACTCCGCCAATGGTGTGCGGCCAATAACCAGTAGCGTGGCGGTATGTTCAAGCCGGCGTGGGCGCAGGCCCACATGCCCAGGACACCGTATTGGCTATTGGAATTGTCCCAGCCGGCCAGGTTGTACACGTAGTGGTAACCGCCGTCGCGGTGGATGCTGCGCAAAAGAAATTGGGCGTCGCCCCGCAGCACGGCTAAGAATTTCCGGCGCCGGGGCAGCAGGGTCAGCGCGTTGGCTTGAAACGAGGTCGCGTAGGTGGCCGGGGTCCGCAACCGCAGCAAATAGGCGATGGCCTTATTCATGCGGGGGTTGAAGGCATTTAATTGGCGGATCAGTTTGGCCACATGATCGCGCCGGCGGGCAACATGGGGAAGCCCCTGTCCGATATCCAGCAGTGCCTCGGTAACCAGGGCGGTCTCGCCGCCGGTTTCGTTGTAGAACCATTTATGACCGGTATAAGGTCCCTCCCAAAAAGTGCCGGCCTTTTCCCGCTGCAGCAGGTATTCGGCCCCCTTTTTGATGGCGGCGATCACCTGGCCGCTGCGTACGGTTCGCAGCGCCCCGGCGGCGCTGCCGGGCCCTGCGGCGGCCATGGCCAGTCCCACCAGAGCGGCGCAACGGCGCCACGCCTTGGGCGGCGCGCCGCGGAGGGCCGTGACAGGATTTTGCAGCATGAGGGCTACTATAATGAAGGCGTCTAGGATAATGCAACCACTGGGCTTGCGTGCGGGCGGGGGGACATGATACAATACGGGATTATGAAATGCCGGGCCGGAACGATCCTGATCAGAGCCATTGCTTACCTTCACACGGCGGAAACAACTTCGGTTGTGGCGGCGCCATAAGTCCTTGACCATGTGGCAGAGGTGACTCCATGCGTATAACGCAGGTACGTGACTATTCCAAGCGCGGCGACGCGATCCCGATTCCCAATCTCATGGAAATGCAGACCGCCGCCTACGAGCGTTTTCTGCAAGCTGACGCCGAGCCGGAGCAGCGCCGGCCGGAAGGGCTGGAAGGGTTGCTGCGTGAAGTGTTCCCGATTGCGTCGTACAACGGCACGATGAAGCTGGAGTACCTGAGCTACAGCCTGGGTAAGCCGCGCTACAGCCAGGATGAATGCCGGGCGCTGCGGCTGACCTACGGGATGCCGCTCAAGATAAAGGTGCGCCTGGTGCGCAAGGACAAACCGGACATCGTGGAGGAAGCGATCTACTTAGGCGACGTGCCGATCATGATCGGGGGCGGGGAATTCATCATCAACGGCGCGGAGCGGGCGATTGTATCGCAGTTGCACCGCTCACCGGGGGTGGATTTTGTCATTGAAACGCAGGAATCGGACCGCCCGCTGCACGCCTGCCGGGTGATCCCGGAACGGGGCAGCTGGATTGAGATCAACGTGACCCGGAAAGACCTGCTGGTGGCGCACATTGACCAGTCCGGTAAGATTCCCGCCACCACGTTCCTGCGGGCCATGGACGAAAAATATGGTTCAGACGAGGCGTTGCTGCGAGCCTTCTACGAAACCCGGACGGTCAGCGCCGGGCAGCTTCAGGCGGATTATTACGCCGTCGGCGCCATCGTCGACGCCGCCACCGGGGAGGAAATCGTCAAGAGCGGGGCGCTGATCGGAGATCGCGTGGCCCGGATTCAGAACAGCTCCATCAAGCAGGTGGAAGTGATCGAGAAGGTCACGGATCCGCTGATTCTTAACACTCTGCAGGAAGATGACGCCCACAGTCACAAGGAGGCGTTGCGCAAAATCTACAGTCGCCTGCGGCCGGGCAATCCCCCCAACGACGACAAAGCCCGCGCCCTGTTCGCGGAGCGGTTTTTCGATACCAATCGCTACCGGCTGGGCCGGGTGGGGCGCTTCCGGATCAACCGCAAATTCGGGCAAAACGTGCCCGAGGATGTGATGACGCTGCGCCCGGATGACATCCTGGGGTGCATCAAATACATCATGGAAATGCGTTCCGGGAAGGGCTACGTGGATGATATCGACCATCTGGGCAACCGCCGGTTGCGCACGATCGGGGAACTGGCGGAGGAAGAGCTGCGTAAAGGCTTCCTGAAACTGCGGCGCACCGTGCAGGAACGGTTGTCGATGAAAGCGCCGGAGGAAGTGGCTAAGATCGTGGAGCTGGTCAATTCCAAAAGCATCAGCAGTTCTATTGAGTTCTTCTTCGGACGCAGCGAACTTTCCCAGGTGGTGGATCAGACCAATCCGCTGGCGCAACTGACCCATGAGCGCCGCCTGTCGGCTTTGGGCCCCGGCGGGCTGAATCGCAAGCGGGCCGGGTTTGAAGTGCGCGATGTGCATATTTCCCACTACGGGCGGATCTGTCCGATTGAAACGCCGGAGGGCACGAACATCGGTCTGATCGCCTCGCTTTCCATTTACGCCGGCGTGGACGCCTACGGGTTTCTAATCACCCCCTACCGCGTGGTGGAAGGCGGCAAGGTTAACGGCGAGGTGAAATACCTGCGGGCCGATGAGGAAATGAAAACCGTGCTGGCGCCGCCGGAATCGGTGGATCCCAAGACGGGTAAAGTGAAGTCGGACATGCTGCTGGCCCGGGTCAACGGGGATCTGCAGCAGGTCAAGGGCGGCGACGTGGCCTACATCGACATCTCCCCCAAGCAGACGGTCGCTATTTCCGCCGCCCTGATTCCGTTTCTCGAACATGACGACGCGAATCGGGCTTTAATGGGATCGAATATGCAGCGCCAGGCGGTGCCGCTGCTGATCACAGAACCGCCGTTGGTCGCCACAGGGCTGGAAAAGCACATTCCGCCCAACAGCGGCATGGTGCGCAAGGCGGAGCGCGCCGGTACGGTCACGTTCGTGGATGCGGAGCGCATCGTGATCGACCACTCCGATGAATATGTGTTGCGCAAAAACGCGGGGCTTAACGACAAAACCTGCCTGACCCAAAAGCCGTTGGTGGCGGTTGGCCAGAAAGTGAAGAAGGGCCAGATCATTGCCGACGGCCCGGCCTGCCGCAACGGCGAACTGGCACTGGGCCGCAACGTGCTGGTGGCGTTCATGACGTTCGACGGCTACAACTTTGAAGACGCCATCGTGGTCAACGAACGGCTGATCAAGGGGGATGTGTTCACATCAATCCACATCGAGGAATTCGACGTCGAGATCCGGGAGACGAAACTGGGGCGGGAGGAATTCACACGCGATATCCCCAATGTCAGCGAACGGGCGCTGAAGAACTTGGATGAGCACGGCGTGGTGCGCCTCGGCGCCCGGGTGGTTCCGGGCGATATTCTGGTGGGCAAAGTGTCGCCGAAGAGTAAAACCGAGCTATCCCCGGAGGAAAAACTGCTCCACGCCATCTTCGGACGGGCCGGGGAGGATGTGAAAAACGATTCTCTGGAGGTGCCGGCGGGGACGGAGGGAGTGGTGATCGGGGCGCGGCGATTCAGCCGTCGTACGCACCTGGACGATGAGCAGAAAAAGCAGCTGCAAAAGGAAATGAAGAAATATACGCAGGAGTTGAACACCCGTTTGGTGAACGTTTTCCGCGCTATGGCGGCGGAAATCAACGCCGCCACGGGCCAGACCATGGTCGATCCGTCCACCCGGCAGAAAGTCGGCAAGTCCGAAGACGTCGACGTGCTTCTGGAACAGGTGCAGAACTTTACCACCAAGTGGATTAAGGGCGGCGAAGAGGGCCGGCGCAAAGGCGAACAAATTTATCAGCGCTATCAAACGCGGCTGCAGGATCTGCAGGAAGAAAAAACGCGCCAGTTAGAACGCCTCAAGCACGGCGACGAGCTGCCGGCCGGGGTGTTGGAAATGGTTAAAGTGTATGTGGCCACCAAACGCCAGCTTTCGGTGGGGGATAAGATGGCCGGACGGCATGGCAACAAGGGCGTTATCGCCCGGATCGTGCCGGAAGAGGATATGCCGTTCCTGGAAGATGGCACACCGGTAGATATTCTGCTGAATCCGCTGGGCGTTCCCTCGCGTATGAACGTGGGGCAGATTCTGGAAACCCATCTGGGTTGGGCGGCGGCGGTGCTGGGATTCCAGGCGGTCACGCCCGTTTTCGATGGCGCCACGGAAGCCGAAATCCACGACGCGGTGGAAGAGGCCAACGGGCATATCCGCAGCCGGCGCAAGCAACTGGCGGAACGCCGGCAGCCTCCACCGGCGTCGGAAATTTTTGTGGAAATGCCGCCGTCGCTGAAGGTGTCGCTCTATGATGGCCGAACCGGGGAGCCTTTTGAGCAGAAAGTGACCGTCGGGTACATGTATATGCTCAAGCTGCACCATCTGGTGGATGATAAAATCCACGCCCGTTCCACCGGTCCGTACAGCCTGATCACCCAGCAACCCTTGGGCGGCAAGGCCCGCACGGGCGGCCAGCGTTTCGGGGAAATGGAGGTCTGGGCGCTGGAGGCGTATGGCGCCGCGTATGTGTTGCAGGAACTGCTCACCGTCAAGTCGGACGATGTCGAAGGCCGCACGAAAATTTATGAAAGCATGGTGCGGGGGAACAACGTCCTGGAGGCAGGCACGCCGGTGTCCTTTGATGTCCTATGTAATGAAATCCGCGGGTTGGGTCTGAATATCAGCCTCGAAAAGCGCCAGGGGATATGAAGAAGGCGCAAGGAAGAGGGCCGAAGGCTCGGACCCAGGTTTCAGGGGTTAGGTTTAAGCCAAGAAGAGGCGCCGGAAGCCTGAAACCTGAGAACCAATAGACCAAGCACCTGAAGTTGGAGCGTTACACCATGGCTGAACCTGTTTATGATCGAGTCAACGATTACAGCTCCGTGAAGATCGCGCTGGCCAGTCCGAACGACATCCGTTCCTGGAGCTTCGGCGAAGTCAAAAAACCGGAGACGATTAACTATCGCACCTACCGTCCGGAACGGGACGGCTTGTTCTGTGAGCGCATTTTCGGTCCGGAACGGGATTGGGAATGCGCGTGCGGCAAATACAAAGGGACTAAATACAAAGGGGTGATCTGCGACCGGTGCGGCGTAAAGGTGACGCACAGCCGCGTGCGCCGCAAGCGGATGGGCCACATCAACCTGGCCGCTCCGATCGTGCATATCTGGTTTTTCAAAGCCATGCCGAGCCGGCTGGGCAATCTGCTGGATATGAAGACCGGCGATCTGGAAAAAGTGATCTATTACCAGGATTATTGCGTCACGGATCCGGCCTCCACGCCGCTGAAAAAGAAGCAACTGCTGACCGAGGAAGAATACCGCGAAGCCCGGCAGAAGTACGGCCCGGACTTCAAGGTCCACATGGGGGCCGATGCCATCCGCGTGTTGTTGACCGCGATGGATCTGGCCGCCACTTCAGCGGAGATCCGCCAGCAGATTGAAAAGACCGCCAGCAAGCAGAAGATTAAGGATTTGACCAAGCGGCTGCGCGTGGTCGAGGCGATCCGCAAGTCCCAGAACAAGCCGGAATGGATGCTCTACGAAGTGATCCCGGTCATTCCGCCCGACCTGCGCCCGCTGGTGCTGCTGGAGTCCGGTAATTTCGCCACCAGCGATTTGAACGACTTGTATCGCCGCATCATCAACCGGAATAATCGCCTCAAGAAGCTGGTGGATTTGAACGCGCCGGAGGTGATCATCCGCAATGAGAAGCGGATGCTCCAGCAGGCGGTCGACTCCCTGTTCGACAACGGCCGCTGCCGGCGGCCGGTGCTGGGATCGTCGAACCGGCCGCTCAAGTCGCTGACCGACATGATCAAGGGCAAACAGGGCCGCTTCCGGGAAAACCTGCTGGGCAAACGGGTGGACTATTCCGCCCGCTCGGTGATTGTCGTGGGGCCGGAGCTGAAGCTGCATCAGTGCGGCCTGCCGAAAAAGATAGCCCTGGAGCTGTACCAGCCATTCATCATCCGTAAACTGAAAGAGCATGGCCTGGCGGATACGATCAAGTCCGCCAAGAAGATGATTGAGCGCCGCGACCAGGAAATCTGGGATATTCTGGAAGAGGTGATCAAAGGCCATCCCGTGCTGCTGAATCGCGCTCCCACCCTGCACCGCATGGGCATTCAGGCCTTCGAGCCGGTGCTGATTGAAGGCAACGCCATCAAGATTCACCCGCTGGTCTGCAAAGGCTTCAACGCCGACTTCGACGGAGACCAGATGGCCGTGCACCTGCCCCTGTCGATTGAGGCCCAAGCGGAGGCGCACCTGCTGATGTTGTCCACCCACAACATCTTCTCGCCGGCGAACGGTTCCCCGATCATCGGGCCGTCGCAGGACATCGTGCTGGGCATCTATTACATCACCGCCCTGCGCCAGGGCGAGGCGGGGCAGCGGGAACCGGGCCAGGAACTCGCGTTCCGGGATCTGGCCGAGGCTCTGCGGGCGTACGAGGAGAAACGGATCGGCATGCACACCGCGATCCGCGTGCGTATCGAGCGGGACGCGGTGGTCCAGGCCCAAACTAAATCGGCCGAACCGGCCCCGGCCCATCGCCGGCTCGTGACCACCGTGGGCCGCTGCCTGTTCAACGACATTCTTCCGCCCAGGATGCCGTTCTACAATTACACGCTTTCCAACAAGGGCGGCAGCCGGGTGATCGCGGATTGCTACCATCTTCTCGGCCGCCCGGCCACCATTGATCTGCTCGACAACATGAAAGAGCTGGGCTTCAAAATGTCCACGCTGGCCGGCTTAAGTTTCGGCATCACCGATCTGCGCATTCCGGCCCGTAAGGCGCAGATCATTGAAGGCTCCCAGAAGAAAGCGGAACGGGTGGAACGCAACCTGCACCTGGGCGCCATTACAGAGCGCGAACGCTATAACCAGTTGTTGGACATCTGGGCCCACGCCCGCGAGGAAGTCACCAAAGAAATGATGCATGAGCTGGAGCAGGACACCCGCGACCCCCAGACTTATGCGCTGCTCGCGCCGGGTGACGCCAAGGGCAAGCCCTATCTGAACCCGATCTTCCTGATGGCCGATTCCGGCGCCCGCGGTAACGTGGATAATTTTCGACAGTTGGCGGCCATGCGCGGCCTGATGAGCCGTCCTTCCGGCGAAATCATGGAAACCCCCATCAAGACGAATTTCCGCGAAGGGCTTTCCGTGCTGGAGTATTTCACCTCCACCCACGGCGCCCGCAAGGGTTTGGCCGACACGGCGCTCAAGACCGCCGATTCCGGCTACCTGACGCGTAAACTCGCCGACGTGGCCCAGAATGTCATTGTCGCCATGAACGATTGCGGCACCTCGAACGGGATCCGCAAGAGCGCCCTGTATAAGGGGGAACAAATCGACGTGCCCCTGCGCGACATCATCGTCGGGCGTTGCGCCGCCGACAGCCTGATTAACCCGGTCACCGATGAAGTCATCGTCCGGGAAGGGCAGATTATCACCGAGCCCATCGCCCGCAAGATTGAGGCGATCAACATCGAAACGGTGCGGGTGCGCAGTCCCCTGACGTGCGAATGCGCCAGCGGCGTGTGCGCCAAATGCTACGGCGTGGATCTGTCCACGAATACCCTGGTGGAAGAAGGCATGGCGGTGGGCATTATCGCCGCCCAGTCCATCGGTGAGCCGGGTACGCAGTTGACCATGCGGACGTTCCATACCGGCGGTTCGGCGACGCGCATTCTGGAGAAGAACGACGTGCGGGCGGGCGTGGCGGGCACGGTGCAATACCGTGACTTGAACGCGGTTCAGGCCTCCGACAGCGAAGGCAACCAGCATACCGTGGTGCTCAAACGCAACGGCGAGATCGCCGTGTTGGACGCCAAGCAGCGCGAGCTGGAAAAATATCCGGTGCCCTACGGGGCGTTTTTGATGGTCAAGGACGGCGAGGCCGTTCGCGCCAACCAGCCTTTGTGCAGCTGGGATCAACACCGCACGCCCATCCTGGCGGAAAAGGGTGGCCAGGTGAAGTTCGAGGATATCCAGGAGGGTGAAACCGCACGGGCCGAATCGGAAGGCCGCGGTGGCAAGAAGCGCCTGGTCATCATCGAACATCGCGGCGAGCGCCATCCCCGCATCGTGATCGAGGACCCCGCCGACGGCAAGATTCTGGATTTCCATTACCTGCCGGCCAAGGCCCGTATTGAAGTTGATCCGGGTCAGAAAGTGACGCCGGGCACTCTGTTGGCCCGCCAGCCGCGGGAAGTGAAGGGTACTTCGGATATCACGTCCGGTCTGCCCCGGGTGACGGAAATTTTTGAGGCCCGCAAACCGAAGGATCCGGCGGTGATGGCGGAGATTTCCGGCGCGGTGGAACTCCGCTCTGACAAGCGCCGCGGCAAGATGACCATTATCGTGCATGGCGCGGGAGGTCTGGATCGCGAATACCACGTTCCACAGGACCGCCAGCTGCGCGTGCACACCGGCGACCAGGTCGATGCCGGTGATCCGTTGATTGAAGGACCGCTGGTTCCGCACGACATTCTGCGCATCAAGGGGGAAGATATGCTCCAGGAATATCTGCTCACCGAGGTGCAGAACGTCTACCGCACGCAGAATCAGCGCATCAGCGACAAACACATCGAGGTGATTGTGGCGCAGATGCTCCGGCGGGTGAAGGTTGATAACGCCGGGGACACGGGCTTTCTGCCCGGCGAGGTGCTCGACAAGTTCCGGTTCCGCCGTGGTAATGAAGCCGTGGCCAGGATGCTGGTGGTGGAAGATCCCGGCGATACTTCACTGGCGGTTGGCAGTCTGGTGTCGCGGGAACAGTTGAAAGAGGCCGTCGCCGCGCTGGAAGGCAAGAAGGCCAAGGAGCCGCGGACGCGCCGCGCCAAGCCCGCCACGGCCAAAACGCTGCTGCTGGGGATTACCAAGGCCAGTCTGCAAAGCGATTCGTTCGTCTCCGCCGCAAGCTTCCAGGAAACCACCAAAGTGCTCACCGAGGCCGCCTTGGCCGGGCGCGAGGATACCTTGCAGGGTCTGAAAGAAAACGTGATCTTAGGCCACCTGATTCCAGCGGGAACCGCGTTCCGCCCGTATCAGGAAATCCAGTTGGCGCATCTGGGCAAGCCGGTGGTGGAGGTGACGCCGGAGGAACTGATCCAGGTTATGCCGACACCGGAACCCGCGGCGCCAGCCGTCGCGGAAGCCGCGGCTCCGACCACGGCGAAGACCGAAACCGCGGTCGAAGTGGAAGCCGCCGTTGCCGCGCCATAAACCGATGCCAAGCGATCGTTCCAAGGTCGGCCTGGCGCGCCGGCTATGGGAAATTCATGGCGATTATGGCTTCGGCGGGGCGGTTCATGCCGGGATCAGGGCAGGGCGGAACAAACGCGCTATGGGCCGGGTGGTTGGTGCTCTGTTCCACCTGTAATGAGGGGTGGACGGCCGACGAGGGCGTCGGCTCTACGGGGGGCGCCGGCGGGAAATCAGGGGCTGGCGGGTGCGAGCCGCTCAGCAACCAACTTCCCGTAGTTCGGTACCGAAGGTGGTCAAACTCTCCCAACCATCGCGCGTGATTACTCCGGCATCCTCCAGCAGCATCCACACGCCAGCCGGTCCAAGGCTTATTTCGATCACCACGACCATCCCTTCTTCCAGGACCGTTTCGTCGTCCGGGCCCAATACGGGCGGTTCATGGCACTCAATGCCCAAGCCGTGTCCCAGGTAGGGAAGGGATTGCCCGACCGAGGTTAGATAATCCTGGCCTGCCCGGTAGACCTCGCACGCACGCGCCCCGGGGCGGATGGCCGCCTGGACGCGCTCGCGGGCCTTTCGTAACAGCTGATAACCATCCCGCACCTCGGCCTCAGCCGGGCCGAGCGACACCATCCGCCCGAAATCGGTCGTGTAGCCGCCGTGGATCAGTCCTATGTCGAGCAACACCACGTCGCCGGGATGGATGCGAAAATCCGGCTCGCGCGAGACAGCGCCGCCGGGCCGGTAGACCGGTGCGACGTAACCGAACTGGAGCGGCGGGCAACCGGCGGCGAGCGCCCGCTGCATTTCCATCTCCCGCACCTCACCCACGGTTGGCGACCGTGGCAGCAGATCCAATACCGCGCGGTAGATTTCCTCGGCCAGCCGGTACGCCTGCCGCTGGCGGGCGAGCTCGCTTTCCGTTTTGACCATCCGCATGCGCCACACCACCTCGCTTGCGTTCCGCCAAGTGGCGGCGGGCAGCCGGCTCTGCAACTCCTGAAAGATCCCCACTGGCAGATTATTTCTTTCAATGCCGATCCGCGCCCCTGCCAGCCCGCGCTCCTCGATCGCCGCCACCAGGCATTCCACCGCCGATGGTTTTTGGCCCCGGTCGCAGTACGGCTTGACGTCCGCGATCCAGCCGCGCCCGCGCCAGATATGGGCGCGGTTCTCGTGGGCGATCACGAACGCCGGGGCCGAACGGTCGGCGGGCAGTCCCGCGAAGTAGTACGCGGCGCAACCGTCATCCTCGCGTTCCAGGCAATGGGCCACCTCGGGGTATTCCCAAACCAGCAAACTGAACCGCCCGGTCAGGTAGGCCACCGTGTGCCGCCGCGAGGCCAGGATCAGGTCCAGCCCTGCTGCCTCCATCAGCGTCGCGGCGCGGCGTGGGTCAAACAGCGGTTGAGCATCATGGGCTGGTGCGGCATTCGTAAGCATGGTGAAATCCTCATTTTCCAAATACAGCCCGGCAGACCCGGAGGAAGTTCAGGCCGAGTATCTTTTGGACCTCCCCGTCGCCGTATCCTCGCGTCACCAGGGCGCGCGTGACCAGGGGCATTTGGCTCAGATCATCGATGGCCCAGCGAATGGAGTTCGCGCCCTGGACCCGTTGAAAATCAAGCCAGGCGCCGCCGGTCGGGAAGAAATCGACGCCGAGTCCGATGTGGTCGATCCCCACCAACGCTTTCAGGTAGTCGACCTGATCAACGAACTCATCGAGGCCGAAGCCCGGCGCCCGGCGGCCATCCGGCAGCACCTTCGCCAGGTAGGTCGAATAAAAGTGGATCCCGATGACCCCTCGGGTGGCCGCGACCGCGCGAATTTGTTCGTCGTCCAAGTCCACCGTGACGCCGCGGGCCGCTCCGTGCGAGACAATCACCGGCCGGCCCGTCAGGCCGATCACGTCATCGAACGCGCGGCGGGGCAGGTGCGTCAGGTCTATGATCAGGCCGAGGGTGTTCATTTCCCGCACCACCTCCCGGCCGAACGCGGTAAGCCCCCCCTCTCCGGCGATCTGATTGGCGAAGGCCCAGGTAAGCTGCAACTCGCGCAGGCCAAGCCGATGGAAGGAGCGCAGCAAAGGCAGCTCACCCTCCAGCAATTTGCCGCCCTCACAGCCGAGCACGATGGCGCGCCGGCCCGCCGAGTGGGCGGCCTCGATGTCCCCCGCCGTCAGAGCGAGGCGGGCTTCGTCGGCATGGGACTCGAGGTCGCGGAGCACCTCCTCCAGGCCCAGCAGCGCGCGGCGCGCCCAGCCCTGCCATTGCGCGGCACTGGCCTGATAATCGGCCCCGATGTCCGCATCCACGCCGATGTTCACCACTTTCGCGATCACGCCGCCCCGTGCCATGCGGGGTAAATCCATGCCCACCGGGTTGTGGTCGTGCATTACGATCACCAGCGAGCGTTGATGCAAGTTGAGTGCGTGGTCCCCGGTCATCTGCGTACCCCGCAAAGTCACAAAACGCTGGTTTGGGTAATCAAGCGCTTGGGAAATTTCACCTTGCAGGTGACGCCGCTCTGATTTACCACCTGCGAGATGGCGGCGTGGCCGGCGGCGCCCGCCAGAAGGTAGGCCTCCTCAAACCGCGTTCGCAGGCGTGACGCGAGAAATGTCACCATCCGGTCAGCGGCCGTTCGTAGCGCCGTCTCCGGATCCGGATCGGTGGCCAGCGTAATCCACTCGGCTTCGGTTTCCACGAGCGGACCATCGACCGGCGCCCGCTCCGCCAACGAAACCCGGATACCCACCTCGCCGGCGACCTCCACTCCGCTGCCGCTGATTTCCCCGTCACCCATCGCGGCATGCACGTCCGCGAGGTACAAGCCGGCGCCTGGCGCCTGTACGGGCAGATGCACCCGCGCGCCGGCGGCGATCTCCCGCGTGTCCAGATTCCCGCCGTAGTCACCGGTCATCAGCGTGCGCACGGTCCATGTCGCCGGTGTGACGCCGATGACGCCCACCATCGGCGCCACCGGTAATCGGCGCCCGCGGGGGAACTCGATATGGCTATCTCGAATCGGGAGAAACAGTACCTCGTCTTTCCCGACCTTGCCGCCCAAAAGGCCCACGCCCGGCCGTAACACCATGATGCCGACGTCAGCCACTCGAACATGCAGGATCTCCACGCACAGGCCCATTCCGGGCCGCGCCCCTTCCACCCGAATGGGGCCGAATGCCGGGCACCGGTTGCCCCGATGGATGTTCCCATGGGTGGCGGGATCATGCCGCACCCCGCCCTCCACCCAGTCGGGAATGAACAGCGCCTCCTCCACGCCGACCCGCATCGCCAACACCGGCGCGGTGGCGGGTCCGATCTCATAATTGTAATGGGTAAATCGGTGGACTCCCATTTCAACCCCGTGGCTCGAATTTATCGACGGCCGCCACGACGCGGCGACCGGCCTCCATAACATCACGCGTTTCGCCTCCGAAGGGGATCCGCAGCCAGCCCGACAGGCCGTGGTACGTCCCCGGCGTATTCGGAACGCCGTGCGACTCGATCAGGCGCCGCGAGAACCGCACATCCTCTTTTCCCAGTCCGGCCACCTTCACGAATACAAACGGGTTGCCGCCCGGCGCCGTCACTGCGAGCCGGGGGCTGGCCCGCAGGATCCCGACCAGCGCATCGCGGTTACGCTGGAACCGGGCCGTTACGTCCGCCAGCCAGCCGGCGCCGGAGCGCAGGACCAGCGCCGCCACCTTTTGGTTCAGGTAGGGGCCGAACAGGTTGGTCCATTCCAGGGCTTTCCGCGCTGCCCGGATGGCGGGGGCCGGTCCCACCAGGTACCCGACGCGCCATTGGGGCAGACCGTAGCTTTTCGTGAAGGACCGGACCAGCAGCCCGCATTCCCGCCCCATCCGGGTGGCGAAGAAGCTGGTATGCCGGCGTCCGTCGTACACCAGTTTATCGTACGACTCGTCGCTGATGACCACCCCGCCCGTCGTCTTCGCCCATGCGGCGATCGCGCCCAACGTCGCCGCATCCGGCACGACGCCGGTGGGATTCACAGGCGCGTTGAGGATCAGGACCCGCGCCCGCGGAAACGCGGCAAGCCTTTCGACCGGCAGCCGAAAGGCCTGCCGCGGATCACAGGGCGCCGGCCGCGGCACACCGCCGCAAAGCTCAATGAGTCCGCCGAAAAAGAAGCTGGGCGTGAAATACAACACCTCCGCGCCGGGGTCGAGCGTCGTCAACAGGGCCAGCTGCAGGGCGTGCATGGCGCCCGCCGTGACCAGTACCTCCGACTCCGGATCCGGTCGCCAGCCCACTTCACCCGCCAGCCGGTCGGCGATGGCTTCGCGAAGCTCCAGCAGCCCGACCGAGGGCGGATGGGCGCCCACTTTCAGCCCGCGCGCGGCCGCGGCGCGGATGGCTTCCGGCAACGGGTGGCTCGGATAGGCGCTCAACGGCAGCATTCCGGTTCCGCGCCTCCGGGCGGCCGCGGCCAGTTCATCGGTCAAACGGGAGCCGACGCGTGGGATGCGTTCGATGCGCGCCGCGATGGGGAGCTGATACGTCATGCGAATACCCGTTAGCGGAAAACCGGGGGCCGGTTAAACCCAACCCTTCACGGCCGAGACGCGGAGATCGCGGAGACTGGGGAAATGAAAACGCCCTGGGGAGGGCTTTTCCACAACACCGCGGGTACGGGATGTCCGCGGCGACATCCTGGTTATCCCTTTATTCCTCCGCCGCCCCTGCGTGCTCCGCGCCTCCGCGGTGGAAAATTCGGCTTAAGACGGCTGGCGCAGGCCCGCGCCGCGGAGGCGCCGGACCACCGCGGCGCACGCCTCCAGCGCCGTCATCCCATCCGGGACCGCGCCTTCAATGGCGACCACGCCGCGGTAATCGACCGCCTCCACAACGCGGATCGCTTCCGCAAAGTTGATCTCGCCAAATCCCGGCAGGGGCCGGTCCGGTTTCCCCGGCGCGGAGCAAAAATCCGAAAAATGAATATACCCGATTTGCGGCTTTGCCCGCGCCAGGGCCGCGTTGAAATCCTCCCCGTTGCAGTGGGCATGGTAGGTGTCGGCGCACACCATGACGCTCGGCGATCCGAGGCCACGGCAGAATTCAGCGGCCGACTCAATCGTATCGAGCAACGGGCGGTTCGGGCGGGAAAGCGGCTCGAGGAAAACCTTCGTGCCAATCGCCGCCGCATACCTGCCCAATTCCGCGAACGACTCGCCCACGTACGCCAACGCCTCATCGCGGGCGGCCGGCGCCGCTTCCGGTTCCCGCCGGTGGTCGATCGTCACGACGCCCCCGGCGTTCGATTCCACCGCGAGGTCGAGCAACGGCTTCATTCGCTCCAGGGCGAAACGGCGGGTTGCGGCGGCGGGGCTACAGGCGCCACGGATGCCGTAAACCCAAATCGCGCCGATCTCCAGCCCGGCGTCGCGCGACCTCCGCACGGTCTCTTTCGCCAACGGTATGTACTCCGGCCTGCCGCAGCCGACCCAGGCCAGTTCGATGGCCGCGAAACCCGCCGCCTTGAGCTTAGGCAATACGCGAGCCACTTCCTCGACCGGGAACAGCATGTCCGGACAGGAAAGCGGAATCATCGTTGGTCTCCTGGATTTCGCGTTCCTACCCAGCGCCGGCTGGGTGATCCGGCAGGCCTTGGCCTGCCGGATCAGCGGCGCCCAAGCCTCACCACGCCTCTTGTTTCGCGGCGTAGCTGGGATTCACGATTCGTATCGGCATCATGCAGACATCAAACGGGGCGCCCAGTGTCATAATCGGAGGGGGGACAACTTGGTAGTATGGGTCGTTCATGGCCTCGTATTGCAGCTGGCTGGTATCCGTGGCGCCATTGACCGGGACGACCGGGTTACCATTGTAGTTGTGGAACGTGAAAATGTTGTCGCCGTCTTGGCCCACGTAAGGCGAAATTTCCCAGGTCACGTGATCGTCACCGAAGCCGACATTCTGGCCGTCGCCGGCGTGATTGCCGGAGTTGTAAATATAGGGGCCATAAGTATTGGCCGTCGGCAGCGTGGCGACGGCCCGCTGGTACACGCCCATGCCCGGACCGTCGCCAGTGGGTCCCCACCCCCACGGCCCGGTGCCATTCTCCGGCGACATGTCGCTGACCAGGGGAACTTGGGTGTTGGCGCCGTTGGTGGTCCACCACTGACCCACGGGGCCGGGGACGCCCGAACTTATGACATTCGAAGGGTACGGGAAAGCGGTGGAATAGCTTATGCCTTGGCCCTCCTTGCTGGTTACATAGCCGCCGACGGAGCTGTAGGCGCCGGAGCCGGGCACCAAGCCAAAGTTGCTGAAGTATGCGGGAACTCCCGCATTTTTATAGTATTCCTCGGATGGGCCGAACGCCAAGGGGTCCGACGGGCAGATGAACGTCGCCGGGGTGGCATAGCCCTGGAGCACCAATATCCACAAGCCCGCCAGCGTGTCGACCATGCTTCCCGGATGCGAACTCTTGTACCAATCTTGCACCACGTTGGCGGCGGCGCCGGCCTCGGTGGGGACGTAGCCATAGGCGTTGTCGGGCGCGTAGTCGACGGCGCCCCCGCCGTAAGCTCCCGTAGCCGCGGACGCATTGGCGGTCGCCGGGAACGTGCCGTAGTTGCTGTTCGCGTACGTGGTCATCGCCTGGATGATCCCGCGGATGTTGGCCATGCACACCGCCCGGTTGGCCAGTTCCCGGGCCTTGGCCAAGGCTGGTAAAAGTATAGATATCAATATAGCTATAATTGATATCACCACCAGCAGCTCGATCAGCGTGAACGCGGCGCGTTTAGTTCGCGCCGGGCGCAGGCGGGCATCGAGGGCGGCCAGGAGCGGGGCGTCGGTGTAATCGCCGGGACGCCACGCGCCTGAACCGTCCAGCCCGGCGGGCCGCAGTTCCGCCACGGCGGCTCGCCTTGTCGAGTCGCCCTCTTCGGCGACTTCGGCCGCCAGGGCCAGCAGGTTGACTTGGGAAGCACTCATGAAAGTCTCCTTACAAAAAGAGGGAACAATCCCGCCCATCCGCGGTTTCAGGTTTTCAGCGCCTTGGGAACCATTCATGGAAGTCTCCTGTAAAAAATGGACCACAATCTTTACGCCAGCCGTCGAGGGCGACGGCTCTACATGGGAATTGATGCCTTGTGGCACTTCCATGGAAATCTCCTTAAAAAAAAAGGGGGAACAATGTCACCCGTTGGCGGTCTTGTGTTTCCAGTTTTCGATGCATCGAACACGGTAAACTCCTTACAAAAAAAGCCAACGCTTTCATAATAGCCCCGGGGCCCGGGGCTTGTCTTTAGCAATTTTGATAACGGATGTCACAGTCTTAAACACAGCGCCGGCCCCCTTTTCAAGGCCTTGGGAGCTTGCGGCCCCAGGCTTGCATGACCCGGGCGATGGAACCGTACCCGGCCGGCCCGTTGTCGAACACCCAGCCGCCCTTGAAACTCCGGATAAATGTTTCCAAGCCGTCCAATTCCTGTCTGGCCCGCCGAAACTTGCCCTGCGCGCGCCGATCCAGGAAACGGCGGGTGCGCAGAGCCACCTGATAGCCCGCCCAGACGCCTTCCAGGCGTTGGGCGTACAGATGGCGGCCCCGAACCAGCGCCCGGGCCCGGGCCATATCGCGCCCCAGTTTCCGAAGCAGCGCGTCCGTGAAAAGATTCCACGCGCCCCAGCCGCCGCTGTAGAAATGGCCCCCGCCTTCCGCCGCCTTTTCCATGGCCTGGTAATACCGCTTCATGGGCGCCGCGGCGGGGCCGAAATAATTCTGGTAGTACCGGTCCAATTCCTTGTGGACGTTCATATTGGGATTCCACAGGAGCTGGCCGTACATATACAGGTCCAGCCCCTGCGGCCCCCAGCTCGGGTGCGACTCCAGGTACACTCCATCCACGTGGTAACGGCGGTAGGCGCGCAAGCGATTCACCATGGTATGAATAATGGGCAGCGGGCCGTACCAGCAGTAACCGGACCAATATTCGTAGGTCATCAGGGGCGGCCTCGTCAGCCGGGCATAACCCTTCAGGACCTTGAGGAAATTCGCGTTCCCCGGGCTGGACGGATCGGTCAGGCTTCTGGAATAATCGCTGTAGGATGCGGTGTAGGCGGCAGCCTGCACCACCAGGTTCGGCGCCAGTGAATGGACCAGGCTGGGGACCCCGGTGTACTCGGAATAGGCGAGGCAGCCGATCCTGGCCCAAGGCACTGCCTTGGCCACCAGGCGGGCCACAATATTATTGAATTCGCAGACGCGATTAGACATCGACACGCCGCCGTAGGGACTTTTTTGGCCGGGATCGTCCATGGCTCTGGACTTCGGGCCTTGGCTAAAGAGTCCCAAGTTATCCTGCGGGGTGATGGAAAAAATCCGCTGTTCGGGATTGGCCTTGGCCTCGGCGATAATTTGGGCGGCCACCAGTTTTTGTACGGCCCGGTTGGCCAAGTCCAGTTGTCCATTGGGGTCGCGTCGGCCATTGATTAAAGCGAAATAGTTCGGATGTTTGGCGAAATATTCCTGGGGCGGCACCAGCTGGTCGTAACTGCCGTCCCCAAAATTCACCCAAAAGCAACCGCCGTATTTTGTGATGAGGCCCGCCTGGCCGGTATTGACCAGGTCAACATTCAAGCGACTGCGCACCGCCCACAGGCGGGCCATGGCGCGCTGCCGGGCCGTTTCGTCCTGCCACTCCACGTATTTTCTGATTCCCCAGCGATATTTATACGCGGGGCGATACGTCTTGCGGCCCAGCGGCAGAACAATCCGTTTCAATTTTGGCACATATTCGCCCCAGCGCTCGGGCCGATACCAGCGCACGCCGAGGCTTTCCAGAAACTGGTACACGCCGTACAACGTGCCGCGTTCCTGAACAAAGACCTGCCCTTGCGCTTTGACCGTCGGGCCAATGCCGCCGGCGATGCGCAGGCGATGGGGGCTTACGGCGATGGCGAAAGAGTCCGGCCCCAGCTTTTGCCAACCCAGGCCGCGGTTGTAGGGATGCGGGCCAAGGATAATCAGCGGGGCGCCGACCGGTGTGGCGGTCCGCGCGATTTTCAACTTTTTACCCGTGATTCGCCGCAGGTAAGTCCGCAACTGCCGCGCCGCGAAGTTTTCCACCGGCGTCGGCGAAACCGGCAGCACGATCACCGGCGTGCGATGGGCGCCCAGCAGGACCATCGATGAACGGGCGGCCGCGGGTGGCGCCGCAACCGCCTGGCGGCAGGCGCCGCCCGCGAACAGCATCGCCAGCAGGGCGCCAGCGACGCGGAAATAGGGTTGGCAGGTGTACCGCATGGTTTGGTCCTCCTATCTTGTTTCGATTCATCCACCCGGTGCGGCGGCTGGTTCTTGTTCCGATCGCACGGCTTGGTATGATAATAAACAATGAAGGCGTGCGCCTTTAGCGATCCTGATAATATATTTCACGATCTTGATATGACCAGCCCAGCTAAATCGCCGGTTTCCGTCGTGCGGCCCGCCGGGGCGGTGCACGGGCCCCCGGTGCGACCAGTGCCGTCCGTGGGTTGCGACCGGGCGGTTATGACGAGCTTCGCCGCGGTGGGCGAAGTGCCGGTGCGACAAGTGCTGTACTGCGATCGTTACTCGCGTCCGCCCAGTGGCGCCCTGGTCGTCAGCGACGGGTACCCGGGCCATCTGCTGCAACTGGCGGTCAGCGGTCGCGTGGAGTACGAGGTGGCCGGGCGTACCTACCTGCTGCGGCCGGGCGACTTAATCTGGCACCACGAGCTCGAGACGGTCAAGCGGCGCGTCTTGACGGGGCAGTGGGAATGCTACAGCGTGAATTTTCTGGCGCCGGATTTGCCGCCGCCGCCGTTCGATCGGCGGGTGCGCCATGTCAGCCCGGCGATCGAGCGCCGCTTCGCCGCGCTGCTGGCGGCTTGGCGGCAAACGGCCGCGCTGCCGGTGGTGCGTTTGCTGCGCGTCCATGCGGCCTTAGGCGAGTTGTTGGCGGATCTATTGGCGGGCTCGTCCGCGCCAACTCCCGAAAGCGGCTTCCGCACGGACGAGCCGGCCTTGTTGTGGTGGCAAATCGAAGAGCGCCTGCGCCACAAGCTCGCCGGGCCGATGACCACGCGGCGAATCGCCGAAATAGCCGGCTACAGTTTCGCCACAGTCAACTCCGCTTGTCATGCCGCGACGGGTCAATCGCCGATGAAGCGCTTTAAGCACCTTCGCCTGAGCCTGGCCCGCAGCCTGGTGGAACGCTCGCGGATGAAATTTTGGGAAATCGCCGAGCATGTCGGTTACGAACTGCAGCATCAGTTCAGCCGCGACTACCATAAAGCGTTCGGCGCCGCGCCGCGCGACCACCGCCGCGCGGCTGCTGGGCAGGGGCCCGAGGGGGGCGGGGGCCGACGGAGCCAGGCTCAAGCGCAAAGGCGCGGCGGGTAGACCCCGTGTGACGACCAGCCGACGGGGCGTCGGCTCTACAGGGGGGGCGGCGCTACGGGGGGCTGAAGCGCGAAGTATTTTATTAAAACTGCCAAAGGCGCGAGCCGCGCCGCAAGCTTATAATTACCATGTGGCCAACACGCTTACTTATCCGCCGATCACGCCGCTTGCCGGTATTCATGTCTGGACGGAGCGGCTTGAACACATCGCCGGCCAGCCGCTGGAATTTTGCCCGGATTTTCCCGCCATTACACGGAGGTTCGAAGCCTGGTGGGCGCACGAGTTGATCGACCGCCCGATTTTCATCGCCGCAGCCAATACGAATCCAGGCCGGCCCATCAATCGCCGGCTCGAGCTGCTGGAAAATCCCCAGGCCTGGCTCGCGGCGAAGCTGGCTGACCTGCGGCAGACCCATCGGGTGGGCGACGCGTTGCCCCACGTCCGTGTGGATTTCGGCCCCGTGCTGCTCGGCGGAATGCTCGGCGGTAAGACCGAGTTCGGCGCTGACACAACCTGGACGCACTCGTTTATCCATGACGATTGGTCGAACGCGCCGGACTGGACGCTGCGTCCGGACAATCAGCTTTGGGTGTTGTTACGCCAACTGTTGCGGCTCGCGGCAAAGGACGCGAAGGGGCGATACCTGGTGTGCACCCCGGACCTGGGCGGATCGGCCGACGTGTTGCTCAACCTCCGCGGCTCAGCGCCATTATGCTTGGACACCGTGGAGCAGCCGGAACGCGTGCGTGGCGCCCTGGAGGCCATTTATCCCGCCTGGCGCCGGGCGTTCACGGAGATGAATCGCATCCCGCTCGAAAGCGGCGCCGGCGTCATTCACTGGCTGGGGCTTTGGTCAAACCGCCCTTATATGATCCCGGCCTGTGATTTTAGTTTCATGATCGGCCCCGCCGAATTTCGGCGACTATGTTGGCCCGACATCGCGCGCCAGGCCGCCACGGTGGGCCGGGCGGTCTTTCACCTCGATGGCCCCGGCGCGGCGCGGCACGTGGATGCGCTCCTTGAGGTACCGGACATCCAGGCCATCCAGTTCACGCCCGGTACGGGAACGCCGTCGGCGCTGGCGTGGGTGGATATGTTCCGGAAAATTCAAGAACACGGTCGCTCCATGCTGGTGATCTGCCCCGCCGACGAAGTGTTATCCTTGTGCGACGCGCTGCGTCCTGAAGGATTGGCCATCCTTATCGTGGATGCGCTAACGCCCGAAGCACTGGACGAACTATTCGCCGGATTCGAGAAAAAGTTCCTGAACGGAAAAGGATCCATGCCGTGAGTCGTTCCGGGCGGCGGAAAAGGGAGTTGGGCCATATGGGCCGTCTTAGTCAACTAAAAATAGTTCTCATTGGCGGCGGCAGCGTCAATTGGGCCCCCAACATCGTCCGCGACATGTTGCTGACGCCATCCCTGTGCAACTCGGAATTTGTTCTCCTTGATATTGACCAGGCGGCCGGCGATTTAACGAAGGCCTTTCTCCAAAAACTGGCGACGGGGCTCGGCGCCAAGGCCCGGTTCGAGTCCACCACGCAGCCGTCCGCGCTGGCCGGGGCCGATTACGTGCTGATCACCATCTCCACCGGCGGTTTGGAAGCCATGGCGCACGATCTGAGGATTCCCGAAAAATATAGCGTCTTCCACACGGTCGGCGACACCTGCGGCCCCGGGGGTTGGGCGAGAACCATCCGCAATTTCCAGGTTTTCGACGATCTGTCCAAGCGGATCAACCGCTATGCCCCTGGCGCCATGGTGCTCAACTACAGCAACCCGATGACCACCCTGACCGACGTCCTGGCGCGACGCTGCCAGGGACCTGTGATCGGTCTGTGCCACGGCCTGTTCGAAAATTTGGAATTCATCAAGGGCCTCTATAAGCTCGACCGCGAGGAAGACATTACCCTTCGCTATGGGGGGCTTAATCATTTTTTTTGGTGCACCAGCGTCCGGGCCCGGGATATCGACGTGCTGGCGGATTTGAAACGCCGGCTGCCGCGGGGCGGCTTCACCCGCCTGCTCAGCCACCTGAGGCGCGACGCCGCGGGTTTTGGCTCGGAAAACCGCGAAGTGGCGACGGAGCTGTTTCAGGTGACCGGGACGATGCCGTACCTTGGCGACCGGCATACGTGCGAATTCTTTTCCTGCTACCTCACCGACCGGCGGAATCTGAAGAAATACAAACTGGTGCGCACCACCATCGCCCAGCGGCGGCGGATGGCCCTGCGAAGGCGACGCGAGATCGAGCGCCTGGCGCGCACGACCCCGGACCCGAGCTATCATCAGCGAACGCGTGAAACCGCCGCCGACATTATCGACGCCCACGTCCGGGGGAGGAGTTTTATCGACGTTGGCAACACGCCCAACCGGGGGCAGATTGCCAATCTGCCGCGCGGCCTGGTGGTGGAGACGGCGGTGCGCGTCGATGGTACGGGCGTAACCCCGCTGACCTTCGGTGAATTGCCGGAGCTCATCGCTGGTTTCGTGCAACCGCACGCGCAGGCGTTTGGAATGGTCGTGGACGCCTGTCGGCACGGCAACCGCAGCTTGGCCGTTCAGGCGTTGCGTCTGGATCCACTGTGCGCTCATCTTACCGGCGAGCAGGTCCGGCGGTTGGCCGATGAATTGCTCGGGGCGCATCGTTCTTACATTCGGTGTTTTGGCTGATGCGGCAGGGGCGCCAGTTATCCGCGTCCGTGTACCCGGCGGTAGGCACGCGGCAATCCGGATTTTCCATGGAGGCGGTCGGAAAAGGCCGGCGACCCTGGGGTGATTCAGTGGTTGAATGCGCACGGAGTGACGCGAATACGGATTAGTTAAACAGGGGTACATCAACTTATGCGCGTTTTGATCATCGGGGGAACGGGACATATCGGCGTTTTTCTTACCAAAATGCTGGCGGACGACGGAAATGAGGTCACCGTAGTCTCAACCGGGCGCACCATGACCGACGTGGGCGCCCTCCGCGGCGTCCACCTGGCCAGGATGGATTACCGGCAGGCTCTCGACGATGGCACGTTCATCAAGCTCCTAAAGGAGAGCAATATTGAGGCGGTGGTGGATATACTGCAGAGCCACAGCGCCTTGGTATACGATGCCTGCCGCAAGTCAGGAGTGGCGCAACTCGTCGCGTGCGGATCCGTCTGGATGTTCGGTCGACCGAAGGTGGTGCCCACACCGGAAGTCGACCAGGGAGGCAATCCGTTTGGCGGCTATAGGCAGAGGTTCGCGGAGATGCTGGAGGTGATGCATCGGTCGAAGCGCGACGGCTTTCCCTTCACCGGCATCATGCCTCCGAACATCTGCGGGCCAGGCAAGATCCCGCTGGAGGGGGCGGGCGGAAGGTCCATTGAGGTTCATCGGGCGCATCAGAGGGGCGAAGAGGTTGTGTTGCCGTTCCCCCGTACGAACCTTATCGGTCCCTGCGACGCCGAAGACGTCGCACGCGGGTTCCACGGCGCGCTGCGCAACCGCCAAGCCGCGGCGGGGGAGATTTTCAATGTCGGTTCCGCCTATGCGCTGACGACGGAGAAGTTCATTGCAACCTACAGCGGGATTTATGGGTCAAGGATACCTGTCCGCTACGTCCCGGCGGAAATATACACAAGGGATATATCTCCCGAAATAGGCGCGCACTTCCATTTCATCGAGCCTATGTGCCCGGACATCTCCAAAATCTCCTCCCGTCTCGGATACAAGCCCAAGTACACGCCGGAAGAGACCATGGCGCGGGCGGTGGGATGGATGCGCGAGAAGGGGATGCTGTAAGCCAGTCCGACTAAGACCGAGCGCGCCTTTTGCATCTCCGCAGGTTTCCGCGGAGGATGAGGCATCCTGGTGAAACCATCGGCTAGCGCTTCTGTTCCACCTGTAATGAGGGGTGGACGGAGGGCCGTGTGGCCGCAGGCGCGAAGCGAGGAGGATGGCGTATGGGTGCATACGCCGACGACGAGCGACAAAGCCTGCGGCCACACGGCCCTCCGCCCACCGGTCGCCTCCTTCGGCGACCGGCATGATTTTGTAGGACAGTATAATTACCAGGGCATGGCCCCGCGCGCGGCTGGCCAGACGCACATGCACCGGGCGCATCTCCAAGTCCATGGTCCCGCCGTAGCGGATCTTCGATTTGCTGGTTCGGAACACCCACTCCACCATGGCCAGGTCCTTGTGGCGGGCGTGGACACTCTGCGCGTTGAGCTGGGCTGGGGTCGGATCGGTCGGGAGGACATAGCAACCGTCGCGCTTTTGCTGGTCGGCCAGTCTGGGAGTCGCTGTGGCGCCCCAAGGTCACTGCGCCGTCGCCGATCTGGGAGTCGGTACGGCGACAGCGATCGGCGACCTTGCGGATCTGACTGGCCATCGTTGCGGTGTCCTGGGTATTGCCGGCAAATACCTCCATCGACAGCGGTTGGCGTTGGGCGTTGCACAGCAGCCCGATGACGATTTGTCGTTGGCCCTTTTTGCCGTCGCGGTTATAGCCGAAGGCGGCCAGTTTATTGCAGATCCCTTCGAGATATACTCAATGCGGCCTCTGACGGCACATTATGGGGAGCGAAGGCTGCGGAAACATGCTGATTTTCCGGCCATCATACCGAATCAGATATCCCATTAACAGCCGCGTACAATAAATGTCTCATTACAGGCCAAACGGAGTATAGCTGTCCGGCAGACCTGGAGGTCTGCACCACAAGCATTTGCCGTGGGCCTCCAGCCTGATCGGGATAGGGAAGGCCGGTTGATTCCGGCGTCCCCTCCCGCCAGACCGGACGGGCGGATTTCCCGCATCCGGCTTTCCAGTCAGTGGGCCATCTTCTCGCCTTGTCGAGTCGCTCTCTTCGGCGACATGCAACCTTTCGCTCCATGCCCATGACGGCACTTCTTCGCTACTATGGTTGCCTTGACTCCTGCCGGCCGGGCCCGCCTTCGGCGCGCCAGCACTGTTGCCAACAGGTCTCATGGATTCACGGATTCCAGCCTTCCAGCCATACCGTCTCCAACCACCCTATGTCGCCGAAGAGGGCGACTCGACAAGGCGAGCTAAATCGAGTTCACCTGGGCAGGTCAGTCACTGCCCGTGTTACGGTCTGATTGTTCGTCTTCGGTTGCTTGCCACCCTGCCTCGCGGCAACGCGGTGACCTTCGACTACACGCCGGAACATCGGCGTGGGGAGGACTTCCACCTCTCCGACTCAAATCTGCTCTCCATCGCACTGGAGCCGACGCCCTTGTCGGCTGGTCGCCTGATCGATAGGGGCATCGGCCCTACATGGCCCGGAGCCTAAGGGACGACGATGCTGGCTGTATTTCCACGCTGGTGCTGGTAGCCCTTGTTCCGAGGCGGCGGCTGGATGAAAATAGCGGCGGTATTTTTGAGCGGAGTCGGATGTACGCCATTGAAGTCCAAACCGAGTTTCTGGCCGCGCATCAGCTTCGCCTGCTAGATGGTTCGCTGGAACCGCGGCATGAGCATCGCTGGCTGGTGCGGGCACGGATTGAATCACCGCAACTCGACACCCTTGAAACCGTCATGGATTTTCACGTGCTCGAAGCACAGCTGCGGGCGATTGTCGCGCCGTGGCAGGGGCGGCGCCTTAATGACCTGGAGCCATTTGCCACCCAAATGAATCCTTCCGCGGAGCGCGTCGCGGAGCATATCGCATCGGTGCTGGCCCCGCAAATCCATCGCCCGGCCCGTCTGGTCTGCGTTCGGGTTACGGAAGCGTCGCATTGCCACGCCATTTTCACGCCCTGACGGGAGTACCCGCGGGTGTCCGCGGGACGCGGAAGTGGTTCGCAACGGTGGGCGTGGCAATTTTTCCGGGCGGGGGTTGAAAAGGCCACCTTTTCACGGGAGCTCTGAAGCCCACTCGCCCCGCTCGCCTTGTCGAGTCGCCCTCTTCGGCGACCAGTGGGCGGGCAGGTCGCCGGGGGGCGACTCGCAGACTGGCGAGCTTTGTCGAGTCGCCTCCTTCGGCGACCGGGATAAACCCGGTGGCTCGCCGGGCGAGTTGATGCGGGATGCCCGGAAAAATTGCCGCATTCGCAACGGTGAGGGGGCATCACCGGCTACGCTGACCGCTGGGTGCGAATCGCACGCCCGGTTCCCCCACATCCCTGCGTAAACCGGCGGCCCAGACCCGACCGCGGCCAACGCCTGGGCCGGAACTATGGCATATATAAATATTCCATGCGCGGACGGGCCAGGTCCAGCAGAAGGCGGCGCGAAATCTGCAGGCGCGGCGCCGGTAGGACACTGCGCACATTCAGCAGGTTTAGTAAACCAGGCGCCGCTTTCAGCTCCACGATCGTCGGATGCGCGATCCTGGCCAGCTTCGCGGCCGCCTGACAGGCTGCCGCCAGATACCCGATATGATCCACCAGGCCTTGGCGCAGAGCCGCTCGAGCGGTGAAAATTTTGCCATTGGCCACCTGGGCTAGCGGCGCCTTTAAGCGTGTACCGCGCCCCCGCTGGACGATGCTTTCGAAGCGCGCATCATCGACATCCAGCAGATGTTGCAGATAGGCTTTCACCGGGGGGGTGAATTCGGAGAACGGCGACCCCGCCTCCTTCCATACGGCGGCCTTGCTGGTAAGGAATTCCGGTTTAACTCCGATTTTGTTAAGCAGCCCCGTCATTTGAAAGCCCGGCATCATCACCCCAATGCTGCCGGTAATGGTGGTCGGTTCCGCGTAAATTTGCTGGCTGGCCATGGAAATGTAGTATGCCCCACTGGCCGCCAATGCGCCCATGCTCACCACAATGGGTTTGGCGCCGCGCAGTTTGCGAAGGGCGTGGTAGCAGTCATCCGCCGCCGTGACGCCTCCGCCCGGCGAATCCACCCGCAGCACCAGAGCCTTGATGGCCGCGTCGTGTCGGATGGTGCGCAGATCCACCCGCAGTTGTTGGACCGTCGCCGAGCTGATTAAACCGGAAATGGGAATGATGGCAACCTTGTTGGGCGTGCCATGCCGGATCACCACTTGCCGCACGCGCCCCGGTGCGAAGCCACCGGTCAAAATGGCCATCCCACTCAACGCCGCGATTAGAATGCCGTTGAGCACCAGCGAAACCAGAAGCACCAGGTAAAACACCACGCGAAAAAAAATTCTTCCCGTCCGCGGCGGCGGATTTTGATATACCATCACCGGATTGGAACCGCCGGCTTGAGTCATGATTCACCTCCCGTCAAAATGGGCCTGGATGCCGGCCCAACCAGTTGCAGCGCGATAGCACTTATACGTGCGCCAGTCTCCGCAGGTTCTCCCGGCTGAGGCGCGCCGCCTCCAGCGGCGGCGTGTCGTAACAGTTGTCCTGTTCCACCACCAGCCAGCGCACGGCGGTTTTGGCGGCGGCGGCTAAAATCGCCCTCCAATCCAACACCCCCGCGCCCACCGGGGCGAATTTCCGCTCCGGCCCGGCCGCCATGTCCTTGACATGCAGAAACGATATCCGCGCCGCATGGCGCTGAATGTATTCCGCGGGGTTGCCTCCACCAAACTGTACCCAGTACGTGTCCAACTCCCACTTCAAGTTTCGCGGATCGGAGTTTTTCAGAAGAATATCCAGCCCCGTCGTCCCATCGAATTTATCAAATTCAAAGGCGTGGTTATGGTAACTCAGAGTCGCACCTCGCTCGCGGCAGCGCTGCCCCAGCGCCGACAACTTTTCAGCGCTGGCCGCCCAATCCGCGGCGGTGCGACGACGATCCTCCGGCAGCCAGGAGCAAACGAGCTGCGTGACGGCCGCCTGCCCGTAATATTCCAGCACCTGGTCTAATTGTGTCTCCAGGGCCTCAATACCAACGTGCACGCCACAGGCCGTCAGTTTCATCCTTGCCAGGGCGGCGCGCAGATCAGCGGCGCTAAGCGTGGTGCGGGTGTCGCAAAGCTCCACGCCCTGGTACCCGAGATCAGCCACCTGTTGGCAGGTCCCCGGAAAATCTTTTGCCGCCAACGTCCGCACGGTGTACAGTTGCAGCGCTGCCTTCATCTTCGCCATGATGCTTCCGCCTCCGCGGATACTGAAGATCCAGTCAATGCCCGCCTTCAGCCCGTCGGGCGATGGGCCGATCCAGCCGCCAGTTGGTCACGCTCCCGACCCGTCGCCGCAGTTTAGTCGCCCTTGGCGACCTCCGGGCTACGTAGGGCCGATGCCCCCATCGGCCAAGCGAGCAGCCGGGCAGGTGCTGCGGTGGCCCAGCCGAGGCTTCATCATAACTCCGGCCGGCGCCGCCGCCAACCATCGCACTGCCGGGTGATGGCTAAGCGCTGCTGGTCCTGAAAACGGAGAATTTGTGCAGCGGGTGAGTCAACCAGTCTGCGAGGCGACGCTTTCGATCGGATGATCATCCGGTGCTCCCGCGCCGCACCCGGCTTCAAGCACTGCGTTTCAACGCGGTGAACGGGGGACGGCAGGATTCTCGTGGCGTTGGTGGAGCGCCGAGCGTCGGCGATCGCCAAACCTTGCAGAGAGCCGGCGCTGGTGGCTGGAAACGATGGCTTTAGTGACCGGCATGGGCCGGGTTGAAAGTCTGGTTCAGGTAGTTAATCACATCCCAGCGTTGGGTGCGGGTTAAGCTATCCCGGAAGCTGGGCATCGGGCTGTGGCCAGTGGTGATTTTCCAGAAAATGGCTCCCTGACATTGTTTCCAGAAGGCCGCGGTGGTCAGATTCGCCGGGTGAGGCGAAAGGAAAGACGCCGTAGGGCCATCCCCTTGGGCGTTGTCCCCATGGCAGGCGGCACAGTTCTGGCTGAACACCGCTTGGCCGGTTTGAATGGACTCAGCGGTGAGTGGGATGGGATTCTTGGTCTTACAGGCCCGGGCCGGGGCACGCCAACGGTCCAACCGTAAAATAGGGCGGCCGCCCACCATCCCGGCGTGGCGGGGCGGCTTGGGCCATGCAGAGATCACTCCACGACCGGTTCCGACGCACACCACACCGACGATGCCCGCTACGGCAAGAAGAATAGCGGCGGCGTGCTTGGCTGGCATTTGGTTCTTCCCGCAGGCGCGTCTCGCTGGCGGCGAGACAGAACAGCATATTATAGGCGGAGCCTTCATCAAGGCAGCTTTGGCGAAGGCAGTCAAGAAATCCGATAGACTTGACTTAATAGCTGTATGCTGATATAGTCATACAGTTGTTTAACACTGGCGCGTCATAACAGCACGAGGTGGAACATTTAGAGGAGATGTCCTATGACGATCGAAAACGCGGTGCGATCCCTGGCTGGAAGTATGGTGTTGATCGGCGTGATCTTGAGCCTGACGGTAAGTCCCTGGTGGCTGCTGCTAACGGCGTTCGTTGGATTGAATCTCTTGCAGTCGGCATTTACAGGATTCTGTCCAGCGGAGAAGATATTCAGACGCTGCGGGCTTAAGGCGCAGGTGTAGATAGCGGAATTTCATGGTATCCCCGAAATTGTGGCAACAGTTTTTCTGCGGCGGATGGTGGCGCTGGTTGCGTAAGATCACGCTCACTGTGGCGTTGGTGGCGCTGGTGACGGCGCTGCTGCTAAGGTTTACCGGAGCCTTGGCGCCGAAAATTCCCGCCGGCTCAGTGCCCACAGCGGTCGGTCCGCCCTATCGCGGCCCTTACGCCGTGGCGCGGCTGGAAACCATTCCCGAGACGATCCGGGCGGTGGGCACGGTTCGCCCCATTGAACCGGTGGTGCTCACGCCGCGAATAACGGGCCGCGTGGTTTATAGCGCGCTTTTCGCGGGAGCCAGGGTGCACCGCGGCGAAGTGCTGCTCCGGCTGGACGACGTTCAATTGAAAGCCGAGTTGGCGCAGGCCGTCGCCGCGGTATTCTTGGCGAAGGCGCAACTGCACCAGGCGCGCATCGATCAGCGGCGTGACCAAACGCTCCTGGCCACCGGCGATGTCACGCGTGCCGCGATGGATCTCGCCGATACGAAGGTAGCGGTGGATCGGGCGGACGTCGCCCGGGCCCTGGCGGCCCGGAAAACCGCGCGAACGGTGCTCGGTTACGCGACCATCCGCAGCCCCCTCAACGGCCTGGTCATGCGCAAATTCGTCAGCGTCGGCGACATGGCCCTGCCCGGCCAAGCGCTGGCGGATTTGTACGATCCCCGGAAATTGCAATTGGCGGCCGTGGTGCGGGAGGCGCTGGCGTCGGACTTGCGGCTGGGGCAAAAACTACCGGTGCGGCTGGAGGGGCTTCGGACCACGGTGGCGGCGCGGATTCGGGAGATTGTGCCGCGCGTCAACGCCCGAACCCGCAGCTTTACGGTGAAGGCGGCCGGAGTCTTCCCCGCCGGAGTTTGGCCCGGCATGTACGGCACGCTGCGGATTCCGACCGGCCAACAGAAAGTTCTGGTGATTCCGGCGGCTGCCATCCGGCACGTGGGTGAGTTGGACCTGGTAACGTTGGTGGAGCATGGCCGGCGGGTGCGGCAGACCGTGCAGCCCGGCCGGCGCTTAGGGGCGCTGCGTGAAATCCTGGCCGGTCTGACCGCCGGCCAGCGTGTGGTGATTCCCCGCGTCCGCCATACGCTCCCGGCGCCGGCGGGATAAAAAGGGACCGTGGCGGCGGAGGGCGCCGTGTGGTAATACGATGGCGCGCGACCGGGCGCGCCCCAACCAATCTCCGCGGCGACGCTTCGACCGGGTTATCAACCGGTGCTCGGTTCTGTTTTGATCGTTCGCGGACGGCCGCCGCGCTGACGGCAGGGGGCAATGGGGTAAATCATGGACCAACAACGTTCCGATAGCGCCAATCAACTCACGGCGATCGAACGGCTGGTCAAGCTGTTTTTGTACTCTAAACTTTCGCTGGTGCTTATTCTGCTGGCCGTAGCCCTGGGCGTGGCGGCCCTGGTCATCACGCCGCGCGAAAAAGATCCGCAAATCGTCGTGCCCATGGTGGATATTTACGTCAGCTTTCCGGGCCACAGCGCCAAAAGCGTTGAACAACTGGTCACCACGCCGCTGGAGCGAATTCTATATCACATTCATGGCGTGCAATATGTATATTCCACCAGTCAGCGCGACCAGGCATTGGTGACCGCCCGGTTTTTCGTCGGGCAGAATCTGGAACGCAGCATCGTCAAGGTGTTCCGGGAGTTCAAGGAGCATAGGAGCCTGATTCCGCCGGGGGTGGCGGGATGGGTGATTAAACCGGAGACGATCAATGACGTACCGATAGTGACGTTCACGCTTACCAGCCGGAGGGCCAGCGCGGTCGCCCTGCGGGAAACGGCGGAGGAACTGGCGGCCCGCTTGGCGGCGGCGCCGGATGTTTCCCGGGCCTACGTGGTCGGCGGTCGGCCCCGGGTGGTATACGCCTATCTGAATCCGGCCCGCCTGCACGCCTATAACCTGACCCCGCTGGAAATTGACCGCGACATCAAGGCCGCGGATGTCACCCTGACCGCGGGCCGTTACAAGCGTAACAATCAGGAAATTCAGGTGCTCGCCGGTGTGGCGTTCGCCAATGCCCGGCAACTGGGGCGCCTGGTGGTGGCGGTGTGGCATCAACAGCCGGTGTACCTGCACGAAGTGGCCCGGGTGGTAGATGGTCCGGCGGAGGTTCATTCCTATGTGTGGCATACTTGGGGGCCGGCCGGGCAGGCCCCGGAAAACCTGGATTTCCCGGGGACGATGCTGGCGGGATCCACCGCGCGCAAAAGCGGCTCCGGGGCGCCGGCGGTGACGGTCGCGGTCGCCAAAAAGGCGGGCAGCAACGCGGTCTGGGTGTCCGCGGATGTCATCTCACGGGCCAGGAAGCTGGCCCGGGTGCTGATCCCCCACGACATGAATCTGATTATCACGCGCAACAGTGGCCTGTCCGCCAACGCCAAAGTCGACTCGCTGGTGGAAGGGTTGCTGGTGGCGATTGTCATCGTCGTCGCCCTGCTGATCATCGGGCTGGGTTGGCGGGAATCCGTGATCGTGGCGGTGGCCATACCCGTGGTGTTCGGGCTGACGCTGACCTGCAACCTGCTGCTCGGATTCACGATCAATCGCGTGACGCTTTTCGCGCTGATCTTATCGCTGGGTTTGCTGGTGGATGATCCCATTGTGGACGTGGAAAACATCAGCCGGCATTTTGCGTTGGAAGGCCGGGCCACGCGGAGGATCGCGCTGAAAGCCATTTCCGAAATCCTCCCTCCGCTGATTGTGGCCACGCTGGCGGTGATTCTTTCCTTCGTTCCGATGTTCTTCATTACCGGCATGATGGGACCGTACATGCGTCCGATGGCGTTCAACGTACCGGTGGCCATGATCGTATCCATGCTGGTGGCGTTTACCATCACACCGTGGCTAAGCTTCCATTTGCTTAAGCACAAGCCTCACGAAACGAAACTCCACGCCCGGGAGGACTCCGCCGATCCGCAGGTCCGGTCGGTGATCACGCATACCCTGCGTTACCGGATTTTTTCCCCCCTGCTCGGGTCGCTGCTGAAATTTCGGCTGGCGCGTTGGGGCTTTCTGGCGGCGGTGGCCGGGATCACGGCGGCGGCGATCGCCTTGCCGGCTTTACGCATGATTCCGTTGAAAATGCTGCCGTTCAGCGATCAAAGCAATCTGCTGATCGTCGTGCACGCTCCCCGCGGCACAACCCTGCAGCAAACCGACGCCGCCACCCGGGCGCTGGCGGAACGGCTCCAGCGGCTGCGGGAGGTGGTGGATCTGACCAGTTATGTCGGGGTGGCGGCGCCGATGGATTTCAACGGTCTGGTGCGCCATTACTTCCTGCGCAATCAGCCCAACGACGCCCAGATCGCCGTCGATTTAGCGGGCAAGAAGCAACGCGCCATGCAGACCCATGAAATCGCTCTGCGCATCCGCCATTCCCTTACGGCCATTGCCCGGCGCTTCGGCGTGCGCCTGCAGATTGTCGAGGCTCCGCCGGGACCGCCGGTGCTGGACACCATCGTCGGGGAAATCTACGGTGCGCCAACCACCAGCTACCATGAAATGCAGTTGGCGGCCCGGACGTTGCGCCACCGCCTGAGGCTGGAACCGGACGTGGTGGATGTGGACGATTCCGTGCAAGCGCCGGAGAAACAACTGGTTTTTGTCACCGACCAGCGCAAGGCGGCGCTTAACGGCATAAGCACGGCGGAAATTTCGCAAACGCTGGCCCTGGCCCTGGGCGGGCAAGTCGCGGGAATTATTCACGCCCCGCGTCAGCGGCAGCCGCTGAACATTATTCTTCGCCTGCCCAGAGCGCGGCGTTCCAGCCCGGTGGATTTAGCCAAGATTTTCGTCCGTGGCACCAACGGGGCGCTGGTTCCGTTGGCGGAATTGGGGCGCTGGCGGCAGGAATGGGCCGGCGAAGCCATTTACCATAAAGACCTCCGTCGCGTGGTGTATGTATACGCCGATACCGCCGGCCGGCCGCCGGTCAACGCCATTCTGGATGTGGAGGCGGACCGCCGGCCCGACGCCAACACCCCCGCTCTGGCGGGCATGACGCAGGTCGGCGCCGGATGGATTCATCAGGTGAAACCTCGACCGCTTTCCGCCCGGTCCTATTTTCATAACGGTTCCGGCATCGCCTGGCAGTTGCCGCGGGGACTGTCGGTTAATTTCGCCGGCGAGGGTGAGTGGCGCATCACCCTGCACGTATTTCGCGATCTGGGTATCGCGTTTGGGGCGGCCATGGTCGGCATCTATATTCTGCTGGTCGCCCAGACCGGGTCTTTCCTGCTGCCTCTGGTGATCATGCTGGCCATTCCGCTGACCATCCCCGGCGTCATGCCCGGCTTCTGGGTGCTGAATCTGCTGACGGCGCACCGTGTCGGCGGTTATCAGGACGTGGTCTTTTTCACCGCCACCGCCATGATTGGGATGATTGCCTTGGCCGGCATCGTGACGCGTAATTCGGTGATCCTGATCGATTTTATTCACCGGTCGCTGGCCCGCGGGCAAAGCCTGTATGACGCGATACTCGAGAGCGTGGTGGTGCGGATGCGTCCGATTCTGCTGACCGCGGGGGCCGCCATGTTTTCATCGACGCCCATTTTGAGCGATCCGATTTTTTCCGGCCTGGCGTGGGCGCTGATTTTCGGCCTGCTGGCCTCGACAGTGTTTACGCTCTTTGTGGTGCCCGTGACCTACTGGATTCTCTTCGCACGCCAGCCGGGCCACGGGGCGCCCCGGAAGGCGGACGGGCCAGGCCAGGATTGACCGCCGGTTAATCCAGCGGTTGCAGCGCGGCGTGGTGCAGACTGCGATAAACAACCCCTTGAGCGGAAGGCGTACTTTGCATCAGCGACACTTCACCTACCGGCCAGGGCCCGAGCGGTGCAATCCGCCCCGCCGCAAAACGCTCCAGCCGGCGCAGCAGTTTGTTTAGCGAATGGTTGCTCCGCACGCGACCGAGCGTCAGGTGCGGGCGCAGGGGCCGCGTGTCCAGAGGGATCCCCAGCCCGGCGAATTCCTGATCGATCCGCCGATGCAGCCGGTTTAACCGCTGATCCGGCGACACCACCTCGGCCATGATTATGCGGACCTGCCCCCGCACTTCCAGACGGGACAATCCAGATATCGACAGAGCAAACGCGGGCGTTTCCGCGGCGGCCTGGTCCAGACGATTGCGAATCTCCGCCCAGCGCGCCTCCGCGATTTCTCCGATGAATTTGACGGTGAGGTGATATTGCTCCGGCGGCACCCAACGCACCTGGGCGGGAATTCGCGCCAGCTGTTGCTGCCATTCTGACAATTGTCCGGCAATATCCAGGCGGACGCCTACTGCCACAAACAGACGCATGGATTGGTTCCTTTCCGCTGGCGACGGGCGTGCACAGATAATGTGGATTCTCGCAGAAAGCGACCACGAAATAAACCGCCTACGGCTCTGTCAAGCGGTCAATTCCTGGGGGGAGAAAGAGTCCCCGCCCCGCCGCCGAACCCCGAGCACCGGCCTCCGGGTCGCCGTAGCGAGTCGCCGGCGGCGACCCGGTGAATGGCGGCGGCCGGGATACCCGAAAGATAAGTGGTGACAGAGCACTGCTCGGCGATCAATAAACCGTGCGCGGTGATCCGATTCACGGCACATATGGCTTCCGGGCCTGTTGGCAACGTTGAATCTTTTTCGCGGGCGGCTTGGGACCCGGGTTAAGGTTCTGTCAGCGCCGCGCTAAGCAGGCGCATGGCTGCCGTCCCGGGGCGGCTATTATCCAAGAACATACCTTTCACCCATCAAATCCTAACAAATCTCAGCATAAATATGGGCGTATCCCACGCCGAATGGTTCGCGGCGCGGGTTTGGAGTTGTGGTTGTTTTCTTCTTCTTAAGGAGTTCCATCATGGCGAGTGTTACCAGCACCACGGGAATTAAAGGACGGGCTTTCGCGGCCGCCCTGGGGGCCGCTCTGGCCGCCATGGGCGCGACTTGGAACGCCGGGCCGGCGTGCGCTGCGGATCCGACCAATGCCCAATTACAGGCCGAGATTAAGGCTCTGAAAACCGAGGTCGCCCAATTGCAGGCCAAACCGGCCACGGGCGATCAGCAATGGACCCGCACGCAGGAAGCGGCCCAGATGAAGGCCATTGCCGAGGAAGTCATGGCGGAAAGTCGGAAGCAGCAGGCTTCCGCACTGCAGGCCGGCTACAACAACGGCTTTTTCATCCAGACGCCGAATAAGGATTTCAAGCTGACGATCAATGGCTACCTGCAGTTCCGCTACAGCTACGCCGCGGCCGGAAATGACACTACGCCCGCCGGTGCCGCGGGTGAGCATAAGGACTACAGCGGGTTTAACTTCCGCCGGGCCCGCTTGATCTTGTCGGGGAATGCCTTTAAGAATTTCATTTACTGCATCTCCGGGGATTTCGAGACGGGAATCAGCGGAGCGCCGGCCGGCAGTAACAACGCTTTCGCCATTCTCGACACCTGGGCGGGCTACCGATTCAGCCCGATGTTCATTGTGCGGGCCGGCTCCATGCTGGTGCCGTTTACGCATGTGGAATACTTTTCCTCGGGAACCGAATTTCCGGACTTCGCGGTGAGTGAATATCCGTTTGATCCGGTCCGTTCGGACGCGCTGGATCTGGAAGGGGCCATCGTGCCGCACACGTTTAACTACGAAATCCAGATCAACAATGGTTCCACGTCGCAGGACAACGGGCCAGTGGGACCGGGGGGGCACTTTGGAAATCGGATGGGGGTATACGGTCGGGTTAATTTCGCCCAAGGCGGGCCTATTTCAGATTTCAACGATTCGCCGGATGTGGCCTGGCACCGGCACTTGGCCTGGCTGATCGGCGCTGCGGCCGGTTATGAATCGCAGAATTCCACCTTGCAGACCACCACGTCGTTTCCCAGCCTCGGTGAATGGGAAACCGGCGCTGGCAACTACACCCTCAACGGAAGCCTGTCCCGCTTCACCATCGATGCCCATGCCAAGTATCGCGGCTTTGCTTTCAACAGCGCGCTATACCTGCAGAACATCAGTGACGATGCCCCCTCGCCGGCACTGGCCGGGTATGCCTCGGTTTTGGAGACTGGCTACTATGTCGAAGGCGGTTATTTTGTTATCCCCCACCGGTGGGAGCTGGCCGCCCGGTTCGGCGAGCTGCTGTTCAATCACAGCTCCGAGCACCAATACGAAGCCACCGGTGGCGTGAACTACTATATCTTCGGCGAAAACGCCAAGATTCAGGCTGCGGTTACCTACGTTAATAATGCCGCCTACACCAACAGCAACCTGGGTACAACCGTCGGGACCGACGACCTGATTGGTCAGATTCAGTTGCAATTCAAGTTCTAAAGCCCGGCCACCCACAGCACATCTGTTCCCCGGCCCGCCGCTCAAGGCGGGCCTTTTTCTTTGAGCCAGGCGCAAGAACCGCACCCGCGGGCCGGACGCGCGGCGCCCGGTTCGCTCCGCGGATACGGGCATGTTCGCAGCGGGTCGCCGCGGGCGGCCAAACTACTGAGGCCCCGCCAGCTGAAGGGTGCGGTTGGCGCTGGGACGCGCTGGTGCAATATCAGGGGCCGCCCGGTCCCACCGGCACGAAAACCAGCACCGTTTCGCGCTGCGGCACACGGCGGGTTTGGGTCAGAAACCTGGCGGCGAGCGACAGGGCAGAGCGGCGGGCCGCCGCGGGCGCCAGCAGCAGGAAGTAATGCGGCGGAATGGCCGCGTCGATGCGCATAGTGGTGAACACGCGCTGCAGCGGCTGTACGCCGGCCACCACCCCCAGAGCGGCCGGTCCCCGCTGGAATGCCACGGTGCCCAGGTCGACCGCAGGTTCCAATTGCACGATAGTTTCGGATGAATCGGGCCGAACGTGGGCGGCCAGCAGAAACACATTGTCACAATCTTGGTAGGTCCGGACTGTCAGGCCGCCGTCCAAGCCCCGCCACGCCACAATTTCCCGTCGCACGTTCGCCCGGGCCGTCAGGGTAACGGGATGGATGGCCGACAGTTGGCAATAAATGCGTTGGTGCGTAGCGCCGGGACGGTTTAAAAGCTGGGCGATGGTTTTCCAGGCGGTGAACGGCGCCAGACCGGCCCGGAAGCCGTTGGCGGCCAAAAGGGCCGTCGTCGCATCGGCGTTGGCCACCGGTCGCAGCAATTTCCACACGCCGGGGTTGTTGCTGCACGCTCCCAGCGGCAGGTGCAAAACCAACACCTGAACCTGCAGCGCCGGCGGGAACGGCGACGCGCGGGCGGCAGGTGCTGATACGTGCGGCGTGGGCGGCGCACGGTTCAGCGAGACCAGAAAAGGGCCTCTCTTCACTGTACAGCTGGCAAGCAGTAACAGACTGGTCGTTCCCAATACACCGGCCGCCGCCAAGGCGGCGCTGCGGAAGCGTCTGGTCAGCCTCATAGCGGCATGATACGCTGCGCCTGGCAGCGGTGGCAATATGGGGGACTAAATGTTCCGTTTTCGGGGTTCCGTTTTCAGAATGTTTCAGGCCAGAAAGTCGAAGGGATTGTTGATCGCACCGCCCTGGCCCAGGCGGGCGAGGATTTTTTCCGCGGTTTGCAGCAATTGGCGGAGTAATTGCTGGATTTGCTTCTCTTCGACAGCGGACGGCGGCGGCGCCGATGTGATGACGGAAGTCGGGGGCGCGGCACCCTGCAGCGCCCACGGGTCTACGGCCGCCGCGTCGGGACGCCCCTCCCCATGGCGTGGCGTTTCTACCCGCTGACTTCGCTGCTCTAACGCGGGGACAAAGCGGCGCTGCAACTGGCGCCATTGCGGTGCGGTAAACGGCCGATCTTGGCGCCGACGTGGCGTGGCACGATCGGACGTGACTGTCTCCGCGGGCCGCGGCGTTTCGCGGAGCTCCTTTGGGAATGGTTCGGATTCGAGCGACTGGGGTTCGTTTTCGGTCATGGCATGACCTCCGGTTGTGGTTTAATTGGTATTGGCACTACCTGCGCCAGCCGTTTTTCAGCTGTGCCCCGCCGGCCGCGCTATATCACAATCCTTGAAAATCTTCGCGCGGTGTGAAGATTTTTGTTCGTCATCGGGACAGCATGTTCGCCGGCGGACCTGCTACCCCCGGCAAGGTCTCCAAAGGCGACTCCTCGATCCGCCTCCGTGCGGACCGGGGGCTATCGTTTTTGGGTTGTCGACGTAGTTTAGTCGCCATGGTGACCCGCGTCGGGTCATCGGCGAATTATGAATTTATCCAGGTTTTGGTGTACGGCCCTACCGATGCGATCTCCGCGGTAAATACGCTGACCTGCCCAACCTGCAGGCGGATCCGTAAGCGGGTGAGATTGAAATTGCCGCTGACGACGCAGCCAGCGGCGGCGGTAAAGGTAATCGGCACATTCGCGTGCATGGCGGCCAGGCCAGGATCATAATCCGTCAGCCAGCCGATGACGGTGCCCCGCAACCGCATTCCGGTCAGCACGCCGCCGCCATAGCCCGCGTCGAGAAACGATTCCGCATCTTTTTCGCGGAAATCCTCCTCCAGTTGAGCCTCATAAATATTGGCGGTCACGCCCGGTGGCAAGGTGACCGAAGCCGTCAGGCCGGACAGGGGAATGGGGCTGGACATGGTTGGGTCTCCTTATTTAGCGGTCAGCATGCAGCTTGCGGTGACCAGCGGGCGGCTGGGCCGCAGGTTTTCAGTTTTCGGTCCAGCGGGGCGAAGCTTCGGGTTTCAGTTCTCAGTAGCGCGCCCCGCGCAGCCTGGCTACGCTCCCGCGGCGTTGAACACGGAACAAATGAATTTCACTTCCACGTGGTACACTTCGGTGTTGGCGGCGTCAAAACCAGCCAGGGCGGGTTGCGGGGCCGCGGTTTGCCGACAATCCAGCAGCGTCCCGACGGACAGGGGAAAGGAGGCCGCATCCAGCAGCGTTGTAAGTTGATCCGCCATGGCCAAAGCGGTGGTCAGGGCGCCGGCTACGCAGGTCAAGGTGAGGCTCGCCGGCGTGATTCGATCTCCGGCGAAGTCATGAGCGCCCGCTAATCCCGGCGTGCCGGCGGCAACATGCAAGGTGATAAACGGCATCGTCGCCGTTTCCGGGGCCCGGCTCAGGTAGACCGTCGGAGCGGTTCCGGCGATTTGCGACAGCGCACTATCGCTGCTGATGCGGTTAAGGATAGCCTGAATCAGTGGTTGCATGGAGCCTTTCCTTAATCCTGCGGCGCCAGCCGCTGCGTATAGATCGCCCAGCCTTGGTCGCGATCCCCCAAATTGATCGTAAAGCGCACCTGGTAATAGTCGGTTCCATCGAAAATGCGGTCGCCGAAATCGGCGCCGAGGGCAGCGCCAACTATGATTACATGGGTAGCGCTCATGCTACGCCGATCCGGGGGCGCTGGCATGGCTAAGGCGCCTTGGCCGCCCTGCACCCGCAACGCCAGGATGGTGGCGGGAATATTTGCGGCGAGAATCCGCCATTGACGCAGCGCCTCGCCGTTGGGGCCGGTGGAGACGGTGGCGCGCTGCAGGCTGATTTGCCGGCGGCATAGCAAACGTAAACTCATACCAACACATCCCGGTAGCGATCCAAAATCGCCTTGATTTCCGGCGTAAAAATTAAATCACCGGCCCGGGCGACATATTCATAGCCGACGGTCTTGCCTTGGGATTCGCGCTGCTTGCTCAAGTCCGGTTGGTTGAGCACGTTGCCGATGGCCAGGGCTGCGGCCAGCTGGATGTCCTGCGGAATCAGGCTGCCGCTGATCTGGCAGCCCGCGGCATGGGCATTGACAAAAACGGCGGCGAAACCCGTCGCGGTGGTGCTGATGACGCTGATGATTTCCTGACTGTCCTGATCCGGATCGATCGTTAAATCCATGCTCGGGGTGATGGTCCAGGGTTGGCCGTCAAAAAGGCCGCTCATGGCCTGCGGCGTAACGGAGGCCGGGCCGGCGGCAATGGCAGCGCTGGCGGTGGTCAAAAAACCGAAGCCGGCATTGTAATCCACCAAGATGGCATTCAGCCCCGCATAGGCGAACCCGGCGCGTTGGGCATAGCCACCGGGAAAGTTCGCGGTGAGCTCCGGCCTAAAGCTAAGCCGCCCGATTTCCGGGCGCAGGTCGAATTGATCCACGGCGTAGTTGATGGGGTTGGGGCCTGTGGGGAAAAAGGTCACCGCATTGACGGCCAGCACCGGCGTGCGGCGAAGCATCAAAAACGGCATCGCACCGGCGTCGTGGTATTCCTGGTAACGGGCGGGCGTGAAACTGCGCCGACAATAACGCTCCACCGCCTGGCTGACGGCGGAAATCAGGCTGGCCAACATGGCACTATCGGCGCCGCTGGCCGCAGGGGTCACGCTGGTGACATAAGCTGCGGTGACGAGATCAGCCATGAGAAAGCTATAGCGGCGGCCGCCGGGGGTAATAGGTGAACTGGCTTGACGCCGTTCCGGCAGGGCGCCGCCGGGCCAGGCGTCCGCGAAGAACTGGCGCCCCGCCGGTGATAAATTCGCGTCCCCCGACTTGTGGTTGTTACGGGAGTGGCCGATAATCCTAAGTAGGAACGCAGAGTGAATGCGGCGATTGAAACGAGGCTTCCGGATGGGTCCCAGTAGCAGGCACGGTCCCCGTGCCGTGGCTTCTCCGCTTGGTTTAACGGCACGCGGAACGCGCCTTCTAGCGCATTCATTCTGCGTTCCCACTTAGCCACAAGGCTGGGCCACAGGGTGTTGTTGGTGCTTGGCGCAATGCGGCGCGTTCTGGTTAGGCAGGCGCGGTGAGCTACGAGAGTGAAATGCTGCGGCGGTTTGGGATGCCGCCCCGGAAGCGGGTGTCGCAAACCCTGATGCGCGTGCTGCTCAAGCACGGTGGCGTGGTAAAAGAGTTCGCTTCCGGCCAGCAGGTGGTACGCGAAATAGCCGATGAGCTTGGGCTGAATGAGCGGCAGCGCTCCGCCTGCCTGGAGACGGTGTACCGGAAGGAGGGACGCTTGAAGAAATCTCTTTTGTGGCATCGTCTGCTCTTCCGCGCGGCGGATGCCCTCGCACGACATGGGCTGGCCTCCCGTCCGACGCGGACGGCACGGCTTACCGAGCAACGGGAGTGGATGCTAACGGAGAAGGGCCTTGACGAAGCGCTCGGGCTGTGTGGTATCCCAGCCGAAAAGAAGGAGTCCCTCCCCCTTAGGTCGTACGAGGTTCAAAGGATCGCAAGCACGCTCGCACGGTCCGCGCGGGCCGAGGATTACGATCCGTTCGACAGGGGCAAAAATACGGTCGTACGCCAAGAGAAATCCACGCTACGGGGCAGGGGGTTCCGCCAAGCGGTGATCGACGCCTATGATTGCCGCTGCGCGATCTGCGGGCTAAAAATAAGGTCACCCGATGCGTTGTCCTGGGAGGTGGAGGCTGCGCATATCGTACCCAGCGGGCTGCTGGGAAAGGACGATCTCTGCAACGGCATTGCGCTGTGCCGTCTTCACCACTGGGCGTTCGACGTGGGCTGGCTTACCCTTCTGGACAGCTACCGGGTCCAGGTCTCACCCCGCGTGGACGGGCTGCCGCCAACGTGGGGACGGATCGGAGGATACGAGTGCATCCGGGCGCTCGCGGGAAACCCCGGAAGAATACGCCTGCCGTACCGGGAGGAGATCTACCCGCATCCCAACGCGATGCGGTGGCACCGCGAGAACGTCTTTTACGGCCGGGATCGATGATCTGGGGTGGCTGACGGACAATGAACGAACAAAAAAGGGTGGTATATTCCATAGAGGTAGGGGACCTGCAGGCCGTCGCTAAGCAGGAACTCGGGCGGAGATTAACCCCCAAGGAGGCCCGCGCGGTCGAACGCACGCTCGACGACTGCCTCGCCTGGTACGACGCCGTTGCCTACGCGATCAGTGCTCGCGTGGGATTGGACGCTGCGTCCAAGCCTCGACGAACGCGCGCGGCCCGCGCCACTGGAGTCCCCCTGGCTCTTCGCCACAGACCCGCGGCGCACAAACCCGCGCGTCGGGGCGAAGACGCCCGGGGCGTTAGGGGAACACGGAAAAACTCGGCCTAACCGTACCGATCCGGGTTCAGTCGCTCCAGAGCGATGGCCGGCGTTTCACCGGAGAGCACCTGGGCCATCAACTGGCCGGTGATCGGACCCAGGCTCAGGCCCATCATGGCGTGCCCCGCCGCCACCGCAAGATTCGCGTAACGGGCGAAGCGCCCGACATAGGGCAGACCGTCGGGCGAGCAGGGGCGCAAGCCGCACCAGCGCTGGCCTTCCCGGAAATCATCCGGTCCAAACTCCGGCAGATATTGCCCAATGGATTTAAGCATGCCGTGGATGCGGCGCGGATTCAGCGACAGGTCCAGGCCGCCGATTTCCATGGTGCCGGCGAAGCGCAGACGCTGGCCCATGGGCGTGACGGCGACGCGCGCTTCCGCCAACAGCACACTTCGGGTCGGCTTTGTTTTCGCGCGTGGCAAGGTCAGGTGATAACCTTTGCCCGCCTGCAGAGGCAACCGCAAACCCAGCTGGCCGGCCAGCCGCGCCGACCAGGAACCGCCTGCGATGACAAACTCATCCGCGGAAATATCGCCGTGATTGGTTTGTGCGGCGATGACGCGGTGGTGGTCGACGCGCCATCCGGCAACTTCCGTGGAAAAGGACAGTTGCACTCCGCGGTCCGCCGCCAGGCGCCGCAACGTGGCCATAAAGCGTTCTGGAACGAGATGGCCATCCTGCGGATAGTACACCGCTCCGGCGATGTTCATCTGGAAATTCGGTTCCAACCGCTTGGCTTCTTCAGGCGTCAGCACCTCCACTTGCAGGCCGAGCTTGCGCACCAGCTCGGCCGTTTCCCGTTCCTCCCTTAATCCCGGCGCAGACCGGCACAGCACGAGCAACCCGCTTGGGGTCAATCCAAATTCATTGCCGGTAAGATCCGCCAATTCGTCAAAAAGTCGGCGGCTGGCCAGATGCAAATCCCGCAACAGCGGCGCACAGGCGGCGACGTGCGCGGCATTGGCGGCGCGGTAAAATAGCCAGCTCCACCGCCATAAATCGCGGTCCCAACGGAGCCGCAGGTAAAACGGGCTTTCCGGGTTGAGCATCATCCGCAGCCCCTTGGCCACCATGCCCGGCGCGGCCAGCGGCACGCAGTGGCTCGGAACAATGAACCCGGCATTGCCAAATGAGCAACACTCGTCCTCCGGGGCGCCGCGTTCCACGACGGTGACGGGATGCCCCCGCTGCCGCGCGTAATAGGCGGTGCACAAGCCGACGACCCCGCCGCCCACAATCAAGATTCGGGAGTTTGGCATCTTCTGTTTATTCCAGGCCAGCGCGGTGCGGGCGGCATCCTAAAAGTTTTGGAGAATCCCAGACCGCCAACCCGCGGCCGCATAGGATAACGTTGGTCCGTCGATTGCCCAAACCCAATTGGCCCAGCGTTCCGCTCCCCGAATAGCCGTTCCTGCCCAGCGGATACTCTCCGCCGCGGGCCTTCGGCCTGAGGATTATGAAAATAGCGTTCACCTGGCCTATCTATACCGCGCGCAACCAAGTTTGAAACAAATGGTCGGGGCAGGGTCGGGCGTCGGCTGCCCCGTTGCCCGGGTCACCGCGGGCGAGTCGCCAAAGCTCGCCAGTCTGCGAGTCGCGCCCTGGCGACCTGCCCGCCCACTGGCGGGGTGACCCGAAGCCCCGGTGCTTTTGATAGGCACCGCTGGGGCGCCTAAAACCACGCCTTGCCAGGCGCCGGCACTTCGAAGTTGGGTGCGTCGGGGATAGCCCCGATCGAAGAGTCGCCTTGGGAGATTTTGTGGAGGGTGCTGTTACCGCGCCACCCCAGCCCGTCATCTGCGGGGCAGGAACGCCACTCGGCGACGTGGTACAATGCTCCGAAGGGTAACGATGAAATCGATGCTCGCCTTGTCGAGTCGCCTTCTTCGGCGACCGGTGCCACAATCCGTCAAGATCTCCGCGCCGTGCGAAGATTTTGGTTCGGTAGGAAACTTTGGTTGCCCGGCGGCCCCGACACCCCCGGCAAGGTCTCCGAAGGCGACTCCTCGATCCACCGAGGGTCGCCGGGGCGACTGAACCGATCCGCCTCCGTGCGGACCGGGGGATATATGTTTGGTTGCGGCCCGCAGGTCGCCGAAGAAGGCGACTCGACAAGGCGAGCCGCGCTGGGCAAACACCAAATCCCAGGAGGCCGCGTTGGAATTAAACCGCATCCACCAGGGCGATTGTATCGCCGGCATGGCACAGCTGCCCGCAGA
>JAJYFE010000231.1 GCA_021785435.1 Planctomycetota bacterium
GCCGCAATCCCGCACAATCTTTACGTCGCGCGAAGATTTTTGCTCGGCCTATGGATTCTGGCCGTCCGGCAGACCACTACTTCCGGTCCCGATAGTCGCCGGCCGGGGCTGTATATCTGGTTGCGGTTCGGCCGCACCGGGCTGGCCGGGTTTTGTGGCATCCCTTGCGTCATTGGCCGTGCCGCGGCTGTGGCCGTATAGTTTAGAGCTGTGGACGATCCGGGAGTTTTGAAACACGTGAAGGACAAACTACGATTCTTCGGTCGATCTTCCCTACCCCGCGTCATTCCGGCACGCTGGTGGCGCTGGGAAGACGTGCTGTTGCTGCTATTACTGGCGGGTGTGCTGTATCTGCCCGGTCTGGGCCGAATTCCGTTATTCGATCGTGATGAGCCGCGGTTCGCGGTGGCCGCCCGCGAAATGATGACGCGCCATAACTTCGTGGTTCCGTATTTCAACGGCGTGCTCCGGCCCGACAAACCGCCGGTGATCTACTGGCTGATGGATATCAGCTACACGCTTTTCGGGATTCACACCCTCGCGGCGCGCTTGCCCAGCGCCCTGTGCGCCGCCCTAACTCTGCTGGTCGTTTACGGTTTAGCCGGCCGGCGCTTCGGCCGGGCCACCGGCGTACTGGCGGCCCTGATGCTTTCCGTGTCCGCATTGTATTTCGCGGAAGCCCGGCTGGCGACCGCCGACGCCACGATGCTCTTGTTCACCACCGTCGCCATGGCCGGCGCCTGGAAGGCGTGGGATGGCGGTGCCCCGGTTTACGCTGTGGCCTCCTTGCCGGGGCACGCTCGAGCCGCCTCCCCGCGCCAGCCTGCCGCCCCGACCGCGGGTGCAGCGTCAATTTCCACCTGGGGCGTGTGGATCTTTTGGCTCGCCATCGCGGCCGGAATTTTGACCAAGGGCGTCACCCCACTTTTTGTGTTCAGCACCATGATCACCCTGTCGCTGGCCACCGGCGCCTGGCGGGAGGCTTGGCGGCAATGGCGTGCAAGAACCCCGCTGCGGCGCCTGGCGACTCTGCCGGATCTGCTATGGCGGATGATTCACCGCGGCAACTGGCGCTGGTGGCGGGCCTTGCATCCGGAATGGGGTTTTCCGCTGTTACTGGCCCTGTTGGCGCCATGGTTCGTGGCGGCGTGGTGGCAGACGCACGGCCGGCTGATTGAATTGATGTTGCGGCAGAACTTGCTGCAGCGCACCACCAGCGGCCTGCAGCATCACGGCGAACCACCGGGATTCTATCTGGGTGTCATCTGGGGCATTTTCTGGCCGTGGAGTGTGTTGTTGGTTCCCGCGGGCTACCATGCCATTCGCCGCATGCGGGGCCGGGATGGGTTGGTGGTGGACCCGGCTCCGTATCGGTTTCTACTGGCGTGGATCATCCCGGCCTGGATTATTTTCGAGTTGATTGTCACCAAGATGGTCCAATACGTTTTGCCGCTGTTTATTCCGCTGATTATCCTTTGTGCCGATACGTTGATCCAAAGTTTTAACCACCTTACGGACGTGCTGGCGGCGGGCTGGTTCGGGGTGGCACGCTGGGTGTGGCTGGGGGTGTGGCTGGTGCTGGCGGGCCTGTTGGCCGGCGGGGCGTGGTGGTGTTTTGGACGCCAGCAGCCGGCGACGTTTTTTGTGATTGCACCGACGGCCGCGGCACTGGCGGCGGTGGGAATCGCCGGGGCGGTGTGCTGGAATCGGTCCGCCTGGCCTTATGCCACGGTGCTGACCTTTGGCCTGGCTTTGTTGATAGCCGACACCGTAACCTTGCCGCACATCCCCGCACTGCAGTTGAATCGCCGCGCCGCGGCGGCGATGCGGCCTTGGATGAAAAAAGGCTTTCAGCCAGCCGCCGCCGGCTATATCGAGCCTTCCCTGGTGTTTTATTGCGGCCGCCGCATAGATCTTTTCTCCGATGGGCCAGCACTGCTGGGCACGGTGCCGTTTTCGACAAAGCCCCCATCCTCGCGCCGTTCCGTCCCCCCGCCGACCGGCGCCGCCCCCGCGGCCGGCGTCCCCGCGGCGGTTCTGATCCCCCACCATCGCGTCCGGGCTACGCCCGGCGGGGAGCACCGTCCTGCCTTGGCTCGGGCTGGGTCTGCGCCATCGACCGTGCCAAGGTTCTGCGTGTTGGTGGACCCAAGTGTGCTGCGCTATTTGCGGCGACATCACATCCGCTATTTCACCCATGGTTATTTTACCGGGTGGCAGTTGGCCAAGGCCCGACCGGCTCGGCTAACCCTCCTCACCAACGTCCATCCGTAGCCTGGAGCGCGACCAGATCGTCTGGCCGCAGGCCTGGCCGGCGTGTGATGGGTGGCGCCTGGCCGATTGAGCGAGCCAGTGCCGTTTCCAATGCGCCCGTTTCGTGCAGCGGGATAAGGACGGCAAGTGATTCTCATAGCCCCGAGCGTAAGCGACGGGGCCGGGCGCTGCAGCAGCCCCTCGAACCCGTCGCTTACGCTCCGGGCTATGTAGGGCCGATGCCGTCATCGGCCCTGTGGCCAGCCGATGAGGGCGTCGGCTCTACGGGCGAGCCGCCCCTATCGCTGCGGTTTACTCGCCCGCGGCGCCCCGATGCGAACTGACCCCGCGCCCGAACCATGCGGGGCCGCCGGAAGGGTCATGCACCCGGGCGTAATTGGCAGGCTATGGGAAATTGACAATTTCCAGGTTGTACTCTTGAATGATTCCATGCCTACCATTGACCATTTATCGGCTCTG
>JAJYFE010000123.1 GCA_021785435.1 Planctomycetota bacterium
CCAGCGGTTACGATGGCCTTGAGGTTTCCGCCATCGACGGTATGAGCGAGCACCTGGTATTGGATCGCTGGAAAGAGCTGGCCGGCCCCATCAAGGCTCTCTCGGCGAAGTATAAACTGCCGGTCACCGCGATGGAGCAGCCGTCGCAGGATCCTCAGAAGATGGAGAAAGCCTATCAAGCGGCGGTGGAAATCGGTATTCCCGTGATCAACTGCGGGCCGGGTGGGAAAACGGGCGATGAGGCCAGCCTGCGGCAAGCGATCGATAATTTAGGCAGGCTGGCGGATCGCGCCGGCCATTACGGCGTAACCCTGTGTGTGAAGGCGCACGTGGGCGCGTCGATTTGGAATACCGAAACATCGCTGCGGGCGCTGCGAGAAATTGCTTCGCCCCACTTCGGTCTCGATATGGACCCCAGCCACATTTATCGAGCGGGAGAAAATCCAGTGGAGGCATTGCGGGCGGTGGTTTCGCGCATGCGCCACGTGCATATTCGCGATTGCAAAGGTCGCCAGCAAAGTCCCGGTACGCCGGAAATGCAGGCCAACGGCCGTGGTGATATCGATCTGCTGGGCTATATACGGACCCTGCACGAACATGGCTACACGGGGCCGGTCAATCTGGAGGTCATTGGCGCGAAAGGTTATGACGTTACCCGCTGCGCCGTGATTGCGGCGGAATCGCGCGGTCATATGCAGGCGTGTCTGCAGGCGTGCGGAGCCCGCTGACATGACCGTGCGCGTTGGTATTTTGGGTTTTGCGCATGGCCACGTGGCCGCATATTGCCAGCAATGGCGCCAGAATGAATCCCTGGACGTCAGCGTCACCCTGGGCTGGGATCACGACCCGGCCCGCGCCGCCAAGGCCCAGGTGGATTTTCAGCTGGCCCTGTGTGAATCCGCGGAGGCTCTCGTTTCCAGTTCCGCGATTGACGCCGTGGTAATCGGTGCGGAAACCTCGCTGCATGGGGAACTGGTGGAAAAAGCCGCCGCCAGCGGTAAGTCCATCGTGCTTCAAAAACCCATCGCCCTAACCCTGGCCCAGGCGGACCGGATTGTTGCGGCCGTGGCCCGCTATGGCGTTCCCTTCACTCTGGCCTGGCAGATGCGCGTGGATCCGCAAAACCAGCGGATGAAGCAGTGGCTGAGAGAGGGAAAACTGGGCCGCGTCTATATGCTTCGCCGAAGGCACGGTCTTAACACTCATCTTTGGCCGGATTTTCAAAATTCCTGGCACGTCAAGCCGGAACTAAACCGGGGCATGTGGGCCGATGACGCCTGCCATGCGATCGATTTTGTCTACTGGCTGCTGGGAAAACCGCAAAGCGTCATGGCCCAGATCGCCACGCTGCACAATCCCCGAGTACCCGATGATCATGGCCTGGCTATTTATCGTTACGCCGACGGGACTATCGCGGAGGTTTCATGCAGCTTTGTCTGCTGCGCCGCGGAGAACACCACGGAGATCTTTGGAGTCCAGGGTTCGATCATTCAAAACTTTGGCGATGTGCCCAGCTGCAACATACCGCGGCCGGCTGGCGGCATTGGTTTGAAATGGTTTTCCCAGGAGAAGCAGGCGTGGACCGTCAGTGATATCGCCTCGCCGCCCCAGCATGGTCAGCGCATCGCGGCGGTAGCTCCGGAACTGGCGGCCTTTCTGCACGGGCGGCGCGCCCCCATCGCCACCGCCGAAGAAGGCCGGGATGTACTGGGCCTGACCTTGGCCGCATACCGCTCATCCGAGCTGGGGCGACGGGTCAACATTGATGAAGTCCGGGCTTGAAGGATTACTGGTTATGGCTAAAACTTTTTCGCCGCGAAAGCATCCGAACATTCTTTTGTTCGCCGTAGATTCGCTGTTGGCGGATCATATGAGCTGCTACGGCTACCCCCGGCTGACCACACCGCATCTGGACGCTTTCGCCCGCCAGGGCACGCGCTTCACGCATACTTATTCGCAGCACATTCCGACCACCCCGGCCTATTCATCCATGCTCACGGGACGCGATTGCTTCGGCACCACGGTGGTGGCGCTGCGCCATCAGGGCACACTGCCGAAAACAATCCGTACCCTGCCCGAAATTTGCAAGGCCAACGGTTACAACACCACCTGCGTAGGTTTCGGCTGGAATCCCGCGTCACGCGGCTTTGACAAATATCTTGAATTTGAAGGCTGGGGTTCCTGGAACCAGGGGCGCAGCCCCAAGGCGGAGAATCTTAACGCGGTGGCCATTCCGGAAATCGAACGGCTGGCGAAGGCCGGCCAGCCATTTTTCATGTTGCTGCGCCACATGGAGCCGCATTCGCCTTATCTACCGCCGGCGCCGTTTGACCGCATCTTTTACCATGGTAATGAATGCGATCCAGCCAACCATTCCATGGACCCGGTCCTGGCGTTCAAGCCGTTCGCGGATTATTTCCGCAGTTGGATGCCGCCGGGGATTACCGACAAGGATTACATCATCGCCCAATATGACGGCGCTTTGGCCTATATGGACGCCTGCATCGAAAAAATTTTTACCCAATTGGCGCAGCTGAATCTGCTGGAAAACACCATCGTGGTAATCAACGGCGATCACGGGGAAACGTTGTATGACCACGAATGCTGGTTTGATCATCATAGCCTGTATGACGTTACGCTGCGCGTGCCGCTGATTATCCGCTATCCCCCCAAAATGCCGGCGGGCAAGGTGATCAGCGGTTATAACCTGCACCAAGACCTGGTGCCGACGCTGGTCGAACTGGCCCAGCTGAAAACAAGGGAAAAATTTGACGGTCATTCCCTGATGGCATTGGTCCGCGGCCGACAAAAAGACTTCGACCGCGAATTTTATATCACCGAATGTACTTGGATGCGCAAGCACGGCTGGCGGACGCCGCGTTGGAAACTCATTGAGGCTCTGGAACCGGATTTCCATTTCAAACCGGCCGTGGAGCTTTATGACCTGCGCGCCGACCCGCACGAAGACCATAACCTGGCGGAGGCCCGACCGGAGATTGTGGCGGATCTGCGCCAGCGCATGAAGGCCTGGATCACCCGTCGGGAAAAACAATCCGGCTTGCCCAATCCCATCCACACCCAGGGTGATTGGCACGGACATAAAGGCGTCGGGGCCTTCAAAAGCAGCCAACAGGCCTACGACACCCTGCATATCGGCGATCCCAAGCAGGCCGCTAAATTGCAGGCCCGGCATGCCTATGGTGATCGCGGCGAACATCAGGTGGATGAAAGCAAATTGATTACCATCATCGGCCGCGGCCATTCTGGCACCCGCCTGATATCCCGTACGCTCGCCCAGAGCGGCGTATACATGGGAACCACGCAGAACATTTCCGGCGATCTGCTGCCGCCGGAAAAACTTTACGCCGCCTGCCGGATTTTCGGACGACAGGTGCGGTATCTGGGCGACGCCCGCTGGGATTTTTCCGCGGTGCTGGGCGGGGACATGGATCCGGAGTTTCGCCGGTTGGTGGAAGAATATCTCGCTGATATTGTGTCCAGTCCAGCTCTGCGCAAAGGTTGGAAACTGCCGGAAACCACGCTGATCTATCCCTGGCTGATTCGGCTGTTTCCAGAGGCGTATTACATTCACTGGGTGCGCGACCCGCGGGACTGCATCATCGGGGAACATTTAACCGATAATCTGGCGGATTTCGGCGTCTCTTCTGAGTCGACGGATGATATATACCGACGGCGGGCGCTAAGCTGGAAATACCAGGCGGACCTGGTGGCCGCCACGGCCAAGCCGAAGCATGTCATCACCGTCCGTTTCGAAGACATGGTGCTGGATCAGGATGCCACGCTTAAACGGCTCTCCGATTTCCTGGGCTTTACCTTGGCCAAATTGCCGGTATTACCGGACGCCGTTGGCCGCTGGAAGCGTCAACCCTCCGCGCCGGGTTTTGATTTCCTCGTGGAAGCGATGCAGCCATACGGATATCAATAGAGCTGTCAGCTATCAGCCCTCAGCCCCACCACCAGCAAACCGCCGCCGGATGCGGGCTGGTCGTGGATCGCTGAAAACAGCGGGCGAAGGGGCTCGAACCCTCGACATTCACGTTGGCAACGTGACGCTCTACCACTGAGCTACGCCCGCGGGTGCAACCATTATTATAACGCCACCACGTCGCCTGTAAACCGAAGGATGAGCACAATATCCGCACGCCCACAAGGAGGCGACCACAGGCTTCGGACAAGTCCGCGTCCAATGCCCATGCCCACGGGCCCGATCCGCGCGGCTTAAGCCGCAGGGCGTATAATCGCCTTCATGCCCGAGCCGCTGTCTCATCCCATCAACCCGCCGCTCAATCCAGGCCCTGTTCGGCCTGGGCGTTGGCTGGTCACCGTGGCGGTGGATCCGGCGCTTGACTCCGACTTGACCTATCTGGTTCCACCTGAACTGACGGGCTTGGTGCGCCCCGGCGTCCGCGTGGTGGTCCCGCTGGGCCGCACCAATAAGCCCGTGGGGGCCACCGTGCTGCGCACGGATCCCTGCGGTAACTTGGCCTCGCCGCTGGAACTGGAATCAGATTTCCCGCGGGATTCTGCACAAACTGGCCATTCACCGCCTCCCGCGGTCCCCCCATCCGTCATAACTCCTGACCCGCGGCTCGCCACTGGCCAACTTATCCGGGAATTCCATCCCGCCACCTTCTGGCCGGAAGCGAAAACACCGCCCCGCCGCAGTGCGCCCGCAAGAACACTCAAGATGCTCCAGAGCGTGCTGACGGACATCGATCCTATACCGGAAGAGTTGCTAACCCTGGCCCGTTGGATCAGTCAGTATTATTGTTGTCCCCTTGGCGTGGTTTTAAGCACGATCGCGCCGGCGGCAGTTAAACGCAACCGGCGTATCCCGTCGGAAATATTCATCAGTCTGGGTGAGCCGAGCGGATCAACCCCCAACTCCGACGAGCCAGAGGTGTTGGCCGCCAGCCCCGGCGAGCCGCAGGGGTTATCCTCGCGGTCCGCAACGGTCGAGGTTTCAACGCCGCCTGTCCCTTCCGCCGCAAGCCCTGACGTGAAACTATCCGCTCGAGCGAAGAAAGTGTTTTCCCAGATTCAGCCGTTGCTGGCGGCACAAGCGGTACCCCAGGGCGAACTCATCGAAAAATGCGGCGTGACCCGCCCCATGCTTAAGCGGCTCCTTCGCGCCGGCCTGCTGAAATCGGACCAGCGGGTGCCGTTGCCACAAACCGCCGACCTGGCCCTGGAGAGAACGGTGGCCGAAACGGTGTCAGGTACCGTTTCGACCAAAACCTCCTGCTCCCCCAGTGCGGCTCAGGGTGTCGCTAATCGGGATTCCGCCAAGACCTTGCAACTTACCGCGGACCAACAGGCGGCCTTGGACGAGATTGTCCCATTATTGGATCCCCCCCGCTTCGCGGTACGGCTCATCCACGGCGTCACCGGCTCCGGGAAGACGGAACTGTATATTCGTTGTATCGAACGAGTGCTCGCCGCGGGAAGAACCGCTATCGTATTGGTGCCGGAAATCGCACTTACCGCGCAGGCCGTGGCCCGGTACACCGCCCGGTTCCAGCGGGTCACCGTCCTGCACAGCGGGCTGACCCAGTCCCAACGCCGCCAACATTGGAGTGCTACCGCCCGGGGCTGGGCACAGGTGGTCGTCGGGGCGCGCTCCGCCGTGTTCGCACCGGTGTGCCACCTTGGTCTGATCGTGGTGGATGAGGAGCATGAATGGTCCTACAAGCAGGACAATGCCCCCCGCTATCACGCCCGTGACGTGGCCATTCGCCGCGCCCAGCTCGCCGGAGTGCCGGTCCTGCTCGGATCGGCCACGCCGGCTCTGGAAAGCTGGCATAATACCCGGCATAATCCGCACTACAAGCTTTTGAGCCTAACTTCCCGCCCCGGCCACGCGGTACTGCCAAGGGTGATTACGGTGGATATGAAGGCCGAGCGCCGCCAGCGCCGCGGTCTGCACGCCCTATCCACCGTGCTGGAGTTCCATTTGCGCCAGACCCTCGCCACCCATGGCCAGGCGATTTTGCTGCTCAATCGCCGCGGCTGGGCCCATTATGTGGCTTGCGCCCGCTGCGATTGGGTGCTGGGCTGCGAACATTGCGACGCGACGATGGTGGTGCATCATTCCCTGCCCAATCCTCTGCGGCGCAACCCCCGGCCATCGGAGGCCGCCGTCACGGTCCAGTGCCATTACTGCCTGACCAGTCGCGTGCTACCCGGGCGCTGCCCGCAGTGCCAGGCCCGACTGGTTGAACTGGGCCAGGGCACCCAGCGGGCCGAAGATGAATTACGCCGGAAATTTCCGGGACTTCGACTGGCGCGCATGGATAGCGATGCAATGCGCAATGCTGCCGACTACCGCGACGTACTGAACCGCTTTGCCTCAGGAGAATTAGACCTGCTCATCGGCACTCAAATGATCGCCAAAGGACTGGATTTTCCGAATGTGCGTCTGGTCGGCGTTTTGAATGCCGACCTGGCCATGACCGTGCCAGACTTCCGCGCTGCCGAACGCACCTTCCAGTTGGTCTGCCAGGTGGCTGGCCGCGGCGGCCGGCCCAGCGGTGAATCGTGGCCGTCCCAGCGCGAGGCACCGGGCTCCGCCACGTCTGACTCCCTTTCAAAATGCAGCCTGGTGGTCGTGCAAACCATGCAACCGCAAGAGCCAGCTATCGTATTCGCGGCCCGACACGATTACGCCGGTTTTGCCAAGGACGAATTAGCGCAACGCCAGACGTTTGGCTATCCGCCGTTTGGACGCCTGGTGCGTTTGGTCGTTTCGCACCGCAGTGAACGGACCGCCACCGCCTTCGCGGAAAATCTGAAAGCCATGATTCAAAAGGAAATGGCGGCGCTGGCAACGCCTCCCACGACGGCGTCCGCGTCGCTGCGCCTGTGGGGGCCGCAACCGGCGCCGCGGAGCCGGCTGATGGATCTGCACCGCTATGAAATATTCCTTCGGGCCGCTTCGGCGGCGCCGCTGCAGCGCTGGCTCGCCGCGCTGCGCCATCGCGGCCTCCTGCGCCAAGGCGCTGCCAGCGTCACCGTAGATGTGGATCCGTTGCAAATGCAATAAAGCCAGTTGTGGGGAAGCGGACCGAACCCTATAATCATTGCGTTTAAAAAATGGCCCGCCCGCAACGAGGGATCCTATGGTTTATGCGCCACCAACCATCGCCAAGCTGGCCTTGGAAGATGGCACCATTTTTACCGGCGCCGCCTTCGGCGCGGCCGCTCTGCGCATCGGCGAGGTGGTTTTTAATACGTCCCTTTCCGGCTACCAGGAAGTGTTGACCGATCCGTCCTATTGCGGCCAGATCGTCACCATGACCTATCCGCAGATTGGCAATTATGGTATCACCGGCGCCGTCGATGAGGAATCTGCCCACCCCCAGGTGGAGGGCTTTATCGTCAAGGAGCTTTCGCCCCTGGTCAGCAATTTTCGCGCTGTGGAATCGCTGCATGACTACCTGGCGCGGCATCGGCTGCCTGGTCTGGCCGGCATCGACACCCGCGCCCTGGTGCGCAAACTCCGCACCCAAGGGGCGCTCAAGGGCGTTATTTGCACGGATCCGCAACTCGTTGCTGACGATGCGAACCTGATCCGCCGGGCCCAAACTTGGTCTGGTCTGGTCGGCCTGGACCTGGTCCGAAAGGTAACCCCCGCTAAACCGTACCTCTGGGATCAGGGCAAAGGCTCCTGGGCCCAGCCAACGGACTCATGCGCCACTCCTGCCACCGAAAAACCGCATGTGGTCGCCATCGATTGCGGCGCCAAGCGCAATATTCTGCGCAACCTGGTTCAAAGCGGCTGCACCGTGACCATGGTTCCCGCCGTCGCCAGCGCCGAACAGATTCTCGAGCTAAAACCGGATGGGGTGTTCGTCAGCAACGGTCCCGGCGATCCGGAACCAATCCATTACACGCGGCAGACGCTGCATCGGCTGATCGGCAAGAAGCCCATCTTCGGCATCTGCTTGGGCCATCAACTGTTGGGCCTGGCCCTTGGCGCCAGCACGTACAAGCTTAAATTCGGTCACCGCGGCGGCAATCAGCCGGTGCAAAACATCGACACCGGCAAAGTGGAGATCACCGCCCAAAATCATGGTTTTGCTGTGGATATTGATTCCCTGCGCCAGCACGGTGGCGAGGCCACGCACATCAATCTCAACGACCGTACGCTGGAAGGATTCCGCCTGACGGCCGAGCCGGCGTTCGCTGTGCAATATCACCCTGAAGCCAGCCCTGGCCCACATGATGCAACCTATTTATTCGACTGTTTTATGCGGATGATCCGTACCGGCCAAAGCCCCACCGCCGGAGAAATGAACGAGGCTCAAAAGCGTCGCAACCGGGTTGCGACCACAGCTTGAAGGAACCCCTATGCAATTAATGATCCAACAGGTGCACGCCCGTGAAATACTGGATTCCCGCGGCAACCCCACGGTCGAGGTGGATGTGCGGCTAAATGACTGCACCCTTGGCCGGGCCGCAGTGCCCAGCGGCGCCTCCACCGGGGAGAACGAAGCGGTGGAATTGCGCGATGGCGATGCCACCCGTTTCGGCGGCAAAGGCACCAGTAAGGCCGTCCAGAATGTCAATACCAAGATCGCCCCTGAATTGATCGAACGCGACCCGCGTGATCAGGAACAAATTGACCGGCTGATGATCGAGCTGGACGGCACGCCCAACAAAAGCAAGCTGGGCGCCAACGCCATCCTGGGCGTGTCGCTGGCGGTGGCCAAGGCCGCCGCTTCCGCCGCCGGCCTGCCGCTGTACCGTTATCTCGGCGGAACCGCGGCGAAAGTTCTGCCCGTTCCGATGATGAACATTCTCAACGGCGGCAAACACGCCGATAACAATGTCGATTTTCAGGAATTCATGATCCAGCCCTGGGGCGCGAAAAACTTCGCCCACGCCCTGCGCATGGGCGCGGAAGTTTACCAGTGCCTGCGAAAAGTTCTGCACAAGAGAGGTTTAAGCTCCGCCGTGGGTGACGAAGGAGGCTTTGCTCCAAGCTTGAAAGCCAACGATGAAGCCCTGGAAGTGATGGCCGAAGCGGTCAAAGCCGCCGGCTACAAACTCGGTAAGGATATCTTTATCGCCCTGGATCCCGCCGCCAGTGAATTATGGGATCCTGAGAAAAAAAAATATAAGCTGTTCAAAAGCGATCCGCACACCTTTATGACCGCAGACGAAATGACCGGCCGATGGGCGAACTGGATCGATAAATATCCCATTCGTTCGCTGGAAGACGGTTTGGCCGAAGGCGACTGGGATGGTTGGAAAAAGCTCACCGCACGCCTGGGCGGTAAGGTGCAGCTGGTCGGCGATGATATCTTTGTCACCAATACCATGTTTTTACAGAAGGGCATCAGCCTGGGGGTAGCCAACAGCATTTTGGTGAAAGTCAACCAGATTGGTACGCTGACCGAAACGTTTGAAGCCGTCCAGCTCGCCATGCGCAACGGCTACAGCGCGGTGATAAGCCACCGCAGCGGCGAGACGGAGGACGCCACCATTGCCGATATCGCCGTGGCCACCAACTGCGGCCAGATCAAAACCGGCGCCCCGGCCCGCTCTGATCGTGTGGCCAAGTACAATCAACTTCTGCGCATTGAGGAGGAACTGGACGAGCAGGCTGTCTATGGGGCCAGGTTCTGGACCAAGAGCTAAAGTCGAAAGGATAAAGGATGCGGGATGGGAAATAATATGGGCCGAGCACCAGAAGATCATCCCGAGGCGCGTCGGGATTTCTGGCCGATAGCGCCCCCCACCGCCATCTTCAGTGAAGCCCGTCACCATTCTTCGTGTCTTCGTGTTGAAATTGGTTAAGCCCCTATGACCGTGCCTGCACCTGGACAACCCGAATCTGCAGCTGTCCCGCCCGCCGTTGCCGGCGACTATCGCGCCACGCTAAATCTTCCCCGCACCAATTTCACGATGAAGGCCAACCTTACCCAGCGCGAACCCGCCCTGCTGGCTCAATGGAAACAGGAAAATCTTTATCAACGACTGCGCCGCCGCAGGCATCCCCAAGGTCGATGGATCCTCCACGATGGCCCGCCCTACGCCAACGGCGACATTCACATGGGCCACCTCATCAATAAGGTGCTTAAAGACATCGTGGTTAAATACCGCTCCATGCAGGGCTACAACTGCCCGTTCGTGCCCGGCTGGGACTGCCATGGGCTGCCCATCGAAAGCACCGTGCAGAAGCAGCTGGGGCCGAAGATGCGCCAAATGACGCCGCAAGAAATCCGCCGCCAGTGCCGCGGCTGCGCGGAGCAATTTGTGGCCCTGCAATCCGAATCGTTTCAGCGGCTCGGCGTGCTGGGTGATTTTACCCGCCCGTACCTAACTCTGGATCCCAGGTATGAAGCCGCCGTTCTGGAGATGCTAGCCGAGTTGCTTTCACGGCATCTCGTCTACCGCCAACTTAAGCCTGTGCATTGGTGCACCGCGGATCAAACGGCCCTCGCCGAGGCGGAGTTGGAATACCGCGTGCGTAAAGATCCTTCCATTTTTGTCCAGTTGCCGATGGATCCTTCCGGTGGTCACTGGCCACCAGCATGGGGCCCGCGACCGAAAAACGCCTCCCTGCTGATCTGGACCACCACGCCCTGGACTTTGCCCGCGAATCGTGCGGTGGCGGTGCATCCCGACCATGAATATGTCTGCGTGCACGCCGCGGACCATAGCTTGATCGTGGCGCGGCAGTTGGTTGCAGCGGTCATGCCGCGGCTGCCAATCACCGGCTTTACCGTCTCTGCTCCGCTTACCGGATCGGAATTGGCTGCCCTAGGCCTGTCTTACCAGCATCCGCTGGAACCGCCACGGCGCTGCCCCATTATCACCGCGGATTATGTCACCCTGGACGACGGAACCGGTCTCGTGCACACCGCCCCAGGCCACGGAGCGGAAGATTATTTAAGCGGCTGCCAACATAACCTGGAAATTTACTGCCCCGTTTTGGCCGATGGCCGTTATGACGATACCGTCCCGGCGGATTTGCGCGGCCAGATCATCTGGAACGCCAATAAATCAGTGCTGGAGCACCTTCGTGCCGATGGTCTGCTGCTGGCGGCCGGCGAGCTGGAACACAGTTATCCGCACTGCTGGCGTTGCCACAAGCCCACTATTCTGCGCGCCACCGAACAATGGTTCATCCGCGCTTCCGGCGAGAGCCGCCTTCTAAAAACCGCCCAGGCCTTCGTCGAACAAGTTCGCTGGATTCCCGATTGGGGCAAGAACCGTATCACCGGCATGTTGCAGACCCGCCCCGATTGGTGCATCTCGCGTCAGCGTTATTGGGGAATCCCTATTCCCGCCTTTTTTACACCCGATGGAAGGGTTCTGCTGACGGCCAAATCAGTCCGGCAGGTTGCCAATCACGTTCGCCAACACGGCGCGGATAGCTGGTTCACCGATTCACCGACGGAAATTCTCGGCACCGCCCAGTGGGACGATGAGATGCTTGACGCCGCGGGAGCAGCCGCCGATGCCGTGGACGCGCCTACGCAGGATCCAAACCAGGTCGAAACCGAACCTATAACCCCCGGTCCGGCCAGAGGCGGAGCAGGCCAGTCGCTCCGGCGATCTTGGGCGGATCGTGGAGTCGCCCTTGGGGAGACCTGGCCGAGGGTGGACTCGCCAACAGCGCCTACTCCCTCTACGGTCAGGCGCATCTCCACCATGCGTTTTAACACCGCCGAGCTGCGCCAGGGCGCGGATATTCTGGATGTCTGGTTTGAATCCGGTGCTTCGCACCGGGCGGTGCTCGAGGGCACGCATCCAGAACTCGGCTATCCCGCCACCATGTATTTGGAAGGCTCCGACCAGCATCGCGGCTGGTTCCAGGCCTCTCTGCTCGAAGCGGCGGGGGATCGCAGCCTGGCGCCGTTCCAGCAGGTGCTCACCCACGGTTTTGTCGTGGATGCCGCCGGGCGGAAAATGTCCAAGAGCGAAGGCAACGACATTAAAGTTGCGGATGCCCTCAAAACACACGGGGCGGATATTCTGCGCCTTTGGGTGGCCAGCGTCGATTACCAGAATGATGTGCCTTGTTCGAAGGAACTCTTCGTCCGCCTCGGCGAAGCCTATCGCAAAATCCGCAATACTATCCGTTATCTACTAGGCAATCTTTATGATTTTGACGCCCGGCTCCACCGCGTGGCCCCAGCGCCTTGTTCCATAGACCTGTGGATGCGCCATCGCCTGGCGGTGGTCGGCCGGGCGGTGCATAAAGCCTATGACCAATATGAATTTCACCGTGTCTATCGGCTGCTATATGAGTTCTGCAACGTCGATATTTCCGCCATCTACGCCAAGGGCATCAAAGATCGCCTTTATTGCGAACTACCCGAATCACCGCGCCGTCGAGCTTCCCAAACTGTTTGCTGGCTGTTGTTGACGCAACTGGTCGAATGGCTCGCCCCAGTGCTCGCGTTCACCGCGGAAGAAGCATGGCAGGCGATTTTACAACTACCCGGCGGTCGGGAGGTGCAACCAAAACTGGAAACCACAAGCCGCCAACTGGAAACTGGAAACCGGCAACCAGAAACTTCCAGCATCCACGAACAGGTCTTCACCCCCCCTATCGCGGCCCCCCCCCCTGAACTCGTGCAACCCTGGGCGATTTTTATGCCCCTGGTTGAGGACGGCCTCAAGCAGCTCGACACGCTGAAGCGCTCCGTCGGCTTGGGCAATGCCCTCGATGCCGAGGCCATTATCGTAGTCCCCATCGGCCACCCGCTGGAGGCCAGTCTGCCGCAGTATGGACCGGAACTTGAAGATGTGCTCGGCGTCGGCTTCCATCGCATTGAACATGGCCAGATGTGGGGCCTTCAGATTCACGACACCCGTTCGCGCTACGCCAGCTGCGCCCGCTCCTGGAAGCGCCGCCCCGACGTCGGCTCGGATCCCGAATATCCGGATCTTTCCGCCCGCGACGCCGCCGTCCTCCGTGAATTAAAACGCCGCCAAACCATTAAATCGGCGACCATATAACAAATCGGTTATCCCCGCGCATATATAGCCCCCGGTAGCAGAGTCATCGGAAAGACCTTGCCCGCATCTTTACCTCCATTTTCAGGACATGCGCCGCGCGGGTTACTCCGTTGAATCGGCCATTGCTCGTAGCCCGGAGATCACCCCTAGCGACCTCCGGGCAATAAAGGGGTGGAGCTTGGTGTTTTTCATAGCTCCAAGCGTCAGCGCAGGGTCGGGGCGCTCCGGCAATCCTGGACCTGTCCCTCACGCTCAAGGGCTATGGGACAAAGACCGCCTGCACCCCATAGCTCCCCCGGTGCGCTGGGATTAGCGCGGGGACCAGGTACAGCCCGTGAGTGGTTCCTGACAATCACTTCCCGCCCTTACCCCGCCACGCAAAACGGGCGCACCGGAAACGGCACCGGCGCGCTAGATCTGTCATACACGCGCGTTGCAGCGATTCCGCAAAGAGGGTAACCGCGCGTTGAGCTGAGCCGCCGGGGGCGGGCGGTTGGTGGGGGCCGGTCTTTCCGGGAGCAGATTCGCATTCGGCGCGGGCTTGACAAGCCGCC
>JAJYFE010000124.1 GCA_021785435.1 Planctomycetota bacterium
ATTGCTGGTACACCATCTGCCAGGGCGGAAAGTCACCCGGCAGGTATCGCCAAGGCGATCCGGCTCGAAGGATCCATCGCAGAGCATTGAAAATCTCCCGTAGATCATATTCACGCCGCGGCGCGTCTTCGCGCATCAGCGTCAGATAGGGTAATACGAACAACCATTCGTCATCCGTAACGTCACTGGGGTAGAGCTTCCTTACCATGCACCTATCATAATGATACTCTCATCAAAAGTTCATAACACGCTCTAGGATTGTAGTGACTGCCGATTGTCGCGCTGGGCGGCTTGGTCATACTCGAGGCTTTCCCGTGTTCTGGGGCTTGGTGCGGGGCGGAGCGGTCCACGCCACGGCGTCTCCGGCTTCATCCCGAGACTTGCTCGCCGCGCGAGAGCAGTTTCTTCATTCCGGCGACGACGTTCGCCAGTTCCTGCGTCCTGACTTTCATGAGGTCGCACTGGGCGGCCGCTCGCTGCATAATAGCGTACTTCGACAAGGGGCGGCCGAGGGACTCAAGCCAGGCTTGCACCCGTTTACCAAATACCGCCTCCTTCACTCTAGGGGGCTGGTCCCCCAGCCACTGCTCGAATTTGTTCATCGTGAGCGACTCGAGCGTGTTGGCGTCCACCGGCGGTTCGCTTTCGCGTGCTTCCTGCAGGATAGCCTTGAAGTAGTCCTCTGCCGCGACCAGCGATTCGAAATCCCTTCCCTGCGGAAGGCGGATTATCGGCACCTCAGGGTGCTCCCGCTCCAACTTGGTTAGCCCTTTCCGTTGCCGCTTGTCGCCGTCGAGGAACACGATAACCCGGCAGCCCTGCGATTCGGCGAAGCGCGCGGCAAACTCAAAGGAGTCGCCCTCGCCGTCGAAGAAGTGGGCGCGTGCCAGGATGGCGCTCGCGCCCGCGAAGCCCTCGACGTTACCCTTCTCGAGCCGCTCAAGCAGAATGGGAAGACAGCGCACATCGGTCTTGCCCTCGACCACGACGGTCAGGTCGGAATAGAGGAGCGAGTCCGATGGCGCCAGCCCCAGGCTGGAACGAACCGGCGCGAAGTTGTCGTGGCCGCCGTCGAGATTTCCGATGGCGCTGGTCGGCCCCTCTGGCCCCTTCTCCCGGCGTAGGACGCGCACGGATTTTTCGCGCAGGTTGTTGATCATCGACGGCGAGTGCGTGGCGTAAACGACCTGGACGAGCGGTTGGCGGCCTATTTGTTCGAGGAACGCACGCAGGCAGTGTTGTGCATCCGCGTGGAGGGAATTTTCTGGCTCGTCAAGCAGAACAAGCGTGGGAGCCTTCGCGAGCTGCGCCTCCAGCAGTGGCCCGAGGATCGCGAGCATCTTGCGGACGCCGCCGCCACGCGAGTCCAACGACACGCCCGTTCCGAGGCCGTCCTGCACGGATACATGGATGGCGTTTGCCTCCGGGGTGAGGTGCACCCTGAGGTGCATTTCCGGCGGCAACAGGGCTTCCAGCCATGCGCTGATCTCGGATTCCTTGCCGCGAACCAGCGCCTTCCAATTGGGCGCCGCGCGTGACGGCAGCTGCGCAAAGTCCGGGCCAAGCGTGTGGCGCAACAGGACAGCCTCCGAGTCCCTCGGTTGACCCAATGGGACCGTTGCGCGAAAGTCCTGGCCCGGCAAACGAATGACCTGCCACGGTTTCATTGGGCCGGAGGATACCGGCTGTTCAGCGCCGGGCCGCAGAACCTTGGTGGCGATCAGGTGGTGGCCTGGTCCGAGCGCCCTTACAAGGGTAAGTTTGTCCCCCGTTTGGACGTTCACCTCCGCGCGGGTTCCCGGGAGACGCCCGAGGGCCTCCCCGGGCTGCACAGTCGCAACGATTTCCACACACATTCCGCGATCGTTGAGACCGCCGTCAGCAGTCCCCGCTCGTTCCACATTAACCTGGTGGCTACCGGCGTTGGTGCCCGAGCACACCAACGCGAGCAGGTCGAGCAGACAACTCTTGCCGACATCATTGGCGCCGGTTAACACCGTAACATCGGGCTCCAACTCCAGCGTATGACCGCCCAGGAACGGTCCGAAGTTTGAGATTCTTATCCACTCTATTTTCACCAGCCGGCCTCCTCCGCAATGCCGGAGCAGCCCCGTCCGCCCCGATGCTGCGCCCCCGCGTCACGCATACACCACCTCCAAGGCCGCTCTCCGGGGCGCAGGCGGTACGGCTACCTTCGGCATCTCATCCCACGTTCTGCCCTCCATTTCCCGCCCGGCGGCCACAAAGTCGCGCAATTCCTCGGTGGGAATATTTTTTCGCGTATCCTTGTGGCGCACGGAAGCGATGGGGGTGGAAAGCTCCAAGGGGGAATTTCTTCGTTTGGCCATAGCTAATCCCTGCGTGTGTTTGTCCGCGCCGCCATTGTCAGCGGTTTACGTCCACCTGGCAATTGGCTGGGGGGCGGGCATCCTGCCCGCCTGCACCCCTGTGGTTTGGGTCAGGGATCCTGTCGGGCGGGACGCCCGACCCCCATTGTTCAGGTTGGGGGGCGGGCATCTTGCCCGCCGGCACCTCCTGCGGTTTGAGTCAGGGTTTCTGTCGGGCGGGACGCTGGACCCCCATTGTCCAGGCTGGGGCGGGCATCCTGCCCGCCTGCACCCCTGTGGTTTGAGTCAGGGTATCTGTCGGGCGGGACGCCCGACCCCGACCCCCATTGTCCAGGTTGGGGGACGGGCATCTTGCCCGCCTGCACCTCCTGCGGTTTGAGTCAGGGATCCTGTCGGGCGGGACGCCCGACCCCCATTGTTCAAAATGTACGCCGCTGTGCGAGTGACGTCGGCCTGATCCCGCATGTAGCGGTCAAAATAGTCATCCTGCCAGAAAGTTCCAGCACGGCCCAAAATCTGATTGCATTTTTTTGCCGTAAATGACTTCCAACTCTGTAGGATTTGCGGCAGGCTGTGACCTTCATGCGGCCGCAGCAGCACATGCACATGGTTCGGCATGATGCACCAAGTATGCAGGTCGTAACGGTCGGCATCAAAATGTTCCAGCGCCTGTTGCACCACCTGGGCAACCTCTGGTTGCCCGAGCCACCGCGGGCCGTGGCCTTGGTCAAGCATTTCTTCCAGTTTGGCGCGGTACTCCTCGCCGGTCAGCAGCCCGGAGGCAAGCTCGCGTTTCACGCGCTCCAGGTATTCGGCCGGCAAACTGCACGCCAGGCGAAAGGTAACATGCTGGAATCGGCCCGGTTGGTCGAGATGCGGCGGATGCTTCTCGCCACGACGGTAGAAGCCCTTGGGGGACCTTGGGGGGCGGGCATCTTGCCCGCCTACACCCGCGGTTGCCCGTGTCAGGATCACGGTCGGGCGGGACGCCCGACCCCCATTGTTCAGGTTGGGGGGGCGGGCATCTTGCCCGCCTGCACCTGTCGCTGGGGGGCGGGCATCCTGCCCGCCTGCTGCCGCGGTTGCCCGTGTCAGGATTACGGTCGGGCGGGACGCCCGACCCCCATACGGCCGATTCTCAGTGTCTGCAGTCATTGAAATGTTTCCCTTTGGGTTCATTCTGCGGCCCGCGGCGCAATTCGGCAAGACGGCCCGACGGAGGAGCAGCAACGTACTAATTGAGAATATCTTTCACGACGGCCTCAACGATCTTGTTATCGATCGCTGCTCCCTCAAACGTCAGGAACAGATCGCGCACCGCGTTGGCGACGTACGGAGGAATGCCTGCCGGCGGCGTTTGAAGGGGAACGGTGGCCGTGGTGACAACCTTGTCCTGGCCCCCGATCTCCCTATTGCACCGCGTCAACATCGGTTTGACCCACCATGTCAGGAGACGATTCCGCAAGCCACGCCAGCGGAAACCGAAGATGACCGAGGCCTTTGCCTCGTCGCAACCAAGCGCGCGACCGAAGGACAGTCCGACGGAGATGACCTCTGCGACGCGTTTGATCTGAAGGATATAATCAAATTCGGCGTGGTGGTGTTGGTCGGGGTCCCAGGTGATATCGCCCTCCAGGGCGCGGATGTGGTAGAACACGCCGGTCGGTTCGATTCGCCAATAGCTCAGGTCGGGCGGGAATGGCCTGCTTGCGGGGTCGAGCAAGTCGAGCATGGCCTCCCAGCCGCCGTCGCGAAAATACGGGCGGAGGCGTTCACGGGTCGCTCCGGAGAGATTGACCCATGGCGGCCAGCCAGTGTGATGTGGGGCGCTCGCCAGCAGCCGCTCCATGGAGGCGCGATTGGATACCGGGCACGTGAATTCACCCTGCACCAGAATGAGGGATTCACGGAAGCCTACGCCCGCCGGGACTTGGACCTCGCGCTGCGCGACCACGTTCAGGTAACGACTGTACTGCCTTTCCATTTCGCCCGTGACGCGATCCGCGGTTGTTGGTGGCTTGGCTATTGTCGCGGCGTCGCGCAGAACGGCGATGATGGAGTTCAGGTCCAGCGCTGCGAGGTGGCGTCTGACGAAACCTCCAATGTCCGCCTCACGGTTATCAAAGCAGATGCGTATAAGACGGTCCCAGTCACCGCGCCGGGCCTCGGCGGAACTTACCCTGCCGTTGGAATCAAATGTGCGCACGTAGACAGCGTTGTCCTTGATTAGGAGCTTATCCGAACCCCCGGGCAGGTCCGCCTTTGCCGCGACGGGGGTTCGCATGCCGGGGGGGATCGTGACGACGGGATGCGTTTGTCCGCCTACATCGGTTACGAATTGGACCTTAATGGCAATAGCCTGCGCGGCGTACCTGGAGACGAGTACCTGCAATTTTTCACCGCCGAACATGGCGTGCACGGCGTGCACGTCGGCCGGCGCGTTGTCGACGTCCGGAGTGCCATCGTCCCTAAAGCCGATCAGCAGCCTGCCGCCGTTGTTGTTCCAGAGCGCGAGGCATGCTCTCACAATCTTCGCGCGGCCTTCGTTTGACGTCGGGTCAATCCATTGTTTCAACTCCAAATCCAGGGCTTCCCTCGGGTTATTGAGGAGGTTCTTGAGATCGTCTTCGGTGTCATCCATAGACCGCCTCCATTGCCATGGCGACGCTCCGACGCGCACGCGGCACGGCCGCTTCTGGCATTTCATCCCACGTCCTGCCTTCCAGCTCCCGTCCCGCGGCCTTTTTATTCACGCCGCCCCATTGCTTGAAAAAGAAGGCGACGCCCATGGCCAGGCATTGGTCGCGGATGTCCGTCACCCAGTCGGGGTTCACTGGCCGCGCCCCCGGGCCCGACTCGCCGCCGACGATCACCCAGTCGATGCCGCACAAATCCAAGTTCGGTAATGGCCCCAGCAGCGGCTCCAGCGACAGAAATTTAATGTGCGCCGCCGTCTGGCGCAGATGATCGATTCGGAAATAGTAATCCTGGCGCTCCACGCTCACGCCCATCCAGATATGCGACTGCCACGGCAGTTGCGGGGAAAGCTCAAGCAGACGGTCGGACCGCTTGGTCAGAATTTGGTACTGATGCCAGTGGGCGCGGCCCATCACGTCAAATACTTGCCGGACGAATTCCAACGGCACATCCTTGTGGAATAAATCCGACATGGAATTGACGAAAATCCGTTGCGGCTTTTTCCAGCGCAGCGGCAATTCCAACGCCTGCGGTTGCAGCGTCGCGCGAAAGCCGTTGACATAATTGGACTGCCCCATCGCCTGCAGACGCAGCGCCATCCGCTCGGCGTAGCAGTGCTTGCACCCTGGACTGATCTTTGTGCACCCCGTCACCGGGTTCCATGTCGATTGCGTCCATTCGATGGCGGAATTGGTGGCCATATTAGATATCCTCCGTGATGCCTTTCAGCAGGTGCTCGGCGATCCGTAACGCTATCTTACCACCCTCGCCTGCATTTGCGGCGGCAAAATGGAATTGGAAAAGTGGTGATCGAGTGGAATTGCGCAAAATTGCGGGGTTTCGCGCCACCGCCGGAAAAATCGATTGAAGTCGGCGGTGGTAAGCACTGCCGATCTGCTCAAGAGCGCAGCCCTTTCTCATCCGTGTTTTGCCGGTGCCGAAGAGGGGATCGGAAATGGTCTCGTGGTAGAACTCCCCACGCCACCTATCGTCGCCAAAGACCTTCGTTAGGCGGTCCTGCCAGGGGCTTGGGATGTCCGCCAGGTCGTCAGCCAGCATCCGGTTAACAGCCATACCCAACGGAAACAATATCCAGGTGTCTATCGCCCCCGTTTTGGCGATAGTCTGCACGGTGTTCCATTCCACCTGCATACCGAAGGGATCAAGGAATACCACGGCGCGGCAATCCTTCCAATCCGTGTCGTCACACCATCGCCTGAGAAGCTCGTTGCTCTCCCCGCAGCGTACATAGACCGAGTCGGCAAGGGACGTCCAATCCGGCTCGCTCCGAAGCTTCTCAAGTTTCTCGGCTCGCGCACGGCTCTTTTCAATGAATAGGTATTGATCAAAAGACGGCTTAGTACGCAGGGCGATGCGAGCGGAGCCGTCCAGAAATTTTTGCGGCGCCTCTTCGGCAATCTGCGCAAAGAGGGGCAATATCGCCTGATCATCGGCCTTTAATTCGCGGTAACCCGTGCCAGCAAAAGCGTCAATATAGACTTTTGTGAACGGCTGGTTTTTAAGGGCTGTAGTGTAGCTGCACAGGTACTTCGCCAACACGTTGAGTTTCTTCTCCGTCCAGAGTCCACCGAACATTTGAAGCTGTTTGCCGCCACTGTCCATTTATACCCCACCGCCAGCCTTTCCCGGATCTTCCTCCCTACCTCCCACGGATCCTCCACCTCCAGAAACGCCCAGCGGCCCCATTGGCCGGCGTTGTTCACCGCCGGGACCCAGAGCGTTTTCGCGGTGGAAACTTTCGCCTCCTTTTTCCGGCCCTCTTCCCCGTCCTTTTTGCCGGTGACTTCGATGATCAAATTCAGCGGGTCTTCGCGGCCATGGCCGTCGTTTAACCGCACGATGAAATCCGGTTCGTAATGGTGCTGCACGCCATCGATGACGTAGGGAATCTGGAAACCCAGGCGCTGATTCTTGACGTAACAGATGACTTCGTCCATATCCTCCAGCGTCTGGGCCATCTTCTGTTCCCAGGATTCCGTATCGGCCACGACATGGGAAACATGGCACTTGTCCGCGCGGGTTCGGTAGACCGGCCGCCGGGTGTCGAACTGGACGAAACGAGTTGACCCGACCGTGTCGTACGGCTTGACGATCGGCAGCAGGTGTTTCTCACCCGCGGTGATTTCGACGATCGCCTTGTAAATGCGGTCGGCGGCGTCCTGGCGATTGCGCGACCAGAGCAGCAATTGCGGAAAAGTATTGTCCTGGAGCACCACGCATTGATCGATCCATTCGCGGGCGATGGCGACGAGGTCGGGAAAAAGCCACTCGCGGCGATTCTTTTCCGGATCGGCGAAGTAGGCCTCCAGCATCGTCCGAGCGATTTGAAAAGCCACGGTCTGCAGCCGCACGACCTTGAGGTCATCCAGATTATGGATGGCGGTTTGGCCGACGATGGGGGCGTTTTCGGTCTTCGTTGGGAAGCTCTTGGTGCTTAGGGTCAGTCGGGAGTCGGCGGTGAATCGGGCCGACAGTCGCTCGGCGGGCAATTCATAGCGGTAGCCTTCGATGCGCGGAAAGGTGATTTCGCAGGCGATGCGGTCGGGAAGGGCGCGCACGTGCCTCGGCTCTTGGCTGGATGTCGGGGCGGCCGCCGCGCCGCTGCACGGGATGAAGGAAAACGGCACGCCGTAAACTTCGGCGTATTCCACGGGGAACGCTTCAATCACCGCCCGGTGACTGCCAGAGCCGACTTCGATCTGGTCCAGGTCCTCGTAGCTGCGCCGGCGCAGGCCGCGGCCGATGACCTGTTCACACAGCAGTTGTGTGCCGAACGCCCGCACGCCAAGGATATGCGTGACGGTATTCGCATCCCAGCCTTCGGTGAGCATGGAAACGGAGACGACGCAGCGAATATGCTCCCCCAGCTTATCCGGCTTGCCGATGGTATTGAGCACCTCACGGAGCAAATCTTCATCGGTGGTGAGATTCTCCGCGTCGCGGTCGGGAAAGCGGGCGCGGTAGTCGGCCTTGAATTCCTCGATTTCACGGGCGGCGATTTTCTTGAAATCTTCGCTCAACCCCTCGCCTGATTCCAGTTGCCGCGAATCGACCAGGATGGTGTTGGGGCGGCTAGTGAACCGGCCATCCCGCACGTTGCTGAACAGCTCCAGCCTGCCCGGCACCGCCGCCGCAGTGCCGTCCGGCAGTTTTTTTTCCCACCCGGCGATGAAATCAAAGACCATTTTGGAAACGTTGGTATTGTTGCAGACGACAATAAATACCGGCGGGGTGGTCGCGCCGGCCGAGCTTTCCGCTGTTTGCTGCCAATGTTCAAAGGATTTTTTGTAATGGCCGTAAAGGCTTTGGAGCGCGCCCTCAAGCTGGACCGGCAGGCGTGGCTCAGCGGCGACGTTCTCGGTGCCGCGGCCCTTTTTCGGCAAGTTATCGCGGATTTGCAGCCAAAGATCGCGATAGGTCGGCTGTTCACCAGCGCCGGAATCATCCGAGACCGGCACCCGCGGCACCTTGACGATGCCGCTTTCAATCGCGTCAATCAGTGAGAAATCCGACACTACCCATTTGAACAGTGTCCCCTCGGAATAGCCGGAGCCGCGGAGAAAAAACGGTGTGGCGGAAAGATCGTAGATGGCCCGGATGCCGGTTATGCGGGCCAGGCTTTCCAGGCCGCTGATCCAGACACGGGCGGCTTGGTTGTTTTGCTCGGCCTCATGGCGGTCTTCGGCGGTGAGTTTTTCGCCGTTTCCGGAGCCGCTTGAATCCACCTTATGCCGGTAACAATGGTGCGCCTCATCGTTGAGCACCACGATGTTCCGTTTCGCCCCCAGGTCGCGCGTGACGCGGCGAATCATTTCGCCTTCCGACTCCGTGAGGGCGGATTCCTGGTTGCGGGCCAGCCCAGAGGCCAATATGGCCTTGGTGAGTTTCCCGGCGCTGACTTTTTCCCGACGGATAAAGGCGTGGTAATTTGTAATCAGCACGCGGGCTTTCCGCATCTCGTCCTGCAGATCGTCGGGAACAATTTCCATGGCACGGTAATAATTCTGGGGATCGTTCGGCAGTAGTACGCGCAGACGATCACGAATGGTGATGCCCGGCGTGACGATGAGGAAGGCGTCGGAAAAGCGGGCGTCCTGTGGGTTGGCCAGCTTGTTGAGCGTGTGCCAAGCGATGGCCATGGCCATCACCACGGTTTTACCCGCGCCGGTGGCGAGTTTGCAGGCCAGACGGTACAGGCCGGGGTTGGCTTCTTCGCTGAAACGGCGGATCTCGTTTTCAATCCACGTATCGCCGTATTTTCGGGCGACCTCGGTGATGTAAATAAGTGTTTCCAGCGCCTCGATCTGGCAGAAGAACAGCCGGCGGTGACGATCCGGCGAGCGCCAATATTTAAGCAGCCGAGCCGTGGTGCGGCTGACATCGTCCGCATACCGGCCATTGCGCCAGGTCTGCACGCGTTGGCGGATGCGGTTGACATCCCGGCTTTCCTCAACGCGGTCGGAGCGCCAGTCCTCGAACGTTCGCTGGGTTTTTCCTCCGGTTTTGCGTGGACGGGCGATGGGAACAAAGTAAGAACTTGGCCGCCGGAAAGGCGCGATTTCGTTCGTGATCCCGGTTTCGTCGAACTTAAAATGGCGGGCTGGCTCTTCAAAGGGCGAGTTGATCACCGGGTTTTCTATTATCACCTGGGCCACAAACGGTCTCCGACCAGGGGCCTTGCCAGCGGACCTGCCGCATTCGGGAGCTGTTTCCACTGGGTAGATTACCGTGAGAGGCGGGCGATGGCCAGTGGGCGAGCGTCAGCGCCGCACGGTGGTGGGACGGCCTGGTGCGTCGGTGGAAAACGCGAAATCCGACGATAGAGTGGAAAAGTTTTGCCGCGGCGGGGGGACGAAAGTCAAACCTAAAAAGCCGCAGGGGTATGAACCGACTCAGGAGAAGTGAAAGCTGTCGCGGAGGCCCTGGCTCCAGTCGTCCCAGAGATAGGCGTCGGCTTTATCGTCGGCGATGACGCGCAGGGCGTAGCGAACCTGTTCTTCGTAGAATTCGCAGAAGGCTCCGGGGCGGTTCATGGCGCCATTCATTTCGTGCGCCTCCGCGGGGCACGGGGCGCCGCAGAAGTGGCGGATGGCGCAGCGGCGGCATGGATCCAGGTCCTCCACGCGGCGGGTGGTGACCCGCTGAAACGGTTCGCTTTCCAGGACGCGGTCAATCCGGTCGGTGAAAATGTTGCCGCCGCGGAAACGGGGCAGGCCGATGAATTCACTGCACGGAAACAGATCGCCGTTGGCGGCCAAGGCGAAGAAGCAGCGGCCACCGCCGCAGGGGGAAATGTCGCACATCATCCGCCGTGCGGTGGGGGCTAGAATGGCCAGAAGGATATTGGCGAAATTAGCCACCGGCAGTTTGCGGCCGGACTGGCGGTATAGCTCGTAGGTGCGGTCGAGTGCGGCTAAAAAATAGCGGGCGGCGTGGTGATCGGCGGGCCGGACACCGCGGGCGGAGGGCAGGGTGCAGCGCAAAATATTCAGCAGGCACGTGGGCACGCGGTGCTGGTGAAAAAACTCCACCAGGCGGGTCAGGTGCCGCAGGTTTTCGCTGCTGATGGTGCAGATCACGCTCCAGCCGGGGTAGCCTTTAAGGCGTTCCATGGCCTGCAGCACCGGTTGATATACGCCACGGTTCCCCCAGGTTTTGCGGGTGCGGTCGGCGATAGCCGCCGTGGGCGCATCGAGCGAAAGGCCGATACTGGCGCCGTGGCGGGTTAGAAATTCGACGGCGGCATCATCCAGCAGTGTGCCGTTGGTCTGCACGCCAAAACGGAAATCGTCGGCGAAAGCGTCGATGGCGGCAAACATGGCCGGGGCGTTTAACAGCGGCTCGGCGCCATGGAAGACGATCTGGGGTTTGGTCGGCTTCGGCACGGTGCGCGCGAAATAGGACTGGAGGATTTTTAAGGCCCGAAAGATGTCCGCACGCGACATATGCCGACCGTCATGGCGCATCGCCTGCGGGAGATAGCAGTAGGTGCAGTTAAGATTGCAGCGTTCGGTGGGATTGAAATAAACCGCGGAGGGTTTCAGATCGAAGCGCAGGGTGTGCATTTCCGCGGCGAAGCGCCGGGCCTTGCCGTGCAAAGCGTTAAGCAGGCGGCTGCCGGGGGCCAGCGCGTCGGCTAATTGGTTCCGCGGGATGAGCGACCAGAAGGCCGTGTCCGGCTGGAGCAGGGCGACGTAATCGCGATGACCGATATCGATGGGCTGCAGCAGGGGGCCGTTGCCGGTGTTAATCCAGCGGCCCCGTGACGGGGCCGCTGGATTAACGACCGCTGGGGGGAGGCTCACAGGCGGCCTTTCTTGTCCATGAGGATGTAGTGGGACAGGCCGGTGCCGCGGGCCGTGCAGCTTTTGCGGGTAGCAACAATGGTTTTCCGGGGTTTGCCGCGAAGCGTGGCTTTCATCGGTTCTCCTTTGCCAAAAAGACGACCGCACTCAAGTGCAAGGCATTAGAAGGCAGGCGACGGTGGATGTCAAGAGCTTGCCTTGCAGCATCCGTTATAACGCAAGCGACGGGTGAAGGAGAGAGCAGATGAGGCTTGACGGCGGTGTTGCCCCGCCGGTATTGTGCCGCGCCGCTAATGACGAAGGCAAGATTACCAAACCTGGGTGGGCTTCGGGGGTGGGCTTCGGGGGTGGGCTTCGGGGGTGGGCTTCGGGGGTGGGCTTCGGGGGTGGACTGCGCAATGCAGAAGGCGAACCGGCGACGTTGACATTTCGTAGTATCGGTTATAAACATACGACTTTTCGGGCAGGAGGACATTGATGGCCAATCCCGCGGATATTGTCGTGGACCGGTTAACCAAGGCCTACGGAAAATTCCTCGCGGTGGACCACATCAGCTTCGAAGTGCCGAAAGGGGCGGTCGTCGGATTTTTAGGGCCGAATGGCGCCGGAAAAACCACGACCATTCGCATGTTAACGTGCTTCCTGCCTCCAACCAGTGGAATGGCCCGGGTGGCTGGTTTAGATGTGTTCCAGCAATCGCTGGCGGTGCGCCGACACATCGGCTACCTGGCGGAAAATACGCCCTTGTACCCGGAAATGCGGGTGGAGGAATATTTGATCTTTCGCGGTAAGCTCCGCGGCATGGAGCGCGCGGTTTTGCGCCGACGCATCGCGCAAGTGGCGGAAATGTGCTGGCTGTCCGACCGGTTGCGCTGGCTGGTGGGCAACCTGTCGAAAGGGTATCGCCAACGCCTGGGCATCGCCGATGCGTTGCTGCACAATCCGCCGGTGCTGGTCCTGGATGAACCGACGGTGGGCCTGGACCCCGCGCAGATTCGCCAGACGCGCAAGTTGATTGCCAATCTGGCGGGACAGCATACGGTGCTGCTGTCCACGCATATCCTCTCAGAGGTGGAGCTGGTCTGTCAGCGCGCTATCATTATCGGGCGCGGGCGGATCCTGGCCCAGGGTACGCCGGAAGAGCTTAAGCAGCAGGGGGCTGGCCGCGGTGCGGGGCGACTGGTGGTGGAAGTGCGTGGGCCGGTGGCGCAGGTGCGCAGCGCCTTGGATGCCCTGCCGGGCGTGCAACAAGTGGAAATTCTGGCCGGCGGGGGGGCCGGCACTCTGGCGGTCACGGGCACGTTGGATGCGACGCTGAAGGAACAGATTGCCGCCGTCATTCACCAACGCGGTTGGGCGCTGCGGGAGATGCGTTCCGGCGGAGCGACTCTGGAGGAGTTTTTTGTGCAGATCACAGACCCCGGCGCGGCGGCGGCGGCGTAAAGACGGCCGGGACACCGCGGCGGAGCCGGGAAACCGCAACGAAAAACCGCAATTACACGGACTTACACGGATTTCCAACCACGAAAAGCACGAAAGACACGACAAGCGTGGAACGGGTTTTTCTAAGTATCGGGTGCTGATATGTCGGTAACCTTAGCCATCGCCAAACGCGAATTAACCAGTCTTTTTTACTCACCGATCGGGTACATCGTCCTGGCGCTGTATCTACTTTTTGTGGGACTGCTTTTCGCGTTGCTGGTTTTCCAGCCGGGCCAACTGGCGGATCCCGGCCCGATGTTCCAATGGAATCACCTGATCCTGATTTTCCTGGTTCCGTTTATCACCATGTCGCTGTTCGCGGAAGAATACCGTTCCGGGCGCATGGAAATGCTGCGCACCAGTCCCATCACGGAACTGCAGCTCGTGCTCGGAAAATTTTTAGGCGCGCTGGGGTTCTACGGCGTCGTGATCGCGTCCAGTTTTGTGCTGGTGCTGATTCTGACGGTGTTTGGGCGGCCGGATTACATGCCGGTGCTGACCAGTTACCTCGGGCTGCTGCTCATGGGGGCCTTGATGGTTTCGATCGGCCTGTTCTTTTCCTCTCTGACCCAGCACCAGATTGTCGCGGTGATGAGCGGCACGATGACCCTGGTGGCGCTGGGTATTCTTTGCCAGGCGGTGGCGTTTCTGTTGGGTGCGTACTTAAGCCGTTCCT
>JAJYFE010000006.1 GCA_021785435.1 Planctomycetota bacterium
GATCTCCCCATTTCAGAAACTGGTAGCGCTCCCGATTCCGCTCGAATTCCAGCCGGCTGTTGATTTCCAGCGCGGCGCGGCTGGCGAAAGCATCCACCTGCACGCTGTGATCAATCACCAGGTCGCATGGCACGAGGGGATTGACTTTTTTAGGGTCTCCCCCCAGACGCACCATGGCCGAGCGCATCGCCGCAAGGTCCACTACCGCCGGCACGCCGGTAAAGTCCTGCAGTACCACGCGGCCAGGCAGAAACGGTATCTCGATGGCCTGCGGGCGGCGAGCCTCGTAGCGGGCCAGCGCTTCGACATCCCGCGGCGTGACCAAGTGCCCGTCGCAGTGACGCAGGCACGCTTCCAAGAGTACTTTGATGCTGTAGGGCAGCGTGTCCACAGCGGCCAGGCGTTGCAGGGCGTCGAGACGATAGATGGTACGCTTGCCCAAAGGCGTATCAATGGTGCCGCGGGCGTGGAAAGGGTCCGCATGAGGTTCGAGGTTGGGTTTAACCATAGGGGTAATTCTAGCTCACCGCGGAGGGTGTGACAAACCGGCAGGCGAACCTGGTCGCATGTAGCCGCCGATGCCCCCATCGGCATCGGGTTCAAACCCCGACACCGAATCGCGCCCTGGGCCTGCGAGCCAGCCGCTGACCGCTGATCGCTGAAGACAGGTAACTGCAATCCCCTGGCCCCACACTAAGCTATTTACCTAGCCATACTTAAGCCACTGTAGCTACCCGCAGTCGAGTTAATTGCTTTACGACACTTCCAGCAGTTTGCCGATGTTATGTTTCCACGAGATGCTCTACTATTTCGTCAGAGCCTCACGGTGTGGGCGGTTGGGTATCGTGAAACGTTTCACAGTGCCCATGCCACTGGCCAGTTATGCCGTGCGTGGCCGCTTAGGAGCTTGGAATCTCGCGGAAATTGCGGACGTTCAGGTATTGTGAAAGGTTTCACAAAATGGACCACTGGCCACTTATACCGTAGCGGTAGGAGGTGCGACGCTCACAAATGATTCAGACAGACAACTCAGTTCCACAAAGCCTCGTGGGATTTGTGGTTTGCTTACGGGGAAGCGGGCATTGCCCCCCCCGGTTTTTGGGAAGTTGTGCCAACAATAACAATCAGGAAGGAACAGGTTATGGGACACCAACGAAAAATAGCGATGTGCATCGGATTGGCTGTGGCGGGTTTACCGTTACCGGCTTTGGCGGCAGTAACGGCTGCGGCACCCAGTGCCGCCACGGCGCCGGCGGGCAACCCAGCGTTGCAGGCCCAAATGGCCCGGATGGCGAAGGAGCTGGCTGCTCTTAAGAAGAATCAGGCCGCCAGCCAGCGGAAGCAGGCGCAACTGGAAAAACAGATTGCCCGGCTTAAGGCCCAAAACGCGCGGGCGGCCTCCACCCAGGAGGCGGCCACCAAGGCCCAGATTCAAAAGCTTTACCAGCAGGTGATGGCGAACTCCAGGCAGATCAGCGCCCAGGCAACCGCCCAGGCGTCCACCAACAACATCGATGAAACGATGCAGGAGATGTTCGCGCCGCCGACGGGGGAAAACTATTTTTCACCGTTCCGTGATCAGAATCCCGCCCATATTCGGCCCCCAATGCATATGCAGGTCGGCCAAGTGGGTGATTTGCGGCTCTATATGGGCTTGCAAACGGTCGGGCGCTACCAGGCAATCACGCAGCAAAGCGCCTATTACAACACCATCAACCAATATGCCGGCTTGGATCCCGGCTTCCAGACGCCTTTTGCCAATCTGGACTTCCTGGCGTCGATTCCGGGCAAATTGGATGTGTTTTTTGACACCTATGTGGCCAGCCGTCCCCATCCTAACACCATGTACGGCCACCAGGGCTATATTCTGCTTGAGCAATTACCTCCGCCATTTGCCGGCGGTCCATTGGGGGCGCTGTTTAACTATATCAATGTCAAGGCCGGCGCCTTCGACATCGACTTCGGCGATCAGAATTACCACCGGTCCAACAACGCCTATGTCGAGCGTAACCCGTTGATCGGCAATTACCTGGTCGATCCGAACACTGAAGAAATCGGCGCCGAAGTATACAGCGTCAAAGGCCCGGTTTACTGGCTGGTTGGCGCTGGCAGCGGCACGACCACCGAGCACTTTGATTACGGCAGCCTGCCCGATGTCCACGGCAAGCTTTGGGGTTATCCGCTGAAGGATGTGCGGCTATCGTTCTCAGCGTATTACGACAACCTCGCCGGCGCCAGCCGAGGTACCGAGGTGTCGCACTTGTACTCCGCTGAGCGTAGCGGCGGCGTGTATGCCGCGGTCTTTGGCGGTGGCGACAACCCTGGCCAGATTACGCCCTTGGATGGCCTGGATATGCAGGCCTATCAAATGGACATCACCTGGAACCACTGGCCATGGGAAATGTATTCGTTCGTCGGCTGGACTGGCGATTCCGCCTACCGCGAACGCTGGCTCTATGGCTCGGCGGAGGCCGTTTACCATATTAACGCCGCGCTTTACCTGGCGGGCCGCTTCAGCTACGCCGTCGCGGGCGCGGTGCATCCGACCGGCGCAGCCAGCGGAGTCGACAGCAGCGGCTGGGTGGATCGCTTCCAGGTTGGCGGCGGTTATTGGCTGACCAAAGACCTGCTGGCCAAGCTGGAATACGTTTACCAGCAATACAACAACTTTGACCCGAACACCGGCGTGGTGGACGGCGTCGAGGCATACCACAATCCACGCTTCAGCGGCGTGGTGATGGAGGTGTCGTTCGGATTTTAGCCGCTATGCGGCGGCCATCAGCGTTCAGCTTTAGCCTCAGGCTTCAGCCTGGTGAACGATGGCGCCTGGCTTGCCGTTCACCGGGATAAATCCCGGTGCTAAGAGCTGAACGCTGATAGCTTCCTGGAGTTTTACCATGCGAATTTCCGTTACGGCAATGGCCCGAATTGGCTGGTGGAGTGTGGCCGCGCTGGCGGTGCTGGTGGTAACCAACCCGTCCAGCGCGGCCCGTGCCGCCGCGGTAAGCCAACCTGCGGCGGCTACCTACGTAAGCGGCTCCCATGCCGGTGAAGTGGTGGTCAGCGGCACTTCGACCTTGCACAACTGGACGGTGAAATCCAGCGCCATCCAGGGCCGGCTGGTGTTGGCATTGCCGGTACAAGCCGGTGGGCCGGGGACGCCCGGCTCCCGCCAGACCACCAAGGCGGTCGCTCCATCCGCGGCCATTCGGGCCATTCAACTTCGTATTCCCGTGGCGACGCTGAAAAGCAGCGAAGGCTCTGGCATGGATAACACCGTGTACCACGCCCTGAAGCGGCGACAGGATCCCGTGATTTCCTACCGTCTGATCCGGGCAACCTTAAGCTCCGTACCATCGGCACAGGATCCGGCGTATCACTTTGATACCGTCGGCCAGCTTACGGTGGCTGGCGTCACCCAGCAGGTGACGCTGGAACTTAACGTGTGGCCTGAGCCGTCTAATCAATTGACGGTAACGACCATGGTGCCCTTGAAGATGACCCAGTTCGGCGTAAAACCGCCCACGGCGATGTTCGGCCTTATTCGCTCCGGCGATGCGATTGCGGTGAAAGCGACTTGGCTGCTTACGGAGGCGAAGTAAGGCCGGGGATGAAGGATGAAGGCGGAAGGCGCAACGGGACGGACACGGGGATTTCAAATTTGATATTTCAGATTGTGAGATCTCAAATTCGCATGGTACCGCGAGGTTAAGGCGATGATGTGGCTGCTTCAGGGGATATTTGAGCGGTTGGTTTGCGGAGTAAAGCGTCGGCAGAACGGCTCCTGCGCCACCGCCGTACCGTCCGCGGCGAGGGCCGCCACAGTTGCTCAGCGCGCCTTAAGGGATTGGCCTGTTATTGCCTGGTCGGTGTTTGTTCTTGGTGCGGGGCTCAGCGGAGCAGCCAGAGGCTCGACCCTCCAGGCCGATTTCAAAGCGGGTGGGACGCCCACCCCCCGAGCCACTGGGACTGTGGCAGCCTCGACTTGGCCACTGCATTTTCTAATCACCCGTGGCAGTTACGTGGAGCTGGACGGAACCGCGACGATCGGTTCCTGGTACTCCCGCAGCACCGCGGTTCATGGCGACGTGGTGCTGGATATTTCCCGAGCCGGATTGCGGACATGGTTAAAGCGACTGCGAACCATTGCGGCGCGACCGGACCCGCCGACGGGCGCGGGGGGGGCACCTGATTCGTCCAGCGCGGCGGTTAGCACAGTCCCAGCCTTGCCGCTGACCGGCAGGCCGCGCGGCGATATTTCCATTGCCACCACCTCGCTGCGCAGTGATAACCGCGGGCGGGACCACGACCTGCACGCGGCTTTGAAGGCCCGGCGGTATCCCACCATTCAATATACCTTTGAAAAAGTGGAAAACGCCACCATTCCTAAGGAAACGACCGGCCCGGAAGCTCTGAAGCTGGCGGTCACAGGGCGGCTTTTTATTGCCGGGCGGCGGCGCGTTTTAACCACCGATATGTTGGTCCAACCCCAGGGACACGGGCGCTTCCATATCCAAGCCCGCAGTACGATAGGGATGCGCAATTTCGGGATTACCCCTCCCTCCGCTTTTTTTGGTTTGATCCGGGCGAACAACCGGGTATCAGTCATTTTTAGTCTGAATCTGGCGCTGTGCGGACGCCCGCTTGTAGCGACTGACACGCCGCGGCGGCCTTGATCCGAGTCCCAGCTTCACAGCCCGCGCTTACCCTAGGGGCGATTAAACACGTACTGCGTTGTCAAACGATAAATTTCGGCTTGGAGAAACAGCCCCGGACCCGCTACCGAACCCGAAGCACCGGCCTTTGGGTCACTGGCGGCGAGTCGCCCACGGCGACCCGGTGAACGGCTTCCGGACGCGATACCCGAAAGTAAGTGGGGGACAAAGCAATACGCTATCGTTGCTCGCCCGGAGGTCGCGGCGGGCGACTGAACTGCAGCGACCAGTCAGGATCACCCGTAGAGCCGACGCCCCCGTCGGCTGCTCGCTTGGCCGATGGGGGCATCGGCCCTACAGAGCTTGGCGCGTCAGCGACAGGGCCGGCCCGCGGCCACCCCGGCCCCACCGCATAATTGTGGTTTAGTCGCCCACGGCGACCTTGAGGTTGCGAAGTAGGATATTTACCTAAATAACGCTAGTTAAAATTATTAAGGCTAATCCAGAATAGTTCTTAATACCGATCAACTATTTCTCCTGATTGTGTCTGATGTTTTTGTGCGCATAATCCAATAGATGGTGTAGGCGCTTGCAGGGCCTCGTGAATCGTTTCACAAGCCCTTACGGTTTGGATTTGTTGTGAAAGTTTTCACACAACGCCACGCCAGATTTTGTGAGTTGAAAAAATGTTCGGAAAAAGACCAATCACCATGAAGAGCATTACAATCGCGGGGTTCTTGACAATTTCGCTGATTGCCGGATATAACATCGCCGTTGGCAGGGTGGTTCGATTTTACAGCGACTGGAAAGCGCCGAAGTCGGCACAGAAGGATCCTGATCCATTTCCTGCCACAGCGGCTTCCGTGAGTGCCGGCCACGCGTTGTTCACCCAGAACTGCGAAGCGTGCCATGGTGCCAATGGGCAAGGTGACGGTCCGACGGGGGCGTTTCTTTCGCCTCACCCGGCGAATCTTACCACGGCTTCCTTCTGGAAGCAGGGCGAAGGGGCTATTTTTTGGAAGATCACCCATGGCCGCAGCCCGATGCCCAGTTTTCGGGACAGCTTGACTCGCAAGCAGAGATGGGATGTGATTAATTACATCCACCAGAAGTTTGATCCGGCGCGGCGGAACAAACCATGACCATGAGCCACAACCGTGGTTCCGAAAAGTCGCAGGCTATCTTAGCCGGCACATTGATGTGCCGCATGATGCCGGATTGTGTCCCCGCATTCTGATCGGCGGGTAAGCCGGAGGCGTTTTTTAAGGCGAATTTTGGCGATTGGGGTTTCGTTTAAGGAAAGGGACAAGTCATGAAGCACAGGCGAAAGATGCTACTGGGAATGGGGCTGGCGGCGGCGTTCGCCGTGCCGGCGCTAAGCGCCAACGCCGCGCCGGCGAATTCCGCTTCGCTGGCCAGGAAGTATGACGCTCTGAAGGCCCAGATGGCCCAGATGGCCAAACAGATGGCGGCCATGCAGAAGCAGATGGCCGCCATGAAACAGCAGCAGGCCCAACAAAGCGCGGCCGAGGCGAAAATGACCGAAGCGGCGACCAAAGCCCAGGTCCGGCGGCTGTATAAGCGCGTGATGCGGGAAAGCGAGCGCATCAGCGAGTTGAACCCTGGCAACATTCGGGTGTTGGTGGCTGGCGATGCGAATGTTCAATTCATCCATAAGGCGGGCAGCGCCTCGACGTTCTACGCCGATGCCAGTCCACTGATTCAGGTTCGCGTCGACAAGAGAATTTTTATCAACACTGGCTTTGATTTCTACACGGCCAACGGCGCTGCCGGCGGGGCTTTGACCAGCCCAGGCGCAGCGACCGACAGTGTCACCGGCGTGGACATGGGCGCCGCGAACCTCAATTACGAGCTTAACGACTACCTGACGCTCGGCGGCGGTTTGATCTCCAGCCCCATCGGCGGAGTTGTAGGAATTTTCAACCCGGCGCCCTGGAATCGCTGGATGGTGGATGGATCGCTGGAGGATAATCTGCTGCCGCCGAATGAGCTGGGCCTGTGGACCCGTGGCGGCGTGCCGGTGCCGGATAAGCTCGGCTACTTGACCTACTTCCTGTTCGTAAGCAACGGCCCGCAGTTGGTTTCCACCGCGGGTACGCCCAATACCCTAAGTTACAGCAACAACAACCCCGCCGCACAAAACGGCAAAACGGTCGGCGGCCGCGTGAGCTACCTGCCGATACCGAATGTGGAGTTTGGCTATTCGTTTGAATGGGCGCGCCCCAGCCCGGATGGCGCCTTGCAGACCGCCAACTCGCTGGTGCAGGCGATCGATTGCAACCTGTACTATGTGAACAAGAAAATCGATGGCTTGGCACGCTTCCGGGGCGGTTGGACCTGGGACCAGGTCGACCAGGGCGGTGTGGATGGCGCTGCGGACCTGGGCAGCCTGTCCAACGGCGGCCAGCTCGAAGCAGCCTACCAGCCCAGTATGTGCGGGATAAAATATCTTGATAAAACGATGGTGGCGCTGCGTTATGACTATATCCATGGGCCGGCTTCAGTCGCCAATTCCGGGGCGTTGCAGGAGCAGCGCTGGAGCGTCGGCCTGGATTATTGGTTGCACTCGAACGCCGTGCTGAAATTGGAGTACGAATTCGACAATCTTTCCGGCGGTCATCACGGCAATGACGCCCTGTTTATGCAGTTCGCGGTGGGTATCTGATCGGTTGACTTTGAAGGAGATGATGATGAACACGTTTCGACGCAGGCGGATGGGTAAAGGTCTGACCCTTGGCGCTGCGACGCTGCTCCTGGCCGCAATGACCATGGCGGGGTGCGCGGGCGCCCCACCGACTAAGACGGCGGCGGTTACCGCAAAACCGGCCGGCGTTTGGCCCTTGACGATTAAGGATCCGGCCGCTGATGAATCCGGCGCCCAGATCTGGGCGGAGAACTGCATGCGCTGCCACGAACTTCGTTCCCCGCGGCAGTACACGCCGGCCCAGTGGAGCGTGATCGTGCAGTACATGCGGCTGAAGGCGGGATTGACCGGCGAGCAAGCGCGGAAAGTATTGGCTTTCTTGAAGAGCGCCAGCGCGCATCAAGACTGAGTTGCCAGCGCCGGTAAAACGGTCGCTTGGCGTTTGGGCTCTCCTATTGACCGGCGGTGGGGAATAGCTCCTCCGCCGGTCGTATTTTTAGATTTTGGAAAAGGAGATTATGTCATAATGACCAGAACCGATAGTCCAGCGCCTTCCGGCGTCGACCGGCTTTTTCAGTTTCATCTATGCTTCGCGCCGGCGCGTATTCTGGCCGCTGCCCTGCAATTAGATGTGTTTTCCCATATCGCCGCCGGCCGGCGGACCACCGCGTCGCTGGCCAAGGCTTCGGGTGCCTCGGAGCGCGGGATGCGCATGCTGCTGGATGCTTTAACGGGGCTGCAATTACTTCACAAACGGGCTTCGATTTACGGTTTGTCCGCCTTGGCGCGTCGCTACCTGGTCCGATCGCAGCCGGATTATTGCGGGGCGATGCTGGGCGACGACCGGCTTTGGCACAATTGGACGCACTTAACCGAAGCCGTTCGCACTGGCCAGGCGCCGGTGCGCGTCAACGAGCGGCAAACGGCCGAGGATTTTTTCCCCAACCTGGTGCGTGGATTGCATGTCATGAATCGCCCCCCGGCACGGCGGCTGGCCCGGGCCCTGCTCGACGGCAGGCGCCGCACGGGATGGGAAGTGCTGGATGTCGCCTGCGGTTCCGGCATTTGGGGCATTGCCTTGGCCGAGGCGGATGGCACGGCACGGGTCACCGCCCAGGATTTTCCGAAAGTGCTAGAGTTGACTCGGCAATATGCCCATCGGCACGGGGTAGAAAAGCGTTTCAACTTTTTAGGCGGGGACTTAAACGAGATCGATTTTGGCGCGAATCGCTTCGACGTGGCTTTATTGGGAAATATTGTGCACTCGGAGGGCGCCGATTCGTCGCGGCAACTTTTTCGCAAGATGCACGCGGCGCTTAAACCGTACGGTCGAATGGTGATTATCGACATGATTCCGAACAATCTGCGGACCGCCCCGCCGTTCCCGCTGCTCTTTGCCTTGAATATGCTCGTCAACACGGCACGGGGTGATACGTATACTTTCAAGGAATATTCGGGTTGGCTGCGGGAAGCCGGTTTTGGCCGCGTTACCCGGGTGGACATCGGATGGCATTCACCAGCGGTGCTGGCGGTGCGCTGACGGTGGACGTACTCCGCTGGGTCGTCGAACCAGCGGACCAGCCACGGCACGTGCCTGCCGCTGGAGGCGGCCACGATGCGCCGCCGGCGATCCAATGACTCCTTCGGCGCTCCCACTTAGAGGCCGCGCTGGGGATCCATGCGGCGCCCGCTGATTTGTACGGGAATGATTTTGCGGGTGGGAACCTGTTCCAGCGGCGTGCGGCGGCCATGGCCCGGACGCCAGGCGTGCCGCAGGCGGTTGTACTTGGCGTCGTTGGCGGCGCGCGCGCGGATTTTTTCCGCCAGATCCTCCACCGCCACCAGCCGCCCTTCCACCAGCACGGAGGCGTAATCGTCCAGCTGATCGGTGAACCAGTCGACTTCAAAACAAACCTGGTCGTTGGCTTGCAGGATGGCCCCTTTACGGCCGCGCAGCGGTACCCGCAGATAGACGCACTGATCAAGCCAGCAAAAGGGCAGGGGAATGACGTAGGGTCTGGCATCAGTGGAGGCCATGGCCAGGCGGCCGATCAAGGCGTTATCCAAAAGTGCGGCGATTCGCTCGAAGGTCATGGGGATCATGGAACTTTCCAGGAAAAGGGCTAAATAGACTGCTTTATCTATTGTACGCGCCTACAATATGTGCGGCAAGAAAATTTGCGAACAGCGACAACGATGTGTACCAATAAATCTCAACCGGCGGCTGGCGGTGCGGACGGAGTGCCCTGCCTGGCTCCCAGCATAAGCGCGGAGTTCGGGCTTAATGGGAGAAACGGCCCCGTCGTGCAGTTCAGTCGCCCGGGGTCACCTCCGGGCGATCCCCCGGCGCCGGAACGATGCGCCACCCGCAACGCACCATCCACAACGATGTCTCCCGGCGGGTTGGCGTATACGGCCAGCGATTTTGAACATTCGCCGCTGGTGGTGTTCTACGAAGTGACGCGCGCCTGCAATCTGCTGTGCCGCCATTGCCGCGCTCAGGCCCAGCCGCACCGGCACCCGCTGGAGCTGGACACGGCCGCGGCCCAAAGCTTGCTGGATGATTTTAAAGGTTTCCCCAAGCCGCCGCTGGTGGTCTTTACCGGCGGCGATCCCATTAAGCGGCCGGATGTGTTCGACCTGGTAAGCCACGGCGTAGCTATCGGCTTGAAAATGGCGATGACGCCTTCGGCGACAAAACTGGTTTCAACCAATGTGATTCGTCGCCTTAAGGATGCCGGGTTGCATCGTTTGGCGATTAGTCTGGATGGTGCCGACGCGGCCACCCATGACGATTTCCGCCGTGTTCCCGGCAGCTTTGCCCGCACGTTGGAAATCATCCAGGACACCATGGATTGCGGTCTGTCCATGCAGATTAACACCACCATTACCCGACAAAATTTTCACCAGCTTGACGCGATGGCGGATCTGCTGGATCGGTACCCCATCGCCTTGTGGTCCGTCTTTTTCCTGGTGCCCACGGGGCGGGCCATGGCCGCGCCGCGAATTGCGCCGGGCGAGTATGAAATCGTCTTTGAAAAACTCTATGCTCATTCCGGCCGCCATCGCTTCGGCATCAAAACCACCGAGGCGCCACATTACCGGCGGTTTCTCCTGGAGAAACAGCGGCAGGCCGACGGCGCCCCGCCAATATCGGACCTGGCGCCGCAACCCGATATAGCCCCCGGTCCGCACGGAGGCGGATCGGCCACGGCGGACTTGCCGGGGGTGGCATCCGCGATGCTGAATCAGCCGCCCGCCGCGGCCCACCTGCCGGTGGCCGGCTATGGACATACACCGCTGCCCGGTATCGTCGGCACGAACGATGGGCGCGGGGTGATGTTTATCAGCCATATTGGCGAAATTTGTCCCACCGGATTTCTGCCGATCGTTTGCGGTCACTTTCCCCATGATTCGGCCGTAGCGGTCTATCAACGCTCGCCGTTGTTTCTGGATTTGCGTAATCCGGACAAACTGAAGGGCAAATGCGGGGTCTGCCCGTATCGTCGCATTTGCGGCGGAAGCCGGGCGCGGGCGTATGGCGTAACGGGTGATCCGCTGGCCGCGGAGCCGGACTGCATATATGTGCCTGCGACCGCACTGGATCAGGATGCTGAAGACGGCAAATCGAAGATCCGCCCCGGTGGACTGGAAACTGAAAACTAAACCATGCTTAGCGTAACGAATCTTTTATGTAACCATCAGGCAGGCAATGAAGCGCTGCGTTACGGCCACGTGCGCGGCGATGGGGACGCCGCAGCCCCGGGAGCACCGGATGGTAATCCGGTGGTTGGGGCGCGCCCAAACGCCCCGCCACCGCGTGACCACGCGGTGCCCACGCGTGCCCCGGCCGTTCCGCCCCGACCCGTCGTGGTGTGGGCGGTAACCAGGGCCTGTAACCTGCGCTGCGTGCATTGCTATGCCTCCGCTACCCCCGGCCCGGCGCCGGGTGAACTTTCCACCGCGGAAGGTATGGCGCTCTTGGACGACCTGGCCGCATTTGCTGTGCCGGCGGTGCTGTTCAGTGGCGGGGAACCGCTGGTGCGGCCGGAAACGCCGCAATTTATCCGCCATGCCCGTCAGCTGGGCTTGGCCTGCACCCTTTCCACGAACGGCCTGTTAATCGATGACGCCATGGCCGATCAGCTCGCTGCCATTGGTTTAAAATATGTCGGCATCAGCCTCGACGGCCGGCGCACGCGACACGATCAACTGCGCGGTCAGAAGGGCGCCTTTGACGGCGTGCTCGCGGCGATTGGACGCTGTCGCCGGCGCGGCTTGAAAGTCGGGGTGCGTTTTACCGTGCACGGTTTGAACTGTGAGGACCTGGACGCCATTTTTGATTTGTGTGTACAGCACGACGTGCAGCGGTTATGTGTCTATCATCTGGCTTATGCCGGCCGCGGAGGGAACCTGCGGAAAGTGGATCTGACGGCTCCGCGGATTCGCGCTGTGGTCGACCGCATTTTTCAGAAAAGCCTGGAACTGCACGCTGCCGGAAGGCCGTTGGAAGTGTTAACGGTGGATAATCACGCCGACGCGGCTTATCTGTTGTTGCAACTCGAACGGACCGATCCGCAACGCTGTCTCGAAGTTCGGCGCCGGCTGGAGGGCACCGGCGGGAACCGCTCCGGCTGCAACATCGCCGCCATCGATCCGGTCGGCAACATCCATTACGATCAGTTCAGCTGGCATTACAACTGTGGTAACATTCGCCGCCAATCCTTCAGCCAAATTTGGTCCGAAGCGGTTGATCCGCGCCTGGCTATTCTGCGCCAGCGCCAAGACTATTTGCCGCGGTGTTGCCAAGAATGTCGCTTCGTTTCCATCTGCAACGGCAACCTGCGGACGCGGGCGGAGGCGGCCACTGGAAACTGGCTGGGATTCGACCCGGCATGCTATCTGACCGAGGCGGAGCGCCAGCCGGAACTTCCCTCCCCTTCAGCCCCAGCGCGGCGAAGCTACAACCAAAATAGATAATCCGCGGTCCGCACGGAGGCGGAGTAGTTTAGTCGTCCACGGCGACCTTCGGCGGATCGAGGAGTCGCCTTGGGAGACCTTGCCGGGGGTAACGCTCCGCCGAGCATCGGAATCCCTGCGACGAAAAAATCTTCGCGCGGCACGAAGAAACACGCAGACTGTGATCCAGAGCCGCCAGAGGTCACGAAAAAATAAGGAAATACCAAGTATTCCTCTTGAAATACCCGGTGGCACGGGAGAAGTTCATAAAATCGCGGTAAGTACTTTATTTTCAATAATCTCTGTGCGCTGGGTTTAAATATGGGATATCCGGGCTATACCCGACGCACCCAACCCTGGAGCGCTGGCGTTTGGCGAAGGGCGGTTTTAGACGCCCCATCGGTGTCCACGAAAAGCACCGGGGCTTCAGCTCGCCCCGCCAGCGGGCGGGCAGGTCGCCAGGGGGCGACTCGCAGACTGGCGAGCTTTGTCGAGTCGCCTTAAAGTTTCCTGCCGGCGACCCGGTGAATGGCGGGCAACCACCACCTCCTTACTCAGCGAAAGGTTGAAAGGCAAAACACCGTGGCTTCCGGTCACCGGCGGCGACTCGCCCGCAGCGCCCCGGTGCAGGCGGGCAACGGGACAGCCCATGCCCGCCCCGGTCCCTGCCATTGGTTTCAAACTAGGCGGCGCGTAATGTAGAGGCTACGGAACTTTGGGTTACGGGTTAGGATCCTGGCGGTCGATGAATACGCGGCGCCGGTCGGTGATGCGGCAGTGCAGACGCCGATACAGACGCAGCGCGGGCTGGTTGGCTTGGTCCACCGCTAAAATAAGCGCACCGATCCTTTCCGCGATGAGAATCCGCAGCGCTTCGCGCAATAGGGCGGCGCCCAAACCCTGCCCCCGGGCCGCGACGATCAAGCCTAGATAGGCCAGCTCCAACACATCGCGGCCGGGATGGCGCGTCAACAGCAGCACACCGACGGGTCGCGAGCCCTGCCAGGCGAGGCGCCACAGGGCTGGATCAAACTGACCAGTCGCTTTATGCCCGGCTATCACCTCCTCCATGGTGCGCCGACCGATCAAGGCGGGACAATCCAGCGTTTGTTCGTATGTGGCGGCGATGGTCTCGGCGAACCAGGGATGAGCCGCGGGGCTGTAATGCGTCAAGGTGACGCCGGGCGGCCAGCGGGATGCCGGCGGGAATATCGGCCGCCGTCGCCGCATATAGTACAGGGTGGCCAGACCTATCATGCCGGCCTTCTCGCAGGCGCCAATGGATAGGCGGTCATCGGCTGGAACGACCGCCTGGACGACCGCGGCGCCGGCGGCGCGGGCATCGGCCACGGCGGCCCGGAGGCAGGCCGCCGTTGGCTCCAGCGCGGTCGGACGGCGGTTTAGATCTGTGAAATAAAGCATCGCCGTATTACCGGGATTCAGCACCCACAGGCACGCCGCCGCAACCGAACCGCGGCTGGTTCCCCGAGGCCCGGCGTTTCCCCCAGCTCGCCGCAGCGAGTCGCCTCCGGAGACCTGCCCACCGCAGGCCGCCGGCGGATGGTCTGCGGGTTCCTCCGCGGCGTCGGGGCGCAGCGCCAGCACCTGTCGGCCCAGATCAATGCGATGTTCGCGGCAATATTCGTCGAAGGCGATCCGTCGTTGGGCCAAGGTGCTCCCGCGACCGGCGCGCGGGGCGCTTAAAATCCCCCAGCGGCGACGGGGTGGATCGGGCCTCGGCGCCGCCAGGATGCAATCCACCCCCTGCTGCGCCAGCTCCCAGGCCTGGGGATCCGGTCGGACCAGTTCATAATCGGTTCGCGTCTGAACCATGGCGGACGCCTTGCTCCATATTCGCGCCATCGTTGCCAGGCGTAAGCCCGCCCCTGCCCTTATCCCGATAGCGGTCGGGATTATCAGCCGCTCGCGTCGCCCCCTGGCGGCCAATTTCCGTTGAGTCGCCTAACGGTCTCTCGGCGGCGACTTGCGGCTTAGCCTTCCCGCCACACCGGCGCCGTTTTCTTTTCCGGAGTGTAAATATTATTTCCTGACGGACGCTTAAACCTGCCCCCGGTTTTATTCCGGTGCGCCGGCCCGGTCCTGCGCTACCCGCCGTGCCGACTCACCACCTCCCGTTCGCGCCCCGTGAATGAATGTCGCGACGGATCGGGACGCACCAACCGCTGGAGGGTGTCAACGGTGACAGATCCGGCCCCAACGCCGCGCAGCTGTGCACAACTCCAATCCGCCAATCGGGTTGGTTCGGGCAGACGATGGCGCAGTGCACAGGCCAGAACCAGCTTCGCGGCCTGGCGCGGAGTGCAGCGAAAACCAGGGCTGACATAAAGCGGTGGTTGCCCCGCTTCGGTGCGCACTGCGAACCCCACCAGACGGCCCTGATACCGCAACGGCGCGCAAGCTCCGCGCCGGCTCGGCGGTGTAGCGCAGACGCCGCAGAGGCGGCTCTTCGCGGCTCCGACCGACGGTTGGTTCAACAGCATCCCCAAATGGGTGGCCAAACCACAACCGCGCGGGTGGCTGATGCCGTGACCGTCGAAAATCCAGACATCAACGGGGGTTTGCAGGCGGCGAATCGCCGCCAGCAGTATCGGCGCTTCCCGAAAGGATAACAAACCGGGCACGTAAGGGAAACGCACCCGGCGGCGGGCCGCGGCGATTTCCACGCAGCGCCGCTGCTGGCGATCCCAGACCACTGCCACCGCCACGGCTCGCGAGCCGGGCGAGCCGGCGCGCTGTCCGGCGCCTGGTTCAAAGGCTAAATCGGCGCCACCGACAAAACGGGGATGGGGCGGCCAGTCGGCGGCCGTAAACGCCAGGGCCAGGTGCCGCTGGCGATTAAACGCCCGCCGCACCGCCCGCGTGGAAATCCAGCGTCCCATAGGTCGGTCACCTTACGTTAAAAGAACGCCTTCTCTCCCGCGCTGCTGCGCTTTCAGCGTGTGGCGGCAGGCTGCGGTTGGTTGACCGTCGCTGGTGCCTGCACCGTTATGTTCTTCAGCAAAACCTTTCTGAAAAACGCATCCCCCGCGTGCAAATAGACATAAAAATCAATGCGAATCCAACGAATCGGATACTTTTTGTTCAGGCTCGGCAGAGCCTGTGGGGTGAAATCCATGGTGGTGGTTTGCCAACTCGCCGGGTTGGGGCGCCCTGCGCTCCGTTGGCCCCGACCCGGGACAGGGCCCACCGGCAGCAGTTGGGCGCGATATATTTCCTTGCGCTGGCTGGCAGGGTCGGCCGGGCTGCTGAAACGATCCGGCCAATAGGCAAAACCTTTCAGAAATATGCGGATACGCGGGGCCATGCTGTGGTATTGCACGCTGAAGCGGTAGCGCTGGCCGTCGTGAACGGGTATCCAATCGCTTTCGCAGGCCAGGCCGTTGTTCTGCGCCACATAATCGCCGATACGCAGCATCAGGCAGTGCCCACGCGCGGCGGGACCGGCGCCGGGAACGATGTTCTGCGGCACGATCGCCGCCTGATCCCGGGGCAAGGCTTGGGCCAGGTTCGCCGAGAGTACGCGCGGATGATAATCCTGCTGCTTCAGCAAAACCGTCCAGTATGGGTCCCGCGTCCTGGAGGGTCCGGTTGCAGCGAATTGCGGATCGCGCAGCAAATTGGGGCGCTGGGCGAATAACGCCGCCAGTGCCGGATTAGAATCAAACTGCCGCGTGCGGGGATGCTTAAACGAAAGATGATCCAGAGCCGCCAGCAGACGTTCCAGCGTCAGGCGGGGACTGGTATTATCGGGCGGAATCACCGCGCTGACCTTGCGGATCAAGCGTGGCCCGATAAAAAGCTCCAAGGTCAGCCGCCGGCCCCGCACCAACCCCATTACCGCCTGCTCGACGCCTAAAGCCTTGATTACCTGTCGCACGTCGGCGGTCCGCGGTGGAAACCTCCACGGTATCTGTAACGCCGAGATCATCTGGTCCACGGCGTGATCCGTCAGGCGCTTAAAATGCCCGCGGCGCGTCATTTTTGCACCAACGGCGAAGCGCAAACGCTCCGCCAGCGGCTGCGCGCCCGGGCTGGCGGCAACGAACGGCAGAACGGCCAAAGTAGGCCGCCGCACTGCCCCGGCCAGCGCCGGCGACAGAGGCATTACCAGCCCCACCGCTACAAACATCAGGCAAAATGGCCGAAATTGGGACATGCGTTATGGATGCTCCGATATCGGACGACGCATCTGGTCGGGAGTATATCATAATACTTACGTGGCGCTGGGGCGCGAGTGGGTGCCCAGGTCTGACCGCACCGCCGATAGGGACATCGGCGGCTCCGTGGCGCCGGGGCTCGAGCGGAACTTCGTACCCGCACCGAATCGATGCGCGAATCACGGCCGTGTAGCCGGCGGGGCCTCAACCGTATAGTCGCCCGCGGCGACCCGCCGCGAATAACTCTCACGCCAGGATAGCGCCCAGGCGCCCGGCCGCCGCCCCGCGCCCCGGCCCCCCGCAAGCTTGCCAGCCCCGGCCTTTTCCAGGTGGGATAATTTTTCCGCGCGGCGCAGCCGTGCTTGCGTGGCGCTGGTTTTGGCCGTAGCATCAAGGGGCGAGGTTCAGCGCAATGGGGGCACGGTGTGGGCCGGGCGTCCCGGCGCTGGTATCGGATAAGAGGAGATTTCCCTTGGCTAAAGTGAGAGTGGCGATTTTAGGCTGTGGCGGTATGGCCGGCGCGCATGCGCAGCGGTTTCTGGCCAATCCCGACGTGGAAGTGGTGGCATGCTGCGATGTGTCGGATGCCATCGTGGAAAAGTTCGTAAGCCGGTGGTTCAGCGCGGCGAATCCCAAGCCGGCCAGGTTTACCGACCGGGCCAAAATGTACCGTCAGGTCAAACCAGACGCGGTAAGCATCATCACGCCGCACACCCTGCACTTTGAGCACGGTATGGAGGCGCTGGACGCCGGTTGCCACGTGCTGATGGAAAAACCGATGGTTACCTCGGTCGAAGACGCCTATAAGCTCGACGCGAAGGTTAAGGCTAAAAAGAAGGTATTCGTGGTTGGTTACAACACTCCCTGCACACCTGAATTCAACTACCTGCGGGAGCAGATCCGCGCCAAAACCTTCGGACGGCTCGAATTAGTCAGCGGCTGGCTGTCCCAGAACTGGTTGCGGGGCACAATGGGCGCCTGGCGGCAGAAGCCGGAGCTTTCCGGCGGCGGGCAGGCCTACGACAGCGGCGCCCACCTGCTCAACAGCCTGGTCTGGTCGGTGGAGAGCAATATCGCGGAGGTGTTCGCGTTTATTGACAATCACGGCACCCCCGTGGACATCAATTCGTCGATCAACGTCCGTTTTGAGAACGGCGTGCTGGCGAGCATTGTCATTGGCGGCAATTGCCCGGCCAGCAGCGGTCGAATGCACTTTATTTTCGATAACGGCCGGGCTGATATCGACGGTTGGGGCGGCTCGTGGGTGGAGCTCTGGCAGGGCGATCAGAAAATAAAATATCCGCCGATCCAGGGCGTCAGCAACACGCCCAACGATAACTTTATTGATGCGATTCTCGGCCGGGCCGAGCCGCGGACCAGCACCGCCAATGGCATTATCCAAAGCGAGTTGATGGACGCGATCTACGAATCCGCCCGGACCGGCCGGCCGGCGAAACCGAAACGCCGGAAATGAGTCGCCAAAGGCTTTCGATGCGATCCCTCGGTTGGTTTCGGCTTTCGCGGTACGGCTGGACGTTCTGGCTGCCCTTACTCCTGGCGGGTTTGATCCTGACGGCAACGCTGGCGGGTATATGGGCGCCGCTGGGGTGGGCCTGTGCGCTGTTGACGGTGGCGGGGCTGGCGTTTTTTCGGGATCCGCCGCGCCGCGTGTCGCCTGGCCCCGGCGCTATGCTGGCCCCTGCCGATGGCGAGATCAAAGAAGTCAGCCGGGTGGAGCGCGACGAGATTTTCGGCGGCCCGGCTCTGCGGATCAGCATTTTTTTAAGCCTGCTGGACGTGCATGTGAACCGCAGCCCTTGTAACGCCACCATAGGGCGGATGGTCTATCAGCCGGGAGAATTTTTCGATGCGCGCCGGACGGAGGCGGCCGTGCGTAATGAAGCCAATACCATCTGGCTGTTGCCGCCCGCGGCGCCGGCCAACGTTCGGCCCATCGCCGTGGTGCGGCAGGTGGCTGGAGCCGTCGCCCGACGCATTGTCGCGCCGCTGAGACCCGGACAGGCGCTGCAAAGCGGGGAGCCGTTCGGCATGATCGCCTTCGGCAGCCGGACCGAACTCTTGGTGCCGCGCCCGGAGGTCTGGCAGGTGCTGGTGCGGGTGGGGCAGCATGTTCAGGCCGGCCAAACGGTGCTGCTGCGCTGGCGGGGTTAGCGGTGAATCTGCTCCCTCGGCTCTGTCACCCCTCCGTGGCCACGGATCATACGTTCGTTTCCCGGGGCGGACTTAAGCTGCACGCCGCCTTGGAAGCGCTGCATCTGAACATCCAAGGCCAGGTCGCCGCGGATCTGGGCTGCCATATCGGCGGTTTTACGGATTGCCTTTTACAACACGGCGCGGCGCGTGTTTACGCCGTCGATACCGCCTACGGTCTGCTGGCTTGGAAACTTCGCCGGGATCCGCGCGTGGTGGTGTTCGAACGCCGCAATGCCCTCCATCTGACGCTGCCAGAGCCGATGGATCTGGTGACCATTGATGTGGGTTGGACGCGGCAGGCGAAAATTCTTCCGGCCGCGGCACTCTTGCTGCGCCCCGGCGGGGGCATTCTTTCGCTGGTGAAACCCCATTATGAAAACACCCCGGCCGGCCGGCAGCGCGGCGTTCTAACCGAGCCTCAGGCCCTGGCCACGCTGGGAGCGGTGCTCAAGCAGATGGAACAAGGCGGCTTTTCCGTCTTGGCCGTCGTCCACAGCCCCATTCAGGGCCAGGGTGGCAATCACGAATTCATCGTCCACCTGGCGAAGCCGGATTCTCCGCCGCTCAATGCCGCACGCTGATAGCGGATCGCTCAATTCTCAAACTTGAAGCCTGAAACTTGAAATGTGAACGCTCAAATCGCAAATTGAATCGCTGCTCCTTGGCCACCTCGCCGTTACCAACCGCTTGCCAAAACCGCCGTCATTGGCTATTGTAACCTTGGTGGATAATCGGGGACGTCGTTCAATGGGAGGACGGCGCGTTCGCAATGCGCAAATGGGGGTTCGATTCCCCTCGTCTCCACTGTCATGAATCCCGCCCGGACCTCGCGCCTGAACGCTGCGCCTGCCAGGGGGCGCGGCAATCTTTCCAGGCATCCCGCATCAACTCGACCGGCGGGCCACCGGGTTTATCCCGGTCGCCGAAGGAGGCGACTCGACCAAGCTCGCCAGTCTGCGAGTCGCCCCCTGGCGACCTGCCCGCCCACTGGTCGCCGAAGAGGGCGACTCGACGAGGCGAGCGGGGCGAGTGGGCTTCAGAACTCCCGTGAACAGGTGGCCTTTTCAACCCCCGCCCGGAAAAATTGCCACGCGTCCGCCAGGAGGTCTTGAAAATAGCGGCGGGCCGCGCCATGATGGTGCGGCCAGGGCGGGGCCGACCGGCTTGGATTATTGCGCTTGCTCCAAACTGAAACGCTGGCGGCGGAATCCTCTTGAAGAAAGCGAGGTCCCATGGCGATTCTGGACGGTAAGAAAGCCTTTGTCTTCGGCGTGCTTAACGATTATTCGATCGGCTGGCATATCGCGGATCAACTGCATCAGCACGGTTGCACGCTTGGATTTTCCCATTTGCCCGGAGAAAAAATTGAACGCCGGGTGGTCAAAGCGGTGGATCCATTCCATCCCGCCTTTCTGGTTCCCTGCGATGTAAGCCGTGATGAGGACCTGCGAAGCGCCTTTGCCTGCGCCGCCGAAAAATTCGGCTCGTTCGATATTCTGATTCATTCACTGGCCTTCGCCCCGGCCGAGGCCCTGCACCAGCCGTTCCTGCAGACCTCCCGCCAGGCGTGGCAGACCGCCCTGGATATCAGCGCCTATTCGCTCGTGGCGATGGCTCGCCACGCCCTGCCGATGATGAATCCCGGCGGATCGATTCTCACCATGACTTATCTGGGCTCCGAAAAATTCATCCCCATGTACAATGTCATGGCCGTGGCCAAGGCGGCGCTGGAATGTTCCATGCGTTATCTGGCCGCGGAGTTGGGCCGCCATGAAAAGCATATCCGCGTCAACGCCATCAGTGCCGGGGCGGTCAAGACGATGGCCGCCCGCGGCATCGGCGATATTGATAAAATGATGCTTCATTACGGGGAAAAGGCGCCGCTGCCTTGGAACGCGGACACCGCCGCCACGCACGTCGGTAAAACCGCCCTGTATCTGTGCAGCGATTTGGCCAGCGGCGTAACCGGTGAAACCATCTATGTCGACGGCGGCTACAACATCGTGGGCTGGTAAAACGCGGCCTGATGGACCCCAATCGTGGCTCAGCCGCTATGAAAACAGCAGTACGCACCTCACCTGGCGCCCTGGCCCAAGCCGCGGCCTTGCTACGTCGCGGCGCGCTGGTGGCGTTTCCCACGGAAACCGTTTATGGCCTGGCGGCGGATGCCGGCAATCCGCGGGCGGTCCGGCGGATCTATCAAGTCAAGGGCCGCCCCGCCAACAATCCGTTGATCGTGCACGTGCCGGATGCCGCGGCCGCGCGCCGCCATGTGCGCCATTTTCCACCGGCTGCCGTTGTTCTGGCGGAGCACTTCTGGCCCGGGCCGCTTACCCTCGTTCTGCCACGTGGCGCCGGCCTGTGCCGGGAAGTCGCCGCGGGTTTGGATACGGTGGCCATCCGGGCGCCCGCTCACCGGGTGGCCCGGCAACTCCTGCGGCGCGTGGGGCGCCCGCTGGCTGCCCCGAGCGCCAATCGTTCCGGATATACCTCGCCGACCACGGCCCGGCACGTGCGTGATGAACTGGACGGCTTGATTCCCCTGATTCTCGATGGCGGTCCCTGTCGGGTGGGTTTGGAATCCACGGTGCTGGATCTCTCCGGGCCGCAACCGGTTATCCTTCGGCCAGGCGCCATCACGCGGGCCATGCTGGCGGGGGTGTTGCGCCAGGCGGGATTGGCTGACGTGATCGGCGATGCAACTGCCCGGAAAGATTCACGCCCCCCAGCAACCTTGAAAAGCCCCGGCCGGATGGCCCGTCATTATGCCCCACGCACGCCGGCTTATCGCTTTACCGCCCGCGAGGCCAGCCGCGCCGCCCGGTGGTTGCGGCGACAGTCGGCCGGGTTTCGGGCCGTGCTGATCGGGTTCTCGTCGGCTGTCCCCCCCCTAACCGGTGCTGTGCCCAAGGTGATGCGGGTTCTTCGGTGGCCCCGAAATCCCATCGCTTGCGCCCGCCGGCTGTATGCGATCCTGCGCCGGGCGGATGCCGCCGGCGCCCAGGTTATGCTGGTGCAACTGCCGCCGCGTGCCGATGGGCTTTGGCAGGCCATCACGGACCGGCTTCAGCGCGCCACACGGGAGTTGCCACGATGATCGCCCAAGGTGGAACCTTGCTGCTTTCCGAGAGCCGCCTGCGGCATAACGTGCGGTTATTCCGCCAGCGCCTGGCGCCGCGGGTCAAGCTCGGTGCGGTCGTAAAGGCGAATGCCTATGGTCATGGTTTAAATGAAGTGGCTCCCCTCTTGCCTGCGGCCGGAATTGAATGGCTATGCGTGTATTCCCTGGCCGAGGCCCTCGCTGCCGCGGCGATAACCGCCGGTATGCCCATCCTGGCGATGGCGCCCGTGATATTGCACGATTCTTCCGCCCCGTGGTCGCCGTGGCCGCCGGCGTGGTTGCAAGACGAACGCATCCGCATCACGTTGACCGATGAAAGCTCCGCGCGGCGCCTGGCGGCGCAGCTGGCGGAACGCCGCTTTCCGCGGCCTTTATCCGTTCACGTGCAGGTCGATACCGGGCTGACCCGGCATGGCGTCGCCGCGGACGATGCGCCGCGCCTGCTGGAATGCCTTGCGAAACTCCCGCCGTTGCGCCTCGAGGGTGTCTTTATGCAGCTTTCACACGGCGAGGAACCGGATCATCCCGCCTGCCGCCGCCAGCTTGAGATCTTCCTGGAGCGAACCGACCGATTTAAAACCCGCCGGCCGGAGCTGATCCGCCACGCCCAGAATTCCGGCGGAAGTTGGCATTGGCCGGAAGCGCCGTTGGACCTAGTGCGCTTGGGCATTGGTCTGTATGGCTTGCAGCCCTCGTGGCGCCACCCCCTCCGGGATTTGCAGCCGGTCGCCTCATTGGTGGCGCCCATTGCCGCGCTCCACGCGCGGCCGCGTGGCGTCGGCGTCGGCTACGGCCATCTCTTTATCACCGCGCGCCCGAGCCGGTTGGCGGTGGTGCCCGTCGGTTATGCCGACGGTTATCCGCGGGCGTTGTCCAATCGGGCCGAGGCGCTGGTGCGGGGACACCGCGTGCCGGTGGTCGGGCGGGTCAGCATGGACCAGTTGGTTCTGGACGTGACGGACGTGGCGGTGGAAATAGGCGACGTGGTCACGTTGGTCGATAATGATCCCGCTTCGCCGCTGTGCCTGGACCGATTGGCCGGCCTGTGCGATACCATCGGTTATGAATTGGCTACCGGCTTCGGCCCGCGCCTCGTGCGCCGGATGGTGTGAGGCGCAAGAATGGGGCTTCACCTTATGACTCCAACCTTTTTCGTGACGCGTCAGATTCCTCAAGCTGGCCTCGATCACCTGGCCCAGGCCGGCACGGTGCGGGTGAATCCGCATGATCGCCAGCTATCCACGGAAGAACTGATTACGCTGGGCGGCGAAGCCGCCGGCTGGATCACCATGCTCACGGATGTGATTTCCGAGGCGCTGCTGGAACGTTGTCCCCAACTGCGGGCCATCGCCAATTACGCCGTGGGTTTCAACAACATCGATATCGCTGCCTGCACGCGGCGTCGGATCGGTGTCAGCAACACGCCCGAGGTTCTCACCGACGCCACCGCGGAACTCACTTGGGCGCTGATTCTCGCCTGCGCCCGCAGGGTGGTGGAAGCGGATGGCTGGCTGCGCCGCGGTCTATGGCGGGGCTGGCAGCCGCTGGAATTCCTGGGAACCCAGATCACCGGCCAAGTGCTGGGCCTCATCGGCGCCGGCCGGATCGCCATGCGCGTCGCGGAGATGTCGCGCGGTTTCCACATGCCCATACAATATACCGCTCGTCATCCCAACCCGGATTTGGAAAAACGTTTAGCTGCCCGCCGGGTGCCGCTGAAGGAATTGCTCGCCCAAGCCGATGTTATTTCCATTCACGTGCCGCTGACTGAATCGACCCGCCATCTGCTCGGCTCCGGCCAATTGCGGCTGCTCAAGCCATCCGCGATTCTGATCAACACCGCCCGTGGTCCGGTGGTGGATGAAGCCGCTCTCCTGGAAGCGTTGCGCCAAAGGAGTTTTGGCGCCGCCGGCCTGGATGTCTACGAAAATGAGCCGCGCCTGACGCCGGGTCTGGCCGAGTTGCCTAATGTGGTGCTGTTGCCGCATCTCGGCAGCGCCACCACCGAAACCCGCACCCGCATGGCCCTGCTGGCCGCGAAAAATCTTATCGCCATGGTTCAAGGCCGCCGCCCGCCCAACCCCCTGAATTCTCAGCTTTGGCCTTGACCTAACGGCCCCATCGCCACTGTGGCGGCGGCGATACTTTTTCCCGAAGGTGCGGGAGCCCAGACCAGCCCTCCGGATCACCGGCCGCTTGACTGCGGCACACCACACGCCGAACATAGGCCAGCTATGGAACCGCGACCGGACATCGCTTCGCTCCTTGCGGATATCGAATCGTTTCGGGTCGAGCGCGCGGAATCGTTAAACGATACCAATAAATGCTGCAAGGCGATCTGCGCTTTCGCCAACGATATACCTGGATCGGGTTTGCCGGGATATTTGTTTATCGGCGTAAAGAGGGATGGAAGGGCGCTGTCTCGACCCTCTGGAAACATCATCACCAGATCATCACGTTGTGGGTGATGACCCGCCAGAGTTGTTCCAGGCAGCGATTTTCGGCGCGATGAGTCCGCAGGGCATCGCCCAAGTTGCGTTTCATCATAGAATGTGTCGTTTCCACTTGGGCCCGCTGGCCGTAGACGCGACCCGCTTGGGATCCCGCCAGCACCCGCTTCATCCCCCGGCGGTAACGCGACGTAGGCGGCCGGCGGCCAGGCCGGCCAGCTTCGGCTTTGATCCAAGAGCGCACCGCCAGTTGCTCCCGCGCCAAGCGGTGATGGGCGTCCGAATTGTAGCCGGCCTCCGCTAAGACGTGGCGCAGGTCTGGGGGGGCGGCGGTGCACCGCGCGCCGCAGCGGGCCGAAGTCGCGGCAGTCCGAGCCCAGGCCCAGCCGCGCCAGCGCCGCCACCACCAGCGCGAGAACCGCCCCGTACAAGCCTATCTCAAATGGGCCAACCGGATTCCAGGTATTTACGCCCGGACGGTGCTGGAACAGCCCGCGCCAGTCCACGCCGCCGACGTTGACCTTAACCAGCTGGCTATGATCAAGCACTTCAAGAGCCTTATGCCGATGGCGCAGGAAAGTCGCAAGCCCATGTTTCACCTCACCGCGGCCGACGGCGCCATAGGCGGACACGCCGGCGCGGTTCAGGATTGCGGCAACCAGTTTCGGCAGCTTGCGCGGAAAATCCTGGACAAGATCACCGCCGGCAGCGGATGACTTTCGCGGCCCCTCGGGGCCAACTGAGGGGCTGCGGTCAAACTATTCTTGTGCCACTTCGGCGAGTGGTTTGCACGTCCCGGGCTTTATCCGCGCCGCCACCAGCGGGGGGCGAACCAAGCCAGCCGTGGCGTTGTGGTATGGCGGATGTTCCAACGGCATTTTGGCTTATCTCGTTTACCGACAATAAGTTACGTGCGTTTTGCGTATATTATATGTAGACGCTAACATGAGTTATATATATATATATTCCGTATTGCTATTGCTGTTAGATGTATCTGGGTTATACTGTGGTCACTATGCATGGGGATGAAAGTCATTCCGGCTCCTACGTTCGCTACCTGCCACGCGATTCCTATCGCCAGGACGGCAAGATCAAGCACCGAACCATCACCAATTTATCCCGTTGCTCGCCCCTGGAAATCCAAGCCATCCAGTCTCCGTAGGCGACTCACCTCGGCGAGCTGGTGCTGCCACACAAAAACGACTTGATGACCCTGCGGTCGCTGGGCGCAGATGTCATCCTACGTCAGGGACCATCCGTCGGCGCCGTCTGGGCTGTCTACGATCTGGCCCGACCGTTGGGTCTCTCGTCGGGGCGAGTCGCCTACAGAAGCCGGGCGGCCTTGGGTTCGACCCGTCAGGGTAAGTTGGCGCTCTGGCAGATCCTCGCCCGCGTGGTCGATCCAGGCTCCCGGCTGGGGTACGATCAAAAGTTGTGGACGGGGGAAAAAAGGCGGCGTCGCCTAAAAGAAGAATGTTTTACTTTTATTCTTTTTCAGGACTACGCACCATGGGTAACAGGAGGACCGAAACGAGGAAATGTCCAAATGCCGGGTGCCGCGATGCGCTGACCGAGATGCTGCGGGATGGAACGCAGCGGCTTCTGGCACAAGCTGTGCCGTTGGAGGCGGAGGCATGGATCGCCGCGTGTGTCGAACCGGTGGACTCCCAAGGCCATCGCCAGGTGGTTCGCAACGGCTACCTGCCGGAAGGAAAGGTGATGGCCGGCATCGGGATGATACCGGTTCGCCAGCCACGGGTCGCCGAAGAAGGCGACTCGCCAAAGCGAGACGCGGAACAACGCGGGGCGCCAGGTCTGTCTGGCCATGGTTTACAAACTCTGCCAGAGCGCCCGGCGAGGCTTCCGGCGGCTCAACGGCTCGGAGTTACTCCAGGATGTTATAGCTGGTGTTAAATATGAGGATGGGATTAACAAGTTAGCCGCCTGAGACCGTCCGTCCACAACATTTGACGGTAGCCTTCGGGGGGATGGCCAGATTTTGTGGCAGGGACGTGCCGACGGACGGCATAAATGCCGCCGCTAAGGCGGTTGGGGATTTGGCACGGTCGCTGAGGACCGGCACGGGCTAAGAAATCTGGCCACACTCCGCGCCAGTGCCGTTCCCAGTGCGCCCGTTTCGCGCAGCGGGGTAAGGACGGCCAGTGATTATCGTAGCCCGGAGATCGCTCGCCAAACCAGGGCGGCGCAGTATAGTAGTGATTCCTAAGAAGGGTAGGATTTCAGCGGAACGTGACATCCATGGCGGTGACAATTTCAGAAGCCGAGCTGACGCCCACGCGCATCGTGGCGGAATTGGATAAATATATTGTCGGGCAGGCCGACGCTAAAAAAGCCGTAGCGCTGGCGCTGCGCAATCGGTGGCGGCGGCTGCAACTGCCTCCGGAGGAAGCGCGGGAAATCATTCCCAAGAATATTCTGATGATCGGCCCGACGGGCGTGGGAAAAACCGAGATTGCCCGGCGCTTGGCCGCGTTGGTGCACGCTCCCTTTATCAAGGTGGAGGCGACGAAGTATACCGAGGTCGGCTATGTGGGCCGCGATGTGGAAAGCATGATCCGCGAGCTGCTGGAACTGGCTGTGCGCATGGTGCGGGCGCGGCAGCTGGAGGCGGTCCAGGCCCAGGCCGCCGAATTGGCTGAGCAGCGTCTGGTGGACCTGTTGCTGCCGCCGGAAGAGACCCCGCCGGCGGATGCGGCGACGGCCCAGCGCCGGCAGCGCAGCCGGGCGAAGATCAAGTCGCAGCTGGCGACGGGCGCCTTTGATGACCGGCTGCTGGAGGTGCCGGTGGAGGAAAAACCGCCGCTGCCGGCAATGGTGGGAATGATCGGAACAGAGCCTTCGGACGGAGGCGCCGGTTTCTCGGACTTTCTGGAAAAGATTATTCCGACACGGGTGGTCACACGGAAGGTCAAGACCCCGGAAGCGCGGCGCCTGCTTGCGGCGGCCGAGGCGGAAAAACTGATTGATGAGCAGGCGGTGATCCGACAGGCGATCGAGCTGACCGAACAGCGGGGCATCGTGTTTATCGATGAAATCGACAAGATTGTCGCCGGAGAGGGGCGCTCCGGACCGGACGTTTCGCGGCAGGGCGTGCAACGGGACCTGTTGCCGCTGGTGGAAGGATCCACCGTGAACAGTCGGCATGGCGCGGTGCAGACGAACCATATATTGTTTATCGCGGCCGGGGCGTTTCACAGCAGCAAGCCGGCGGACTTGATGCCGGAATTTCAGGGGCGTTTTCCGATTCGCGTGGAGCTAAGCGACCTGGACGCCGCCGATTACGCCCGTATTTTGCGGGAGCCGCGGCATTCGCTGCTGCACCAGCAGGAAAAGTTGCTTTGCACGGAGGGTTTGCAGGTGCAATTCACGGACGACGCGGTCGCCGCGCTGGCCGGGTACGCGCACAACATCAACCAAGCCACGGTGAATATCGGCGCCCGGCGGCTGCATACGCTGCTGGAAAAGGTGATCGAGGACCTGTCGTTTGACGCGCCGGCGCGGCGCGGCGAGCGCCACGTGATCGATGCGGTCATGGTGCGCACCAAGCTGGCGGCGCTGGCCGCCGATGAGGATGTATCACGCTATGTGTTGTAGGGATGCCCATGGCTGAGGTATCCGCGGGCGGCGGGCCGCCAACCGATATCGAACTGTCGCTGATCATCCCGGCGTATAACGAGGCTTCCAGCGTCGGTCCGCTGGTGGAGCGCCTGGCGGAGGTGTTGACCCCGTTGGCGATCCGTTTCGAGGTGATTGTGGTTGACGACGGCAGTACGGATGATACGCGTCGTGCGCTGCTGGAATTGGCGCTGCGGCGGCGCTGGCTGCGGGTGCTTGGCCTGGCCCAAAACAGCGGCCAGACCGCGGCGCTGGACGCGGGATTCAAGGCGGCGCGCGGCCGCATCTGGGCCACGTTGGATGCGGACTTGCAGAATGATCCCGCGGAAATACCGCGCCTGATGGCCCTGCTGGGACCGGAAGTGGATATGGTGAACGGTTGGCGGAAGAAACGCCGGGATCATTTCCTGCGCCGGGTGCAAACCCGTATTGCCAATGGTGTGCGCAATGTGCTCAGCGGCGAAAATATCCATGATTCCGCCTGCTCGCTGAAGGTGTATAAACGCGCCTGCCTGGAGGGAATCACGCTGTATCGGGGGCTGCACCGCTTTTTGCCGACGCTGGTCAAAATGCGCGGCTATCGGGTGATCGAAGTGCCGGTGAGCCATCATCCGCGGGCCTACGGGGCGCCGAAATACAAATTCGGCAGTCGGGTGATCCGGGCCTTCGTGGACCTGCTGGCGGTGCGTTGGATGAAAAATCGGGTGTTACGTTACCAGGTGGAAGAATGGACGGGTACGGTCCCCCCGCACGGCGGTGCGCCGCGCGAACCAAGGTCCGGACTCCATGAGATTTGAAATTTGAGATTTCAATTTGGAGATTTGAGATTGGCGATGGCTGCGTCTGCCCAGATTCATCCCACCGCCCTGGTCGACGCCCAGGCTCAACTGAATTCCGGCGTGGTGATCGGCCCCTACGCCGTCATCGAAGGTCCGGTGACGTTGGGACCGGACTGTGGCATCGCCGGACACGCCAAGTTAACTGGCCCCTTGACCATGGGGCGGGGCAACCGGGTGCACAGTTTCGCGGTGCTCGGCGACGCGCCGCAGGACCTCAAATACCGCGATCAGCCCAGCCGGCTGTTAATCGGCGATGGCAACATTTTCCGCGAACACGTCACCGTGCATCGCGGCACGAACGGGGACACCGTTCTGGGGTCGCATAACTTCCTGATGGCCGGCAGCCACGTCGGCCATAATTGCTCTATCGGCGACCACGTTACGCTGGTCAACCACGCCGTGCTCGGCGGCCACGTGGAAGTGCGGGATCGCGCCATCATCGGCGGCTTATGCGCGATGCATCAATTTTGCCGCGTGGGGCGTCTGGCCATGATTAGCAACAATTCCGCGCATAACGTGGATATCCCGCCGTTCGTCACCAGTCTGCAAACGAATACCATCACCCAATTAAACGCGGTCGGCCTGCGTCGTTCGGGCATGAGCGCTGCCAGCATCAACGCCCTGCGGCGGATGTTTCAAATTTTGTTCCGCCAATATGCCGGTTTGCCGCTGGCCCGGGCCATCGCTCTGCTGCCGGCCGAATTATCCGTCGTGCCGGAGGTGGGGGAATTTGTGGCATTCGTGCGTTCGGCGAAGCGTGGCGTGGCGCGGTTCGGGCCTTGGTCGCAGCGTCATGGTCCGGGGGAGGCGCACGCGGCGCAGGCCGACGACGACGGGGGCCTCTGACATGTCCGTGATGGTCCGGCGCATCCTGGACGCCAACTTTAATCGCGCCAGCGAGGCCCTGCGCGTGCTCGAAGATTACGCCCGCCTGGGGCTAAGCGACGGCGAACTGGCGAGTGACTTGAAATCCCTGCGGCACGATCTGGCCGCCGCGCTGCGCCAGTTCGGCCCGCTGGATCTGATGCTGGCCCGCGACACGGTTCACGATCCCGGTGTCGGGCTGACGGGCCGCCTGGAATGGGCGCGGCCGGATATCCAGGCGCTGCTTTCCGCCAACGCCCAACGGCTTTCCCAAGCCCTGCGCGTGCTGGAGGAAACAGGCAAACTGGTTTCCCCCGCCGCGGCCGCCGCGATCAAGACGATGCGTTATCGCGCCTACACCCTGGAGCAGCGACTGCTGCGCTTCGCCGCGGCTGGGGGGAGTTTTGAGCGGGTGCGTCTATACGTGCTATTGACGGCGGCCCGGTGTCGCCGTTCGTGGGAAGAAACCCTGGAGGCGATTCTGGCCGGCGGGGCCGACGCCGTGCAGCTGCGCGAAAAAGAGCTCTCTGACGCGGAGTTGCTGTCCCGAGCGGAAACGCTGGTTAAGCGGTGCCGGCCGTTCGGCGCCCGGGCGATAATTAATGACCGCCTGGATATCGCACTGGCCGCCGGGGCGCAGGGTGTGCATCTGGGCCAGCATGACCTGCCGTGCGCCGCGGCCCGGAAAATCGCGGGGGCCGACTTTATTATCGGTGTATCCACGGAGAATCTTCCGCAGGCCCAGGCGGCCGTTCGGGATGGCGCCAGTTACGTGGCCGTCGGCGCCATGTTCGCCAGTTTCACCAAAAGCAAGCCCCATCTGGCCGGCCCCGCTTACGCCGAAGCGGTGATCCAGGCGCGGTGGCCTGTGCCAGCCGTGGCGATCGGCGGCATTACGCCGGAGAATATCGGCCAGCTTCGGGCGGTGGGAATAACCACCGTGGCCGTCAGTTCGGCCGTGATCGCCGCCGATGATCCGCAAGCCGTCTGCCGGCGCTTACGCGAAGCGCTCGGTCCGCATGCGACGTCGGGTTCTTCACCTGGCCCGGGTTGACGCCCGTCATGCCGGCACAGCTGAGGCAGCTTCAGTACCAGCCAAGCCTCCGGCCCTGGACGACGCCCGTGATGCTGTACCTAACTTTTCCCGAATTCAAGCTTCAGTACCAGCCAAGCCTCCGGCCCTGGACGACCGTCCGGCCACCTTTGACAGGGCGGGGTTTGGGCGGTATTATCAATCCGGATTTAGCCGGATAAATCCGGTTGACAACGGCCACGGACCAGCCTATAATGAAGTCGGTTGCGGTGGAAACGGGACCATGACGCGAAGTGAATTGATCGTCCGAGAGGTTCCGGCGGCGGATACGCTGGCGGCGAAACTGCGCCGGGAACTTGACGCCAAGCGCTTCCGCCCAGGTGACTTTGTCATCACGGAACGCGCCCTGGCGCGGCGCGAGGGCATTGATCGGAACATTGTCCACAAGGCCGTTAACGCACTGGTGCGGGAGGGCCGGTTGGAGCGCCGGGCGGGCAAAGGCGTGTACGTGCCCGGCGCGGTGGGCCGCTGGCGCCAGGCTGCTTCCACGTCGCGGCTGGTGCACGTGCTGGTGGCGGACCTGGCGGCCAACATGTGCGTGGAAATAGCCCGCGGCATCAAGCAGGCGGGCTTAAGCGCGGGGGTGCGCATCCAGGTGCACGACGCCCATGGCTCCCTGGAGTCCGATCTGCAGGTGCTGCGGAAGTTGCCGGAAACCGCCGTCCATGGCGCCATTATTGACTCGGTGCATCATCCGCGTTTTGCGGAAGTGCTTTATGAGCTTCATGCGGCGCGATATCCCTTTGTGCTGGTCGATGAAACCCTCCGCGATCTGCAAGTGCCCAGCGTGGTGGCGGACAACTACCGGGGCGGCTACCTGGCGGGCCGGGCGTTGATGGATCGCCGCCACCGGCGCATCGCTTTCACCGGATTTCTGGGAGCCGATACCGTGCGGGCCCGCCTGGAAGGCCTGCGCGACGCCATGGCCGAGGCGGGTGTGGCGCTGGACCGCTCGCTGGTCGTGCCGGTGCGCCTGGAACCGGTGGAAATTCTCGAATTACCCGCGGATCAAGCCACGGAGATTGAGCGGGCGGTGCGGCAAATCCTGGAGCGTCCCGATCGCCCGACCGCTATTTTCTTTTCGACCGATCTGTTTATGCCGCAGGCGTACCGAGCCATTCGCGGCTTGGGACTGCGCATTCCAGAAGATGTCAGCGTGGTGGGGTTTGATGGCGACCCCCTGTGTCGGCTGCTTTCGCCCACCCTGGCGACCGTTCGCCAGCCGGCTCGCGAAATGGGAAAAGTGGCGATGGAAATGCTGCTTGCCCTGATGGAGGGGGACGCGATGGCGGGAGGATCCAGAACGGAAGCGGGCATGGTTAACCGGGCGGCCCGTACGCCCGTGGCGGCCCGCGACGGGTCGAAGGCAAATGGATGCGGCGACGCGGCGACGCGGGGACAGGGGGGCTGGCTCCAGAAAACCACAAACGAAAAACCGGAAACCGGAAACCAACCCGGCGTCTGGCGCCGCGTCCTGCCCGTGACCTGGCAGGATGGCGATTCACTCGGCACGGCGCCGGGCGCGGCGGGAGATTTCACCCCAAAGGACACGAAGAACACGAAGACGACCGACGGATCACGGTCGCCATGGCGGCTAAATTGCCCCGCGAAGAGCGCGAAAGAAATCCGGATGAGGGATATGGAAATGGTCGAGGTGTGATTTTCGCGGCCTTTGCGGCGCAGTTTAGTCGCCACGGCGACCGTGAGCTGCGGAATCGTAAGCACCGCGCCTTAGCGCGGTGAACCGAACGAGAATGGAGCACCCGGAGGCGCAGCGGAAGAGGACCGATGAGCCGCAGGTGAACAGATAAAGTTGGTTCTCTCCGTCGATCCGTGCAATCAGTGTAATCCCCGCCGCAGCGGGAGATTTCACCACAAAGGACACGAAGAACACGAAGGCGACCGATAGATCACGGTCGCCGTGGCGACTAAACTGCCCCGCGAAGAGCGCGAAGGACGAATTAGAGAACCGCCTCGGGCGGGCAAACTGTGGCCGATGCCTGTCCCCCGTAAAGTTCAAGGCCGTCTTTTAAGGAGTCCGGCCATGTAGGTAAATCAAAGTGGTCCACGTAGTGGTTCCGTTTGGGAAATCACAAAGCGTCACCGTTCGCAGAGTCGTTACGGCGACAGTTCACTTTTTTTCAAAGGAGTCGCTCATGTTCAGTCCACTGAAAACGGATCGCGGAGTCCCGATAGCCATCGGGACCAACTTAACTCTGGGTACTGGTAATATTGGCTCTCTTTTAAAGGAGATTACGATGAAAGCGTACCCAATCCTTCAATCCGTAGTGGCAGTCGTGTTGTCCCCGGTTACCTGGCTGCTTGCGGCGGCGGCCCTGCTGCTGAATTCCATGGTGCTCGGCTTGGCCCGAAGCCTGGGGGCCTATGGCGACCTGGAATCCCTGGTCAGCCGCGCCGGATTCCGGTCGCTGAGACGCCGTTTCAGGGGTGCGTTAGGATTTACGCTGATCGAGCTGCTGGTGGTGATCTCGATCATCGCGATCCTTATTAGCATCCTCCTGCCAGCGTTGGCCAAAGCCCGCGAACTGGCCAATCGGGCCGTCTGCATGGCCAATATCCGCGGAGTCATCCAGGCGATGCTGACGTACAGTCAGAGCAACGATGGCGTGTTCCCGGCAACCCCGGTGTACACATCGAGCCTGACGCCGACACCCGTGGCGTACCAAGACGCGCCGGGCCAGCCGGCGGGTTACCTCGCCGCCGAAAGCTTGACGGCCCCGGCCGTGGTGCAGAGTTGGTACAAAACGCCCATCACCTCCAGCTACGACAACGACCCCAGCCCGCTGGCCGGATTCTGGCTGCTGGTGCTCCAGGGCTATGAAACGCCGGCCAGCTTCATCTGCCCATCCGACCCCCTGGCGGCTGGCCCCTCGCTGGAGTATTACAGCAACGGTGGAACCAACCAGTACGTCGGCAACTTCGGCTACATGTCCTCCGCGGCCGCGCCACCCCCAGCCGCTAACATGATGAACAAGCTCGGCCAGGGCGAGAGCTATTCTTGCGCCTTCGCGTGGCCCTGGTTGTCATCGCAGAACCATTTTGGCGCCCCGGGCGAGTGGTGGACCACCAATGGCGCCAATACGCAGGTGCCGTTGGTCAGCGATATGGCGCCGGTGGATTACCTGAACGGCGGGGCCTGGACGAACGCCGACGGCCCGGGCATGGGCGTGTATCAGCGCATCACCACCACGTTGCCGACGGCCAACACGTATGGTCCATATATTTACAACTCCGGCAACCATGCCGGTGACGGCCAGAACGTGGGCTTCGGCGACGACCACGTCACCTGGGAAACCTCGCCGTACGTGGGCCAGAATGGGGACAACATTTTCACCTGGCACAATTACGGAACCAACCCGGTCGTGCCGGTCAACGGAACCACCGACACCAGCCAAGAGGGCACGGGGAACCTCGGCCTGGGCGCCGGCGCCATTGAGATTAAGCAGCTGTCCTCCCCATTTGACATTTGTATGGTGCCGAACCGGATCGTCAATACGAGTGTCGCCGCGGATGGCAATCCTACGTGGATGGATTGGTGACCGCGGAGGGGGGGCGGGCTTCCAGCCCGCCTGTTGTATGTGGCGGGCCGGAATCGGCGGAGCCCGGCGTCGTTCCGCCCCCGTTCGCAACGGCGGATGGGATTGAAGCCGGCTACGCCGCGCTCGGCGTGCGCGTGTGGAGGCGGTGCTACACGGCGTTCCGCTCTCCGCTCGGGCGCCATGTAGCCGGCTTCGGCCCCGCCGGAAGTTGCGATCAACACTTGGCCGCCCGCACCGTGGAATCTGTCACGTATTCCGTGGCGCAGGATGCCCGGTTGGTACCCCGGCAAGGAGAATACTAAATGTCGGAAGAAATACGGATGACTGGGGATGGCGAGCCGGTGCTGGACCGCCGCCGGTTTTTCGGCGGCGCGACCTTGGCGGGCTTGGCCGCGGTGGGCGCCGAGTTGGGGGTCGGTTCGCCAGCCCGGCGCGTGGCGGCCTCGGAAGGCCACCGCCCACGGCCAGACCCGCCGGCCGGCGCCGCCGACGGACCTTATCTGGATGTCCGCACCTTCGGCGCCCGCGGCGACGGCAAAACCGATGACACGCCAGCCCTCCGGAAGGCCGTCGCTCAGGTGGCCGCCCAAGGCGGCAAGCTGATTTTCCCCGCGGGCCGGTTTCTCGTAACCGCGCCGGTTGAAGCGGATTTCGGCGGCCGCGGCGTATGGTTGGCGGGGGCGGGGCAGGGCGCGACTTTGCTGGTCACCCGCCAGCCGGACGCCTCCATTTTCGCGCTTGCGGGTAACATCCTGACCCTTTCCGACCTGACCTTGATGGGCTCACCCGCCGCCCGGAGCGGAGCGCTTCTGACCACGCACTGCGCCACGGAGAACCTATGCCGTTGCCTGTTCTCAACTTATCACGACGGCATAAGGGCCTTGGGCAATGTGGCCATGATCCGGGACTGCAGTTGGCAAGGACCGCAGTCCGGCGGCTCCAACGGACTTATTGTCGATGGCTACGCCGGCGGCATGACGGTCGACGGCGCGGTGATGTATGTTCCCGGAATAGATCCGCACAGCGGAATCCGGATCAAGCCGCAAAGCGGGATACAGGTTCTTCACTGCGGCGCCTTGCAGATCGCCGACAGCGATATCATGCTGCAAAATCATGATCTGCTGATTGTTCCGCCCAAGGGGCGGGGGGCTTTTTCGATAAACGCCATCAACACCTTTTTCGATACCGCGACCACCGGCATCAATATCTCGCCCCGGGGCGGCGTGGTGGCCCGCTGCTCCTTCACGCAGTGCTGGGCCAGCAGCCATTCTGAAAACGGCATATACATCGGTGGAACCGGTCTGATCGATGGAATCCAGTTGGTCGCGCCACAGGTTAATTTTTGCGGGGAAAACGGCATCTCCATAAACGCCCCGGCTAAAAACATTATGATCGAGGGCGGGGAGGGGGTTCATAATAAAAAAGCGGCGATTCATATTGGTGATAAGGTCACGGGGGTCATGGTGAACCATTTCTTCGGGGGAGCCGGTTTTGGCGGCAGCGGTCGCGGCTACGGCAACGATTTCGGGATAGTGATCGGCAGGAACTGCGACGCCTATCAAATCGCCAATTGCCAGTTGCTGGGTAATCGATCGGGAGCCATCCGTGATGGCTCATCCGCAACGGCCGCCAAAAGAATCGTGGCGAACAACATGGTATGAAATACCGGAGAACCTTTATGCCGGAAAACATGTTCGATTGCAACGAACCGATCCCTTCGCCGCAACCGGGCGGAATCGCACTCCGGCGAATTTTTGATCGGCGTCATTTTTTGGGCGCCGCGGCAGCAGGCTTGGCGGTGGCGGCCGGCAGCCACGCCTGGTCGGCGGAACCCCAAGGCCCGCGGCGAGCCCCGGCGGCGCCCGATGAAAACGCCTCTCTGAACGTGCGTTGGTTCGGCGCCCGCGGCGATGGCGCGACCGACGATACGGCCGCCATTCAAAAGGCGCTGGACGCCGCCGGGCGGCAGCGCGGGAATGTGGTGCTGCTGCCGACGGGCGATTACCGGGTGGATGGGGCGCTGCGGGTGCCCGAGGGGGTAACGCTGCAGGGGGTGTTTCGCGCCCCGCATCGAGGCGCCAGCAGGCAAACGGCAGCCCCCTGTGGCAGCCGTTTGCTGGCGGTGGGCGGTAAAGGCAAGCCGGACGGACCGGCGCTGATTTCGCTGCATGGCAACAGCGCCCTGTGCGGTCTGACGGTTTTTTACCCGGAACAAACCTGCCCCGCGCCGCCCGTGGAGTATCCGTGGACAGTCCGCCAGATGGCCTCGGATGTGGCCGTTATGAACGTGTTGCTGTTGAACCCGTGGCGGGCGGTGGATTGCGGCACGGTTACCGGCGGCCGGCACTATATCCACGGCCTATACGCCCAGCCGCTTAAAACGGGTTTGTTCATCGACCAGTGCTACGATATCGGCCGGGTGCAGGATGTGCATTTCTGGCCCTTCTGGAAAATCAACCCTAAGCTTCAGCTCTACACTTCGACCGAAGCGACGGCTTTCCTCGTCGGTCGCACCGATTGGGAATATATGTTCAACTGTTTCGCGATTTTTCATCAGACCGGCTATCACTTTGTACCTACGCCGAGCGGCCAGCCTAATGTGCTGCTCACCCAGTGCGGTTCGGACGAGGGGGCGCCCGGCGCCAGGTCGATTTCCGTACGAGTGGACGCCAGTCAGCCCTACACGGGCATTTCTTTCCTGAATGGCCAGTTTTTCGGAGCGCCCGCGGTGCGGGTGACCGCGGGCAACTCCGGCCCGGTGAAGTTTACGAATTGCAGCTTCTGGGGTGGACCTCGGACCGATGCGATGGCGGTGTTGGAGGGTTCCGGTCAGACCACGTTTATAGGCAGCCATTTCCGGTGGACGCAGCGGGGTGGGAAAGCCCGCACCATTCTGGCCCGCCGCGGGGGTCTGACCGTCGAGGGATGTGAATTCATGGACAGCGGCGGGTGCCAAGTGGCCCTGGAGCGCGGTGTCGCCGCCGCGGTGATCAGCGGGAATCGTTTTCACGGACCAGCCCGGATCCGTAACCGGATCGGCAAGAAGGCGCAAATTGGCCTGAATGCCTTCAGTTAGCCGGTTGGGGCGGAAAAACAACGAGCCGAGCGATGTGCCGCATTGAATCAGTAGGACGCGCGGGACCTGTTTTCCGGTGCCTCTTCTTTCAAGGAGTTTCCCATGCTGAAAACTGAAAAGCGAAAACCGAGAATCGGCAGGATGCTGGTCCTGGTCCTGGCGGCCCTCGGCGCGGGACTGGCCGGGACGGCCGAGGCCGGCGCGGGCGCCGTGGGTGCGAATCCTCCCTGGCGCAACCTGGTGTTGCCCAAGGTGGCCCGGCCGTATCCGACGTTTCAGCCAAAGATGCCGCGGCCGGCCAGGCATTTGTATGTGGCGAACATCGGCAAACTCCCGCCGGATCAGCAGCGGCTGCTGGTGACGCTGCAGGGGATTGTCAACCGCACGCAGCCGCGGATTTACCTGCTCTGGGGCGGGCCGGATGGTCCCTTCTGGCTGCGGCAAATGGAAAAACAGGGCGCTACCGGCAAGCCGATTTTGGTGCCCAAACCGTTGTCCCTGGTGAAGATTTTCCGCAGCGTCATCCACGGCGCGGTGGTTCCAGATCCGAAGGTTTATATTTCGCCGGATATCGCGGTGGACGTGGCGACGGTGGATGATCTGGTGGTGGCCACCCCCGGTCTGGCGCGACAGTTGCGTCTTCCGATCAAGGTGGACTTGCGCGGGCGGTTTAAAAACGATGTGGCGGCATTGCGCTATCTGCGCAGGAAGCTGGCCCCGCGGATGAATCCCTTTCTATTTACCTGTCTGGCGCCGTCCATTCTTAATATCGGCGCGGTGGACCAGATCATCGCGGCGCGCGGCATCACGTTCTGGGTGACCGGCCCGAAAGAGCAGCGTGAACCGGGCGCCGATATGGCCGGCGAAAAACGGCAGGTGGAAAAACTGTTTGCCGCGACGCCGCTGATGGGGGTGGTGCGCGGTTTCTGGTGGAATGGCAACGGCTTCGGCTTGGGGGAAGGGCCGGGGGTCAAGCTAGGCTCGGAGTATGGCAAAGTAACCGTGGTCAGCAATAACGCGCGTAATTTTTCGGTGCTCAGCGGCGTACCCCTGGCGGCGCTGAAGCAGAAATTCGCCCCGGCGCCGAAACTAAACCCGTCCAAAGTTTACTTGTCGTTGACCATTTCCGACGGTGACAATCTGAATACCTGGCAGAATTTTTTCCGGCCCTGGTTCAAAAGCCCGTATCACGGCCAATTCGCGGTGGGCTGGGCCATGGGGCCGACATTGATCGATGTGGCACCGACACTGGCCCGTTGGTACTACCAACACGCCGGGCCGAAGGATGAATTCCTGGCCGGCGTTTCCGGCTTAGGCTACATGTATCCGGCGCTGTGGGCCAAACGCCTGCGCCAGCGCAACAATGCTCTGAAAACCTTTTATCGCTGGACCTGGCGTTATATGCGGCGGATGGATATGCGAACCCTGCGCACGCATCAAGGCTACGCCTCCAATGACCGGCGGGTCATCGCTACCGTGGCGGCGGACTTACCCCACGTGCGGTTCCTGATGCCGGACTACAGTTGGACGGGCGAGCACCGCGTGACTTATGAATTGCCCAGCGGCCAGGCGGTGTTCCGGGCCGCCACCAATTGGACCTTGGATAAGGCCCGGGAGATTCCCTACCTGGCCCGGCAGATCCGCGCCCGGGCCGGCACCACACGGCCAGCCTTTCTGAACGTTTTTATCTTGAACTGGGTCAACGGCATGCACCGGCTGTATCGGCTGCTTAAAACGCTCGGGCCGGAGTACGTGGATGTGACGCCCAGCCAGTTAAATACACTCTATTGCGAATACCTGAAAAAGGTGCTGGTGACTTCCTCCTTCCGTTCGCCAATCGCGGTCATTTCGCACCGCCCCATCCGACTGGTCGGCCATTTGCAAAACGTATCAGCGGTTCACCAGGAGGTGCGGATCCGGGTGCTGGCCGGGCTGGCGCACGCGGTCGTGGAGCCTGCCGCGGTGCGGTTGGCCCGCGCCCAGGCGGCGGTGGTCCACCTGCGCGGCGTACCGAGCGGCGGCCCGATACAGGTGGAGCTAAGCGGCGCCTTCGGCCAACGGCTGACAACCATTCACGTTCAACGCATTGCCGGCGCCCAGTTGGCGCCGCCGCCACCCGCGGGCAACCTCTCGCCGGTGGCGTACTGGCCGGCCCAGGGGTTGCACCATCAATCCGGCCGGGCCAGCGGCAGCTCGGCCTGGGTGGCGCGCCGGGGCCAAACCAAGCCGGGCTTTATCGTGTACGGGCCTTATGCGCCGCTGGTTAAGGGCAAGTATCTGGCGTTATTCCGCTTGAAGCGCTTAGGCCGCGGCGTTGGCCAGGTGGCCCGGTTGGACACGTGCGTTGGTGGTGGAACACCGCGGACCGGCCGGCGCGTGATTACCGTCGGCGATCTGCCGCGGCGTCAATGGCGGTGGTTTGCGATTGTTTTCCAGCATCCCGGCGGAACGGTGGAAACCCGCGTGGATTGGACCGGCCACGCCTCGCTGGAAGTTGGAGCCATCGCGCTGTTCAGGATCGGAGGCCGCCCATCGGAATAGCGGAGCCACCCGGAATCGCCGGGAAACTTTTGACATTTCCGGTCTGAATGCCGATAATCGCGCCGCTGCAACATGTAACCCCGGCGTTCGTCCAGCGTCCGACCGCGACCGGTCGGCAATCCCGCCGGCATCTCTGGAGGAGCGCAGATGTCGGAACCCCGGCTCAAGCACGAGACCGTTAAGGTACGGGATCTGATCCAAGATCATCACAACGGCCGTTTAGTCATCCCTGAATTTCAACGACCGTACGTGTGGAGGAAGGGCAAAGCTCCGAAGCTGATGGACTCCCTGTATCGCGGATTTCCGATCTCCTCGCTCTTGGTGTGGGAAAACTCTTCCCCGGTGCGCTCACGCCAGAAAAATCCCCGTGCCGCCAATACAAGGGTCGCGAACTGGCTTATCGACGGCCAGCAACGTGTCATCACTCTGGCTAAAGCGTTCAACGGCGACGAAGGCATCGACGTTGTATTCAACCCGCGCTCGCCCGAATTCCGCCTTAGGAATGCCGTGATCGGCCGCAAACCCACTGAATGGTTCAAGCTTGCAGACATCTGGAACGACGAAGCCTACCGCCGGATCCGGAAGAACTTCGATGGTGCCGACGCTTCCGACGGGAAACGGGAAAACCATCTGGAAGCGGTGCGCCGCATTCTGGACTATGAGGTTCCGGTCGTCCGGATGATCGGTCACAGCCTCAAGGATGCCGTAGATGCATTCAAGCGTATCAATACCTACGGTGTGAAACTGGGAGAGAAGGACATCCAAAGCGCGGACATCGCTGCACGGCACTCGGGATTCGTGGCTGACAACGTGGTGCCGTTCCTGGAGTCGCTGGCGGCAAGGGGATTTGGCAGGCTCAATATTATGCATCTATTCCGCGCCTGCGCCTTTATCGCAATGCCGGATGGGCGCAAACGAACGCCGCTTCATGACCTGGGAGCGAACGAGGTTCTCGCGGCTTGGCAGAAAACGGAACGCGCCACGGCGCACGCCATCCGGCTGATTCAAGCCGAACTGGGTCTGACGAATATGGATATCCTGTGGTCGGGCGCCCTGATGGTGCCAATCATCGTACTATGTGCGACCGTCCCGGCGCAGCGCCTTCCGACGCGCGAATTGGTGGGATGGCTTGCGCTGGCGGTGCTCATGCACCGCTACAGCGGATCGGCGGGCAGCGCACTGGAGCAAGACCTGCGGCGCTGCCGCGACGACGACCCGATCGGCGGGTTGCTGAATAACCTGCGGCAGCGTCGCCCCGGGCTCGCCGCACGGCCGGAGGATTTCCGCGGCGCCCTGGGGGACCGCAGCGGGTTGCTGGCGCTTTTTATAGCCTGCCGGCATCGGGGCGCTGCCGATTTCTATACTGGGGAAAAAATCGGCTCGCAGCCTGATCTCGACCGCCACCACCTTCTTGCGAGGGCCCAGTTTGAGCAGGAGGAAAGAGCGCGTGCGGACACGCTCGCCAATATCTCCCTCATCATTCCGGGGGCAAACAGATCTCTCGGATCAAAAGGCCCGGAGGTCTATCTGAAAGAGCTGTCCAGCCGCGTTCGCAAGGGACACTGTATACCCGATGACAGCGCGCTCTGGGCCGTGTCGCGGGCGGAAGATTTCTGGGCCGCGCGAAGGAAGCTGCTGGCTGCGGCGTTCAATGATTTCGTGCACCACGCGTTGCCAGGCCGACGGCTCGGGGTCTGATCCTGATGGGTCGGGCGCCGGGCGCCGGCTCCGAGCCTTGGCGGTGGCGGGTATGGGGAACAGGATGGCTTATGCCGCGACCGAATTTCATCATTTTCTTGACGGACGATCAGGGTTACGGGGATTTGTCCTGCCTGGGCGCGGGCGATTTGCGGACGCCGCACTTCGATGCGCTGGCCGCAAGCGGGGCGCTGTTTACCAACTGGTATTCCAACAGCCCGGTGTGCAGCCCTTCGCGGGCGGCGCTGCTGACCGGACGTTATCCCGCCCATGCCGGGGTGCGGTCCATCCTGGCCGGCCATCGCACCGCCACCGGCTTGCCGCCGGAAATACCCACCCTGGCTACAGCGCTGAAGCGGCTGGGCTATCAGACCTTCATGGCTGGCAAATGGCACCTGGGACTGCAGGAAGCCTCACGGCCACACCGGCACGGCTTCGAGCATTGGTTTGGCTTTTTGGCCGGATGTATCGACTACTATTCGCACATTTTCTATTGGGGCATGAACCAACCCGGACCGGGCGTCAATCCCACGCACGACTTGTGGGAAGATGGCCGGGAAATATGGCGAAACGGCGAATACTTCACCGAAGCCGTCACGCGGAAAGCTCTGGAATATCTACGGCAGGCCCAGGCCGCGGGTGCGCCGTTTTTTCTCTATGTGCCGTACAATGCTCCGCATTATCCCATGCACGCGCCGGCGCCATACATGCAACGATTCGCCCATCTGCCCTGGCCGCGCCAGGTGATGGCCGCCATGATCGCCGCCGTGGATGACGGCGTGGGGCTGATCACGGCGGAGCTGAAACGCCTGGGCCTCGCCGAAAATACCTGCATTTTCTTCACCTCCGACAACGGTCCCTCGCGGGAATCGCGTAACTGGCTGGATGGCACGCTGGAAAACTATTACGGCGGGAGCACCGGCCGGCTTAAAGGGCACAAGTTCAGTTTGTATGAAGGCGGCGTCCGTGTACCCGGCATTCTGTGCTGGCCCGCGAGGATCCGTGCGGGACAGGTGCTCCATGCTCCCTGCGCCTCGATGGATATTTTCCCCACTTTTCTTCAGGCCGCCGGCGGGGATAGCGCCGCTTACGAGATAGATGGGGTCAATCTGCTGCCTTACGTCGCCGAAGGCAAGGCCGGCTCTGGCCGTGAAATATTCTGGGAAATGGGCGGCCAGACGGCGCTGCGGCGGGACCACTGGAAGCTGGTGCTTAACGGGCAGTTGGTGGAACACGCCGAAGCGGCCGAGCCGATCAGTTTGTGCGATCTGGCGACGGATCCGGGTGAAACGCGTAATTGCTGCGCCTCGCATCCGCGGATCGCCGCCGAGCTGAAAGCCCGGGCCGAAAACTGGCGGCAGAGCATCGAAGCGCAATGGAACCATCCGTTCCGCAGCGTTGACCACGGCACCGTGACCCATCCGTGATGTGGCGGAGCCAGCCCCTGGCGCGGCCCGCCACGGCGGCTAAACCGCGGCTAGCCCCCCCCAAAAAACACCAGCGATTACACGGATTTACACGGATTTTAATCCCGCCCCGTCGCTTACGCTTAAGGGCTATGAACGAGGGACGCGCAGGCTTCGTAGTCCCAAGCGTCAGCGCGGAGTCCGGGCTCTGCGGCAATCCCCAACCCGTCGCTTAGGTTTTAGCGGCGCGGAAAAAGCGGAATCGCAAGCACCGTGCTTTAGCGCGGTGAACCGATGGAGACAAGGTTCGGGTTGTAGGCATTAGATTCTGAACGTGTAACTTCTCCGCGCTGTGCGGAGAAGTTTCGGGCTTACGGTCGCCGAGGCGACTAAACTGCGGAGCGAAAAGACTTGGGCCGCACCGGGGGGGGAGCACCGGGCGATAACCCGGTGGTTTGGCGCCGAACGTGGACCAACCACCGCATTATCATGCGGTGCTGACTACACCTTCGCGCCTTCGCGGGAGATTCTTTTCGGTTCCGGCACGGCCGGATCAGGCGAGGCAAAATCACCGCCGCCCTGGCCTCGCCCCTCGGGTCGTCCCTGCGCCGAATTGAAGTCACCTTCACGCCACAGCTACGTCACCACGACCGGCGGCAGCGATTGCGCCGGATTTAAGATATTATCGGAGAGCGGTTGGAGCAAAAGGCAGGGCAGACGGCAACGCTCCCGAGGAGGCGTTATATTACTTGCATGATCTTGGCGAAACCTGCCAACCTCGGTATCCCTTTGCCGCTGGAGCGGATCGCGGAAATTTGCCGGCAGCGCGATGTAGAGGAACTGGGTATCTTCGGCTCCGCTCTCCGGTCGGATTTCAGCTCACATAGTAGGGAAGGTGTCATCGATCAATCCCGGTGTTAATATTATTGACGGATGCGTTAATCTTCTATAGGCTGATGTAATGGACGTGCGGTTGGCGGACGATGCGGCCAGGGATTTTGACGACTTGCCTGCGGGTATAAGGCCGCGTGTGCGAAAGATTATCGTTCGTCTTTACGCTTGGCCTGCGGTCAGCGGGGTGAAACCCCTAACGGGGCCGCTGGCCCGGCACTACCGCCTACGCACCGGCGACTACCGTGTACAGTTTGTGGTGCGGCAAAATGTCCTGTGGATTGAGAAAATCGGACATCGGGATGGATTTTACGAGGATTAAACCCATGAACATACACGCCCAAACGATCGAGTTTGAGGGGAAACGCATCGCCATGCTGCCGGAAGGCGAGTACCTTAAGCTATTGGATCGGGCCGGGTTGCCGACGCCGGAGCTTGGTCTGCCGCCGCTGCCAAAAAAATTGCCGGGGGGCGGTTATCCGGCCCTGGAGTATGCGCGGGCGAGCATTGCCCGCGACATCGTGCGCACCCGTCGCCGTTTGGGGCTCTCCCAGGCCGAACTGGCCCGGCGGGCCGGTCTGCTGCCGGCGGCGCTGAACCGTATCGAACGGGCCAAGGTTGACCCCAGCGTTTCCACTGTCGAGAAAATCGACCGGGCGTTACGCGCGGTTGAGAAGCAGGCGCGGCGCGTCGGTCGGGCTGTCGGATAAACGGAATACGTTTACAAGATTCCACCTGTCCGGGAAGGATTTTGTGATACTCGAAAAGCGGGATTACGAGCGTGGGGCAAGATTTCGCAGTGCCACGGATGACGTGACCGATGATGGGCCCCTACCGCCGCTGCCGGCGAAGCTGCCCGATGGTAATTATCCCGCGTTGGAATACGCCAGAGCGTCCCTGGCACGACCATTGGTTAAGCGCCGCTGGGCGGCACGACTTTCCCAGGCGAGACTGGCCCGCCGGGTGGGCATTCGTGTTTGGACGAGGCAGGCCGACCCACAGCGTGATGGCCGTTTTATGCTGCCCCAAAAGGATTGGGATAGTACCTCTGCGTTCCCGCTTCGTCGTTCGGATCTTGGCCACCGCCCCCCGCCTCAAATCTGTGTTAAATCAATGCGAATGCAGGTCGGCAAGAAAAGTACCAATGAATTCTTCGGCCAGCTTATCGCCGCCGAAGCGGTCGTTCTCTTGCCAAACAGCCGCAATGCCGTTCGCGTTAAGCCAATCGACGTGCAAGGACGTCACGCGCCTTTCGAAGCACGCAACCTTTCGTATCGCGGCGGTGCCGGCGATAGAGGGGGCGTCAAACGTTTCATAATAGAGCAACTGGGCTAGCGCTTCGCGTGTACGTTCCACCTCATCGGTCTCGGTGCCATCAAGCGTCTTGATTTCGGCCAGAATTGCGACGCGGCCTAACACTACGAGCAAATCAAATGGATCTTCGTATAAACGGGATCCACCGTCAACGATCCGGCCGGCCAGCCTCCGCACCAATAGGTTGTGCCGTTTCCGCCGATCCAGACGCGCGCGCACGGCTTCCCGCCCAGCCTCGGCGTCGGTCACCGGCGGAGGGGGCGGCTCGCCAGGGTCGTCGGCCGCCCCGATCGTGGCGATCGTGTCCAAAGTGACGGGACGTGGAACGCGTGGTGTTCGTCCTTCAGCCGTGCGCTCTTGGTCCATCGCGCATTCTTCACCCGTCCCCCCGGGCAGGCTCTTTAGGTGATGAGCCGGGCCAGCGACCGGGATGAGGCGTTCAGCCTGTAAGACACCGCGTGTTGATTTCGTAAACCTGGACGGTCCGCCCCTCAGGTTCCGTGGATCGCATTCAGCGTACATCAGCGGAGGTGGTGGCTTGTGCGTCGCCACCACGTATTCGCCGCCCTGCTGCCAGAGGTAATAGGTCTGCCCGTCGCGCCGCGCCAGTTCGCCAGCACGTCGCAATGCGGCATCGAGCTTTTCATCCATTTCATCCATCGGAACGTCGGCCATATCTTCTCCGTAAGTTTTGCGCGGGCCGTTTCAGGCCATGCAGGACTCGAAACGGCCGATTACCGCCACAAGTTCGAAGGTGCGGCGTTGCTCAGGGGCCAATTTTCGTCATTCTACCGCCGCACGCTTAGGTGCCGCGGGAAGTGACGCCGGCAACATTAGATCGTGAACTTGCAACTTCGGCAAACAGGCTGACCGTAAGGATTCACCTTAAGCCGAATCGGCAGGTTCCTTAGGTGGAGGGCGGTTGCAGTGGGTAAATTGTTCGGGGAATTTGGCACGAGCCTATTGCCATGTGTGCTGCGTCGGCGTATCGTGTAATCACGTTGGGCAGGCGGCTTGCAGCCGCTGAATCGGCCCAGCGCTTTGCGGGCTTTCGCCCGCCGTGCGGGTGCCCGGGCCGACCCGTGCTTTGAAGGCAGGTGAATCATGCCGGCGCAACGCAAAACCAAACCACGACAAACCGCCAGCAGGAATCCGCCGGCAGCAAGCGTGCCGCCTACAGCGACCAAGGGTAATGCGGCCACACGGCTAAAAGACCTGCTCCAAGCTCTTCCCGGTATTGTGCTGGAAACGCCCGGTATGGCCGCTTTCATGCTACGGATGGCCGCGGACGAGGCCAACGAACTCGCGCCGGCCGTGGGGGTAGGGACGGTGATTACGTCCATGGCCCAGTCCTGGGGCGTACCGGTCCCCCCAGACGACGCAAAGAATATTGCCGCCCTAGCAGTCGCTGCCCCGACAGGTGTTGCGCCGCCAAAGACGCGAGCAGAAGGCCGGCAAATTATGATGGCCAAGATAAATTTAACTGGAGGGCTGCAAACCGAAACCTTCTACCTTCAGCATCCCCGCTACGATGTCAACGCAACGTTCGCGATTCGATTGGCAGTCCTCCACTATCCACGACCGCCGGCCGCCGGGGCAGCGGCGCCATGGCCCCAGATCCGAACGATGCCAGAGGCAATCATCCGGGAGCGGATTAACCTTTGGCTAGACGCCATCGCGCTCAATGAAAAGGCCCCTGTGTCGGCGCCCGCCGGCCAAGCCACCCAACAAGTGCGGTCCGCAAGCGCGGAGGCCGAGGCGATGGCATGTCTGATCGACCACCCCGACTGGGCGATCAAAGAAATCGCGGCAGCCATGCATCGCCACCCTAAAAGCTTTTCACGGGCGCGTATGCCCAAATTCATGAAGACTCGCGCAAGTTTAGGGTCTGCTAAAAATGACATACCGACCCGCAGAAGACGTCGTGTCGCCAACGGCTCCCACGGCCTTGAGGCCGAGTTTGAGCATGGTCATCTGAATCAGATCGATGGGGATGAAAACGAGGATCGAAGCAAGTAGCGCTACCTTTTACGCCGCCTATTTCTCGTCAGAATCCTAACAAACGACACTTTGTTTGTCTTTTTGCGCTACTTCCGCCCGCGTGTGTACGGGTGTGCACCGGCGCGATGCTGGCCGCTGCCGACAAGCGGAAACGTTGAAACGGTGTGGCATTGGGGAAGGATAACTCGACCGAATCGCTGTCCGCGATAAACTCAAGATTGTTGATTTTAAGGCCAATGGTCGGTTAAAGTGGAGTTGACGCTATGGACGTTCGGCTGACCGCCACCGCCCGGCTCCAACTGATGGACTTGAATGAGCCGATGTTGAGCCGGATAACCGCCGTACTGGAACGGCTTGGCAATTGGCCAGCGGTGAGCGGAGCCAAGCCGTTGCGCGGCCAGTTGGTCGGGCGCTATCGCCTACGCACGGGCGATTACCGCGTGCAGTTTTACCTTGCCGCAGGCGCGGTAATGGTAGAAAAAATCGGTCACCGCGACGGGTTTTACGAGGGCTGAAATCCATGAGCATCCAGACCATTGAGCTTGCCGGGCACGAATACGTCCTGATGCCCAAGGGCGATTACAACCGCTTGCGCCGTGGCTTGCCGGCTGACACCGAAAGCGAATTGCCAGCGCTGCCTCTGGCGGGGCCGGACGGCACATATCCCGCCGTGGCCACGGGCCGGGCGCTGCTGGCACGAAAGATTATCAAGCGGCGCTGGGCGTTGGGTTGGCCGCAAGCCAAGCTGGCCCGTGTCGCCGGCGTTCGTCCCGAAACCCTCTGCCGCATCGAAAAACGCCACGTAACGCCGGACTTGGCGACGGTCAACAAGCTGGTTGCCGCGCTAGAAAAGGCGGAACGCGACATGCGGCTATAGGCTGCTGGCGGCGTAATGGCTGCTAATTTTGTTTACTGGGGGCAACGCCGTTAGCCGATGGCCCAGGCCGTTCCAGTCAGTTCACGTTGGTCTGCTGCCGGCTGGTTCCGTTCTTGGCCGGCGTTTGGCGATCGACTGGCTGTTCTGAAAATGGCGGGCGGAGGCACATCCGCAGCGGGTCGCCGCGGGCGGCTAAACTGTTGGCACATCGCCGGCTACAGCCGCCTCTGGGCGCCGAATTTGGCGCATTTTCATCTTCCGTCAGGCGCCCCGCAGGGCATGGGCGGTTGCTTTGAAAATCGAGCGCCCGGCGAGAAACGCGCCCCGCCAGGTCGCCGGAGCAAAGGCGGGCGACTCGACAAAGCCTGCTCGCCCCCGGCGAGGCGAGCAGGGCGGCGAAATACGGCTGACGCTGTTTTCATGCTCGGTAGGCGCCCGGACGACCATGAGAGAGCGTTCGGAAAAAGGGCATCACAATCGGCACGCACAGATCCTTGATAATGGCGGGTTAGTGGCGTACACTGTTCGGTGTTCCGGTAAATGTTCGATTCCTGGACGAAGATGCTCCATGCCTGAAGACAAAGTTAAATGTCCTAAGTGTGGCCATATATTTGCCATTGCGTCCGCGCTTAGCGAGGACATCGAGGAGAGATTGCGTGGCGAATTTGATGCCCGGTTGAGCGCTGCGGCCAAGGAAAAGAATGACGCCGACGCCGCATGGAGGAAGAAACTCGCCGCGAAGGATGAGGAATATGAGGGGATGTTAACGGCGGCAAAAAAAGAGTTGCTACAACAGGCCGAAAAACGGGCAAGAGCGGAAACTCAAAGCGAGCTTGAGACAGTTCAGGATCAGCTCAAACAGAGCAACCAACAACTGAGCGCCGCGAAGAAGCGGGAGCTTTCGTTGCGCTTGAAGGAGCAAGAATTGCAACAACGCGCCGAAGACATCAAACTTGAGACTGCCCAGAGGCTTGCGGCGGAACGGAGCAAAATCAACAAAGCAGCAGAGACCCGCGTGCTGGAACAGCACCACCTGAAGGACGCCGAGAAAGACAGACAGCTTGCTGACATGCGGAAGCAAATTGACGCCCTGCAACGTAAGGCGGAGCAGGGTTCGCAAAAACTTCAAGGCGAGGTGCTGGAGGAAGATCTTGAGGCGCTGCTCACAGCGGCTTTTCCTACAGACGACATAAGGCCGGTAGCTGGCGGCAAGCGCGGCGGTGACATTGTCCACGCCATCGCCGCAAAGGGCGGCCAACAGGCCGGCCGCATCCTCTGGGAAGCGAAAAACACCAAGGCTTGGAGTGACGCCTGGCTTGACAAAGCACGACAAGACCAACGCGCGGAGAAGGCGGAAGAAGTCATCATTGTGTCCACGGTCTTGCCGAAAGGTGTGGCGCATTTCGGCCAAGTGGAGGGCGTGTGGGTTTCCGAGCCAGTGTACGCCATTGGATTTGCAACGGTGCTGCGGGCAGAGATCGTTAAACTCGGTGCGGCGTGGGCCTCCAATGGGGACCGCTCTGATAAGATGGAGCAACTTTACGGCTACCTCTGCGGAACGGAATTCCGGCAGCGCGTTGAGGCCATCGTTGAGTGTTTTGGGGCCATGCAGGAGGAACTGGAACAGGAAAAGCGTGCGATGGAGCGGAGTTGGGCGAAGCGCGGCAAGCAACTTGAAAGGGTGCTCAAGAGCACCGCCGGGATGTACGGCGACCTTCAGGGGATTATCGGGCGCCAAGCCTTACCAACGGTCAAGCCACTGGCGCTACCCGGCGGTTAGGCGCGCCTTAAGAACCCGTCCTTAGCTCGACTTTTGCCAATTTTGAGCCTGCTATCCCGTTCGGCTGACCATATCCAGAACGGTACGGCGCAAAAGCGGCGGGAATTTTTGCAAACCCCCGTGCATCCACGGCTGTTTCAAAATCGTTTGTTCCCAGAGCGACCGCCGCACGGTGGCCAGGGCATCGGCGAAGGTCGGTTCCGCCTTGACATACCATGGGGTCTGGTGCGGCGAGACCTTGGCGTGTTTCAGGTGCTCGGCATAGATCAGGCATATGACGCTGAACAGCCCCAGCAAGCATGGGGCGGCGCGCAGTACCGACCGGCTGACACGTTGGCGTGTGGTTTCGAAGCCCAGATGGGCACGCACTTCTTGAAAGGTCGTCTCGATGGGCCAGCGGCGCGTGAACAAGCTGACCATCTGTGTCGGGGGCCGTGTGGAATCGGTACTGTAGATCCAGTCGTCGCGATGCGTACCGTCGAGATCGTGCACCTGCACCCAGCGCACCGGCACCAGGCCCTGGCCAGCCTTGTACCACCAGCCGGTATCGCTGGTCAGAGCCACGCGTCGCGTGGCTCCGCCATACCAACGGACCGTCGCCGGTTTGCCACGTTGGCGCCGGGCCACGGTCTGCTGTGGTGCGGGCAGTTTCCGGCCCTTGATCCGCGGGCGGCCGGCGCCAGCCCGGCGCTGGGGCGGTGGAGCGTACAGGTTGGCCTCGGGATGAAAGCGGCGGATCCGCGTGGCGTGCCGGCGATGACGATAAAAGAAACGCGCCAATTCGTGCGACCCAAAGCCCCCATCGCCCAGAAAGACGTATTTTCTTTGGGGAAACCAGTGGATCCGCACCGCCATCAGTTGGCACGCCAACGGCGCCGGCGTCTTGTGACGCCGCCCTTCGGCCCGGTTCTCCGGCTGGCCACGATACAACGCGCACAGCGCCGGCAACGCCCCGTGACGCGAAGTGAAGGGAAAGTGCACCACGATCGTCAGGACCACCCACTTGTGGCCCCACTTCCAGACGGTCAGACTGTGACTGGAACGCACCGCATCGCGATGTTGGGCTTTGCCGTAAACCTTCGCGCCACGATGCTGGGCCACCGTGTCGTCGCCGGCCACCAGCACCGGCTGATCTTCCGGAATCCACTGGAGCACCGCCGACACCCAGACCTTGCCCAGGGGCCAGAGCGACCAAGAGCCGCGACTGAACACACGGTGGTAACTGCTGAAGTGACCCTGGGCGATCGAACGTACCGTCCAGAGCACGTTGGCGACCGTGCGCCGGCCCATGGCCAAAATTACCCCGACCCAAAGCACCCTCGCCCGCTGGAAAGTGGGCCGGGTAAATGCTATAGAGAAAGTCGAGATCAGCGGCTCCGCCGCCGTGGGCATCGAGACCATATCGGACTCCTTCCCGATTCACTGTGTGAACAACTGCGAGTGTACGGGGGAGTCCGATCTTTTTATAGCAATATGGGCTCATGCCGGACGCCTTAAAAATGGCAAAAGTCGAGCTTAGCCACGCCTGCCTCGCGACGAGGGCTTCATCGGCGCGCGTCGCCGTGAGATCGTGGTCGCCAATACCTACCGTGCCGTTGAAAAGCGGCGCCGCGGCGAGTAGAGTCATTACTGAGCAATGAGCTTCGGAGGCGTGGCAGAGTGGTTGATTGCGCTGGTCTTGAAAACCGGTGACGGGGCAACTCGTCCGGGGGTTCGAATCCCTCCGCCTCCGTTCGCCCAGAGGGCGAACCGAGCAGGAGAGCGGTTGAGCAGGAGATCAGGAGAGCAAATAAAGCTGGCGCAGCAGAGCGGTTTGCGGCGGGGACCACGGCGCGCCTGCGGTCTACTGTTCTCCGGTTCTCCTGTTCCACAAACAGAGCAGGAGAGCGAATAAAGACCGAACATCCCCCCCCCGGCGGAGCCGGGGACTATGTGCGCCAATCGCTGAAAACTGATCGCTGATCGCCTATGTCTAACTTACCCTATCGCATCGCGACGCTGGTGTATATTTTCGACGGCCAGGGACGGCTGCTGCTGCTGCGCCGGTCCGGGACGCCCAACTTTAATCTTTACTCCCCCATTGGCGGAAAATTAGAGCAGGCCAGCGGCGAATCACCGTATGCCTGTGCTTTACGTGAAGTGCGGGAGGAAGCCGGGGTGCAATTGGAATTGGCGGACCTGCGGTTGTGCGGCATCGTTTCGGAACGGGCTTTCGAGGGCCGGGGGCACTGGCTTATTTTCTGTTTTGAATCGCTACGGACGGTGGAGTTATCCGAACGTAACATCAGCGAAGGCCGCCTGGAATGGGTGGCACCCGACGCGGTGGCGGCTAAACCTATTCCCAATACGGATCGCGAAATAATCTGGCCGCTGGTGCGGCGACACAGCGCCATGCTCAACCACGGAGGCACCCATCGGCGGGAGATTTTCAGCGTGCATATCGACTGCAGCCGCCCGGGCGATGACTCCCTGCGCATCACGCTTGAGAGCGGCGAGACGGAATGGACCGCAACTTTGAATCACCAGGGACGCGGCCACGAAGTAAAAACGCTAAAGTAAGAGGCAAACAACCTGGGCCAGTCCATCTGAGGTGTTGTCCGCTCGTGCTTTGTCACCACATAGCTTGCGGGTACCCCGGCCGCCACCATTCCCCGGGTCGCCGTGGGCAAGTCGCTACGGCGACCCAAAGACCGGTGCTGCGGGTTCGGTGGCGGGTTCGGGGCTCTTTCGCCCACCAGAAATGTATCGATTGAGAAAGCACTGAGACCTATTCAGGTCTCTTCATCTTCGTCGTAAAACGTATCCTCGTCATCGTCGTCGTCGTCGTCGAGGTCGTCGTCGAAATCATCGTCCGACTCGTCGTCGTCGAAGTCGTCGTCCTCGTCGTCGAGGTCGTCGTCCTCATCGAGTTCGTCTTCCTCCTCGTCGAGGTCATCCTCTTCCTCGTCGCCGCGGCGCTTGGCCCAGGCCTGCAGCGAGCCAGCCGTAAAGGCCCAGCGCTGAAACCGACCATCTCCGGCGGCCTGGCCGCATCCATCCCCGATTTCCACGGCGAGGCTCAAAACGTCCCACAGCCCAGCGGCGCCCGTTCCGCCGTGGAAGAATTCAGCCGCCGTGGACTCGGTCGCACCGAGTATCGCCTGCTGGTTGCCGCTGTCGTTCCCACACCTGGCACATGTCAACATGGCTGCATCTCCGTTAGCCTGACCCTTCTGCCGCAGGGTTTACCACCGGCCTGACCCGCCACCCCGCGTCCCGCTGCCCGGCCTACGGGCGAATCTTTCCGCAATTCGCCGCGCCGGTCATGCGCCGGTAAAATACAAATAATCTTGGACAAGTCAATCCCGCCGCGGTTACATTATAGGGAGAAAGGGGTTCCCGTGGAGGCGATAAAAAAGGTCGCGGTTTTTCCGGGCACCTTCGATCCGCCCACACTGGGCCATCTGGATGTGATCCGGCGCGGGCGAAAGTTGTTCGATCATCTGATCGTGGCGATCGGCCACAATCCGGACAAGAGCGATCTGTTTGCGCCAGCGGTGCGGCTGGAGTTGCTGCGCGAACTGACCGCGGGGATGGCCGAGGTAACGGTGGAATCGTATGACGGCCTGACCGTGGAATTCGTACGGCGGCGGGGAGCGGTGGCCATTTTGCGGGGGTTGCGCAACTTCACCGATCTGGACTACGAATTTCAGCTGGCCCTGACCAATCGGGCGGTAGCCGGGGTGGAAACCGTTTTCATCATGACCGGCCAGCAGTACGGCTTTACGAGCAGCAGTCTGATTCGGCAGATGTTGGCGATGGGGGGAGATATGAAACAACTCGGCGGCCTGCTGCCGGAGTTGGTGATCCGTCGCCTGGAAGAACAGCACGGCCAGGGCCGGTGACGGCATCGGCGGCGCAAGCGCCTGGCAGGGGATCGTGGCGCCCAGACCCCGTCCACCGATCACGTGGCCGAGCCTCCTGCTCATGGCCCGGATCGAGAGCCGATTGTTCAAGGGGAAATGAAAATCTCCGCTTCCGAAGCCAGCTCCTGGTGCTCGTAATCCTATATTGAGGGCCTGCCCATCAGCAGGAGCAAGATCCGGATCAGGATGATCCCGGTGGCCTGTCCATACCGGCATGGCCGCCGATCGATATAACGGCGACATGGGCGTACGGCGGGCCGCCGCAGGCCGAGACTTAGCCCGGATATTGCCCCGCCTTGACGGACGAAACGGGCGACCCATTGGCCGGTCATGTCCCGATGGCCGCTGCGAACGCCCGGGCTTGCGCCGCCGCAAATCGGCCGCCTGCCAATTGCCGTCCGGCGCGTAAGTATGGACCGGCGCCCGGATTACCCCGGCGAGCGCCTGGTGGTGTGCTTGAATCCACGGCTGACGCAGCAGCGGCAAAAACGCGAAGCCCTTCTGGCCTTCTGGCAGCCACGGAGAAGGCTTGGTCGATCCTGGCGGCGTAAGTAGATCGGGCCTGACCGAAGGGGGCGGCCCGGGGACCGTCAACCTGAGCGGCGGGGAGGCGGGCCGGCCCATCAACCCTTACCAGGTGGTCAAGCCTTGTCCAATGAAGAAAACTCCTGTCAATACAGGCATTTTTCATTTCCCATCGGGAGAGCTATAGATTCGTTGTTGGTCGTTTCAAGATCATCACCTGTTTCCGTTTGACCGGCGAACTGGACGCCTCGGTCCGCCTGCGATAGATTCACGTTATGAGCGAGGAGCCAAAATCAGCATCGCCGGAATCGGTCGAGCCGGCGAACCCGCCGCTGCATCTGGCGGCAGAACCGCCGCCGGAACCGGCGCCTGCTGCGGCCGGCGCCGCGCCCACTGTGGATTCCATGCCGCTGGTGCAGGTGCTGGAAGCGATTCTATTCGCCAGTGACGCCCCGCTTTCTGCCGGCAAACTGGCCCAAACTCTGGGCCTGGACACAACCCGCCCCGTGCGCCAAGCCATCGAAACGCTTAACGCGTCTTATGCCGAGCGCCAGGCCGCCTATCGCATCGAAGAACGCGGGGGCGGCTTCCAGTTGTTGACCCTACCGCAGTATGCCGAATACATTCAGCGGCTGGTCCGCAAACGCGAGGAAAACCGGCTTACCCCCGCCGCACTGGAAACGTTGGCCATCATCGCCTACAAACAACCTATCCTGCGCGTGGATGTCGAGGCGATCCGCGGCGTGGTCTGCGGGGAAGTCATCCGCACCCTGATGGAATACAACCTGGTGAAAATTGTCGGCCGGGCCGAGGAAGTCGGCCGCCCCATGCTCTATGGCACCACCCGTCACTTCCTGGAAATATTCGGGCTGGCCAGCTTAAAAGATCTGCCCAAGGCCGAGCAGCTCAAAGAGCCCCGGTAATGCTGTTAACGGTGCGCGCATTTCGCGTCCATGGGGGTGCGAAACTCTTCCGCTGGAAACGGCGCCAGCGGGCTAAGCTCGACTTTTGCCGATTTTTGAGGGTGGTGGGATAACAACACCTTTCCCGAGTTCATCGGGACTTCCAGTCAAGAATCCAGACCGGCTCCTCCACTTGCTGGCCGCCAGTCGACGAATAGGACAAGAGGCTGACCCGCGCCAACGCGGCTTCCATAGCGGCTCTGCCGGTGAGGCGGTTATAGGGTGGCGGATGTGCTCCCTTGGAATATCTAGGTCGTGTTGACATTCAGGTTGCTCTGCAGCCAGAAGAGGGTTGAGGCCAGGTGGATAAACCCCAGGAAGTTGCGAGCCGTTTTTTCGTAGCGCGTGGCGATCCGACGAAAGTGTTTCAGACGA
>JAJYFE010000007.1 GCA_021785435.1 Planctomycetota bacterium
GTCGCGCTGCATCTGGGGCGGGGTTGAGTTAGGATAGTGATATGCGAAGCGCCCGTAGCTCAACTGGACAGAGCATCCGCCTTCTAAGCGGACGGTTGTGGGTTCGACTCCCGCCGGGCGCAGTTTCAGAATTGCCAACAGCCATGCATGTTTCCCGCATGGCCATTGGCTTTTCTTCACTCCGCACTCGCATGGCCATAACTCCATCAGACTCCATGGAAGCGTCAGCCTGACTTTTACCGATTGTTTTGAGCCGCACACCGCCCGGCAAAGTTGATCCATCAGGGCGAGGCTTTGGTAACGGATCATGATTACAGCCTTTAAAAAATCGGATTCCTCTCTATATCTTCGTTGAGGAAGAATCCACGAAGCGGAAAGAAAACCGATAGGTGGTGTATGCTCAAGGCGGCGGCTCCGCCGCCTTCTCCCTTGGGTAGAGCGTTGACACGGCCCGCGTTCCAGCGGGCGGTCCTCTTGGGGTTCGGGGCCATCCTGGCGCTGTGGCAACGCACGGTGACGACGACGCTCCGGATCGTCCGGCCGCTGGCCACCGGTCACTGGAGCGACCTTCACCGGGTGCTCTGCGCCCTGTACCGACCGGAAGCGCTCCATCAGAAGAAAGGGCGGCGGCAGAAGACCCCGAGGCCTTAGGCCCGCCAACTCATCGCCACGCTGATCCACTGGTTTCCGCAGCGAAAATTCATCCTGGTACGCGATAGCGGTTATGCCAGCCCCAGCCTGGTACGATTCTGTGGGGAACATCGCGCCCCTGTCACTTTGGTCAGGCGGTTTACCGTGCCGCCGGTCTCCACGCGCCGCCGGCCACACAAAGTTCTTGGAATTGCCGGCGAGCCGGCCGTTCGCCGTGCGCTATGCCACAGTCCGTCTGGATCTTCGCGCCGTGCGAAGACCTTGGTTGGATAGAAAACTTGGGTTGCGCGGCGGCCTCGCCACCTCCGCCAAGGTCTCCGGAGGCGACTGCTCGATCCACCGAGGGTCGCCGTGGGCGACTAAACTAGCCCGCCTCCGTGCGGACCGGGGGCAATATGTTTGGTTGCGGCCCGCAGGCCGCGCTGGGGCGCGGTGGTTTGAAAACAGACCGCCCGGCGCGTTTTCGCCAGATCGTTGCGTAACTTTAAAACCGCCAAAGCGGCGGCATGAATGCCGCCGCTAAGACGTTGGGGTTTGGCGCGATCGCTGCGGGCCGGAATGAGGCAGACATGGGGGCGATTTGACGCGTGCGCTACACTGCCGCATAATCAAGGATTCGCCGTGATGGCTGGGCGTGGCAAGGGTGCGCACCTTTGGGCCCCGCCGGTTCGTTTGCGACCTTCGGGCCGCCCTAAGCGATGGTAGGATCCGGGCACGGCCGGGGCACGAAATCGCTGCTTTCGGGAGTTCTATTCCATGGCCAATCCCCAGCTTGTGCGGGAGCTTATCGACGCGGGCATTCATTTCGGGCATCGCACCAGCCGCTGGAATCCCAAAATGAAGCCGTATATTTACGGCCGGCGGAATCTGATTCACATTATTGACGTACGGGAAACACTCAAGGGCCTGCTGGCGGCGCAGCGCTTTCTAAGCCGGCTGGTGGCCGACGGCCGCGACGTACTGTTTGTCGGGACCAAACGGCAGGCCCGGCCGGTGATTGATGACGTGGGCCGGCAGACCGGGATGCCGGTGGTGACGGAGCGATGGTTGGGGGGAACCCTGACCAACTATCGCACCATCCGGTCCCGCCTGCAGCGATTGGAGGAACTGGAAAAAATTCTCAGTTCTCCGGATCTCGGGAAGAATTACTCCAAAAAAATGGAATCGAGCCTGAAGCGTGAGCACCGCAAAATTCTGCGCAACCTGGCGGGTATCCGCAACATGGAGCGGCTGCCGGGCGCGTTGGTGGTGGTGGACGTGCGGCGGGAGAATATCGCCATTCAGGAAGCCCGTAAACTGGGGCTGCCGGTGGTGGCGCTGGTGGACACAGACAGTGATCCGGACCTGGTGGACATCGCTATCCCCGCCAACGACGATGCGCTGCGCGGGATTGATCTGATTATGAAAGAGATCGCCGCGGCGGTGCTGGAGGGTAAGTCCGGCCGGACGGCGCGCCAGCCGCAGGATAAAGCCCAGCGTCCGGAGCGGGGCGAGCGCGCGGAGCGCCGGCGCCGTCCGACCTCGGCCCTGTTGGAAGATGAACTGGCCGCCGGCAAGAGCGGGGAAGACCAACCCGTCGCCAATAAGCCGGTGGCGGCAACTGGGCCGCTGAATGGCTCCCCCGGGCCCGTGCCGGCAGCGCTGCCGGACAGCGCCGCGCCCCCGCAGCCGGCCCCGGGCGCGGCGTCCCCGGCGCCCGCTGCAATCTGACCGTGCTATGGACCTTCCTTTTTATACCGCGGATCTGCCGGGCATAGGCGGACGCCTCAAGGCGCATCTGGAGGATTTCTTCGTCGAGGAGTTGCCGCGGTATGCCCCCAGCGGGCAGGGGAGCCATTGCTACATCAGCGTGGAAAAACGCGGCATTTCCACGCTCCAGGCGGTAAACCTGCTGGCCCGGGCGCTGGGGCGGCGGGCCATCGACATCGGTTACGCCGGCCTGAAAGACACCCGGGCCGTAGCGCGGCAAACCTTTTCCGTGGAGGGGGAGACCGAAGCACGGCTAAGGGCGTTGGAACTGCCGCACATGCGCATCCTGCAGGTGGCGCGGCACCAGAATAAGCTCCAGATCGGCCATCTGGCTGGCAATCGCTTCACCATCAAAATACGTCATCCGGATTGGGACAAGCCCGGCGGCGCGGTAAGCGGCGCCGAAGCGCAGACCCGCGCCGTGCTGGACCGTCTGGAGCACAGCGGAGTACCGAATTTCTTTGGACCACAGCGCTTCGGCCAGCGCGGCAACAACCACGAACTGGGGCGGGTGTTGCTGCGGGAGGCACCGGAGGAGTTTCTGAAACGTTGGTTCGGGGCGCCGGACCCGCGGCTGGATCATGGGGGCGTTCTGGAGGCGCGGCAGCATTTTGAACAGGGACGCTTCGATTTGGCTCTGGCCGCCTGGCCCGGCCATATGCACACGGAACGCCGGGCGCTGGCCGTCCTGGCCCGTGCCCCGAAAGCCTATGCGCGGGCGGCCGCCACACTGGACCAAAGCTTAAGGCGCCTGTTGATCAGCGCGCTGCAGGCGCACCTTTTCAATGAAACCCTGCGTTTGCGCCTGTTCCGCTTGGACCGGATTCTGCCCGGCGACCTGGCCTGGAAGCATGATCGGGGCGCGGTGTTTCGCGTTCCGCTGACAGCCCCGGAAGTCGCCGTGGAGCAGGCCCGCGCCGACCGGCATGAAATTTCCCCATCGGGACCGATGTTCGGTTATCGCATGACCAACCCCACCGGTGAGCCGGCGCAAATGGAAGAGCAGGTCTTAAGGGCGCACGGCCTGACGCCGGAAAATTTCCATGGCGGGCGCAGCCCCGCGACCCAGGCAGCGGCGGGCGAGACGGAGGCTGGCGCGGGGGCGGCCCGGTGTTCCGCGCCCGGGCCCGAGCCGGTGGCGTTTGCGAAACACGCGGGCGGACGGCGCGGCCCAGTGGAAAAATCCAAGGGTTCCCGCCGCGCCATGCGGTTCTTTCCGGCGGAGCTGGATCTGGGCGCCGGCACAGATGCATACGGTTCCTTCCTCCAGTTGCGTTTTGTTCTGGCCGCCGGATGTTTTGCCACCGTGCTTCTGGGGGAAATCATGAAAACACCCGGTCAGGGAATGGCAGGATTAAAACCATAGGCGGGGAGTTTCACCCCCGCCAGCATTTTGCGCCAGGACAGCAGCGGCAGGCGACGGGAAAGCTCCGCCGCCGCTTTCCGCAACTGCGGCGTAACTGCAAGCCACACCTGGCGGACATAGACGACGGCGGCGAGTTTCTGGCCCCAGTGGCCCTCGAGATGCTTGTAAAGGATCAGGTTGTAGCGTCGGGCGCCGACTTGCACGAACAGCGGCGCCTCCAGGGTTCCGGTGATCGGTTGGCCGCGAATCAAGGTGAACTGGTACGCATAGCGGAAGCGTGGCTTGGTCTTACCCGAATAAAGCTTGATATCGCTGCCCTCCTGCCGCCAGCGCCACTGGCGGATCATTCGGGCGCTGCGGACTTGCACCTGAATCGTCTGGACCAGGCTCATCGGAATGTCGCGGTACTGCTTAATTCCGGCCAGCCATACGCGAAAGGGCCGGTCCGGGGTAGTCCAGATGCGCCCGCGTAAAATTCGGCCGTTGCTTAATTGCACGACGCCGCGGCGCTGAGTCCAGGTCGCGCCGGGGTGTGCCGCGGAGAGCGGATGCACGTTCGTCCGCGGCGACAGGCGGCCCGTCGGCGCGGTGGTCGGCCGGGCGTGGGAAAGAACTTCCCGCAGGCTCTGCGCCCAGGCGCCGCCCGCCTGGCCCGCAAACGCCGCCAAGATCAGCAGCGCCAGGGCCGACCGGGGCGCGGCGGGATCGCCGCCGCGTCGCAGGCGTCCAGGGCTGACCTGGGCTTTCGTGATTCTTGTGCTGTGTTTCACGGTCAGCATAGCGTTCTGTCCGCACTTATCTTTCGGGTACCCCGGCCGGAAGCCATTCACCGGGGTCGCCGCGGGCGACGCGCTACGGCGAGTCGAAGGCTCACCGGTCTGAAGACCGGTGCTTCGGGTTCGGTGGCGGGTCTGGAGCTCTTGCTGCTACCCAAAATATATCGCTCAACAACACAGTAGTCATTATCCTTATTTTACAAGACAGTCCGGAATTTTGCCGGGCGTAGCGGCAGTGGGGTGGCGTCATCGCGGCGTGTCGCCGAAGAGGGCGACTCGAGAGAGCCTGCCCGCCCACTGGCGGGGCGAGCGGCCTGTGGCGGTAGCGGAAGGCTAAGCCGCAAGCCGCCTGTGGCGGCGGCGAAAATCGGGGCACCGCACAACCGCCTTTCTGACCGCTGATTGATGATCGCGGATCGCTAACATACCATACCCCCATGCGGATTTCGGACCTCCTGCTGATCGGCGCCATGTTGCCCCTGCTGTTGGCGGCAAGCTGGGCCATCGCCCGCGCTTCCAAGCCGGCACTCGTGGCCGCGTACATCACCATTGCAGCAAGCCTGGTGAGTCTGGGCCTGACCCTGGCCGCGGTGGCCATACAGCTCAAGCCCGGCGTGATGACGCAATCGCCGGGGCAGACCAGCCGGCTGTGGCGGTGGTTGCCGCTGTCAGCGGCGCAAGGAAACAGTAAGCAGGAAAAAGTAAAAACGGAACGGCAGGATGCGTTCGCGGCGGCGATGCGGAGATTGCCGGCTACCCATACCCAGATACAGAGCGAGGCGTTTGTAGCCGGCAGGGCCCCACCCGCCGCTGAGAATATGACGCAACGCTCCGTTGCCAATCGGGCCGTGTCGATCGTGCGCCATGCGCCCGATCTTGGCGCCATCGTTTATTCGCAGCGGCGATGGGGACAAGAGCCGGCGCCGCGCTCGCCGGGGCTGGCTTTTGGCATCCGTACGAATGCCCTGGCGCTGACCTTTTTCCTATTGGTGCTCGTGCTTCATCTGTTGACGGCTGTTTATACACTGCCGCTGGCGCGGCAGCGCGCCATCGGCGCTACCTGGTTCGCTTGGACGAACCTGCTGGCTTTCGCCATCCTGGCCCAATTAGTCTCATCTAATCTCATCGAGCTATATGGATTCCTGGCCCTAGCCGGCGTCGCCGCATTCGGCTTGACTTCCGCCGCGTTCCGACCGATCGATGAGCCCGGCCCACCGCGGGGCATGTTACTGCATTTCAGCATCGGCGACGTGCTGGTATGGCTGGGCGTGGGGTTGCTGCTGGCGCATTGGCCCGCGGCAACGCTGAACCTCGGGGCGAATCCGGCGGCTTTTCCGACGGCGGGTGCGGGCGGCCCGCTTGGCCCGGGCTGGCCGGATTGGATGGGGCTGTGTCTGCTGGCCGGGGCCTTGGCCAAAGCCGGTCAGTTTCCGTTCCATACCTGGCCGGCGGAAATGGGGGGAGCGGTAGCGCCGGCCAATGCGCTGCTGACGGGCGGTTTGATGAGCATTTCCGGCTGCTACCTGCTGACGCGACTCCTGCCGCTGCTGGATCTGAATGTGCGGCTGCTGGCGGCCATGGCCGGGGCCATCAGCCTGGCCGTCGGCGCCTCCGTAGCGCTGGTGCAAACCGATCTGAAACGCGTGCTCGCCTGGCTGTCGGTGGCCTTGCTGGGCCTGGTTTTTCTTTTATTGGCGGCGGGCGCGTACGGAGCGGGTCTTTACCAGGGGGTGGTGACGGCCCTGGGGTTGGCGACGTTGTTTCTAGTTGCGGGCAGCGTCCTTGACGCGGCCAACGGTGAACTGGACCTGCGTTTTCTGGGCGCCCTGTGGACGAAGTTGCCGGTGACGGCGGTAGCGGCACTTCTGGTCTTGCCGGCGATTACACCCCTGATTCCGATGGCAATTTGGGTGCACTTCGGCCCGGCGGGGCTGACGAGCGCCTGGGCCAGGCTGCGACAGTACGCCTGGGCGGTGGGTGGCTATGGTCATCTTCTCTTCTGGACGGCGGTGGTGGCCGGATATCTTCTGCCGTTGGTGATGGGGCGATGGTGGTGGCTGGCCTTTGGCCCCCGGGCGCCAGGACACGCGGCGCTCCCTACGGGCGGCGCCACACGTGACCGCACCGCGGGCGTGACGGCGGAATCCCGCGGCGACGCTTCGATCCCGCGAACCACGCCGTCTGGCCCCACTGGCAGCGCGGCCTCCCGGACCGCCCTGGCCGATCCCAGCGCACCGGCACGCACGCTGCCGATTCTGGTGTTGACGGCGTGCACGCTTCTGGCGAATATTCGTTTTGTCGGCTTGGCGCACCTGCTGGCGGGGGTGGCGCCGGCGGCAACCGCATCGGCCCCGCCCGCGCCAACGGGAGCGGCGCGCCTGGCCTTGGAACGGCTGGCCTGGGCCTGGCCGACGGCGCTGGTGCTGGTGGTGACGGTCTATTTTTCCGGCTTGGACCTGGCGGAACAGTTGCGACGCCTGCCCGGATTGAACCTGCTGCACCGCTGGTTGTCCGACGGTATGTTTTTTGGCGATTTCCACCGGCTTCTGCTGGGGCGGACGATCCGGGTGTTGGCCCAGACCAGCGCCTTTTTTGATCGCTGGATCCTGGGCGGGTTGCTGGTGGCGGGTGCTCTGGCCGCGCGGCTACTGGCCCTGGCGGTCGCTTGGCTGGAACGGGAGTTTTAGGGTGGGGTTCCCGATGCCAGGCGCCAGCTTCGAAACAGTTAGGGCCAGAGGCCAAGCGCCAAGTACACGGTGTTGAGTTTAATGATATTGAATGATAATATATAAATACAGCTCTATCCTGTCGTGTCTTCTCGCCCTGCCTCTGATCGGAGCACTGGTATTGGCCCTGCTGCCGGCCAAACGGACGCGGCTGATCCGCAACAGCGCCCTGGCGGTTCTGGCGGGCATGCTGGCCATTCTTTTTGCCGCGGCCGCCCTGTATAACTGGCGCGCCGGCGCCGCGCCCCCGGCCGGATCCGTTTCCCTGCCCGACCGGTCAGGCGGCGTGTTTGATCTTTGGCAATTGCGGCAAAGTTTCACCTGGCTGGCGCCACTGGGGCTTCATTTTTCGCTGGCGGCGAACGGGTTATCCCTGGTGCTGATGCTGCTGCTGGGCGGCGCTAATTTTCTGGCCGCCCTGGCCAGCTATGGGATCGACAGCCAGGTCAAAACGTACTTCATCATGCTGTTGCTGCTGGCGGCGCTGACCACCGGCGCCTTGGCCGCGACGGACCTGGGCCTGTTCTGCGCCTGCAGCGCGCTGACGGTGCTTCCGGCCTATTTCCTGGCGGGCTTGTGGGGCGGTGAAGGGCGGCGACCGGCGGCTATGAAATTCGCTCTCTTCGGCCTGTTCGGTTCGGTCGCCATGTTGGCGGCGCTCCTGGCGATTGTTTTCTGCACTCGGCGGATAGACTCTTCCCCGGCGCAGGCGCTTAACCTCATGCGCCTGACGAGTCCTACGGCGTCTGCCGCTTGGCAAAGCCTTACCGGCTTGTGGCCCCTGGCCGAGCAAGGAGCGTTCTGGCTGCTGCTGGCGGCGGTCGCCACTCGACTGGGCGCTGCGGCCGTACACCTTTGGGTTCCGGATCTGCTTGGCGAGGCGGCAGCGCCGGCGGCCATGGCCCTCATCAGCAGCCAGATCATCGTGGGCGCATACACCTTGTTGGCCGTGGTGCTCCCGATGTTTCCGGCGCCCGCTGCGCACTATCAGCTGATTCTCGCCCTGGCGGCGGCGGGAGGAGCCCTTTATGCCGCCCTGTGTGCGCTGGCCCAAAGCGATTTGCGCCGCGGGATCGCGTATTGGCTGGTGGCCCAGAGCGGGCTGATCCTGTTGGCGGCGCTGGCCGGCAGCGTCTGGACCTGGCAGGGCGCGGTCCTGTTGGTTAACGGTGACGTATGGACGCTGCTAAGCCTGCTCTGGATCAGCCACGTCCTGGAACGCCGCACTGGCCACCGGGATGTAAACCGCTTAGGCGGCCTGGCGCAATTGATGCCGGGTCTTTTCAGCTTTTCGCTGGTCGGCCTGCTTAGCGCCATGGCCACGCCGGGCCTGGCGCTCTTTCCCGCGGTGCTGCTGCTGCTCGCGGGCCTCGTCGGCGCCGCTTATCATTCCCCCGCCGCGGCGGCCGGCCTATGGGGACTTTCCAGTGGATTCTGGTGGCTGATTTTCGCCGCCGCCAGCGGCGCGGCGTTGGTGCTGCTGGCCGCGAATCTGCTCTGGATCATCGAACGCGTCTTTCTGGGGCGGCCTCGCCCCGAGCACCTGCACGTGGTCCGGCTGACCGGCTCGGAGAAAGCCGTGTTCGTGATCCTGACCCTCGCCATCCTGGTCGGCGGCATCTTCCCGGCGGTCCTGCTCCTTGACCCCATCCACAACATGGTGCAGTACCTGGTCAACATCGCGGCGGGATAGGGGGGCCACTGCGGGGGTTTCGGGTTTCAGGTTTTTGGCACCGTCAGGAAATAATCTTTACATTTCGGGGCAACGTCGGTGTTTGGCGGGGCGCGGAAGACTAAGCTACAATCCGCCGCGGGCGTGGCAAATTTTCTGGGCGGGAGTTGAAACGGCCACCTTTTCACGGGGTGCTGGAGTCCACCGGGATAGGTCCGGTAGCCCGCAGGTCAAGTTGATGCGGGATGCCCGAAAACATTGCCGGCCCCATCGCCGCTGATGACCTGAAGCCACGGTGCTTTTCGTAGACACCGATGAGGCGTCCCAAACCGCGCTTCGCCAGACGCCGGTGCGTCAGTGGGGAGTGCGTCGGGTATAGATAACCGGCAGCATCATCCGTTGCACGCCACGACCAGCTTCCACCGGCGCAAGCCCGGCCAACCGGGCCGCCTCTACACGCAGGCGCGCCATCGCGGCCTGCAGTTGAATGCGCTCGGTTTGCAACTGCAGTTGTTGTGCCTGCACTTGGGCCAACCACGTCGCATCGAAGTTCAGCCCACCAAAGCCGAACCATCCGAAGCCCGGAAGAACCCTCCGCCGGTAGTGATGGCGGCGATGGCGATGCAAGGGTTCTGGGCCAAGTCCCGCCAGCCCGGGGGTAGTTGGAGCAAAAAGCGGTGGCGGGCTCGCGCCACCGGGAACATTGATTTGAGGATTGATCCCCGGCATCCGCGGGTTCACTCCCGGGGACTGGGGATTCCGCCCCGGTTGCCGCGGATTTTGGCCGGGTGCCTGCGGGTTGACACCGGGCTGCGACGGATTTTGCCCCGGCGCCTGTGGATTGACACCGGGTCCGCCGAACTGGTTTCCGAGGGGTTGCTGCGAAGGGGCTGGCGGCGGGTCGCCACCCGGCGCCACCACAATATTTTCCGGTTCAAAAAAGACCGGGCTTGGCCCAATTCCGTACAGGCCAATGCCGTTGTTCAGGGCAGCCAGTTCCGCGTTGACTTGACGCAAGTCCGCGGTCACGCTTTCCAGCGCTACGCGATCCGCATCGTATTGCGCCTGAAGCGAATCTTTCTCTTTCCGGTAGAGCTGCAACGCATGGAGCAGGCGGGCGTGCTTTTTCACACTGACCCAGGTAGCGCCGAAACGATACAGCCCCTGCGCCGCCAGTTTCGCCTGCATCTGCCGATCCGCCAAGGTGAACGCCCGCGCGAGCTTGCGGTAAAGTTCCGCTCGGCGCGAACCCCTATACCCATGCAGAGCGACGTAAATGTTGTCGAGCAATCGGCGATTCCCGCCCGCTAGGGGCAGCGCCTGGGCATAGCACGCCAATGCCGCCGGCTGGAGCCGTTCATGGTAATACACAATGGCCAGATCGTTCCACCCCAGCACATTATGCGGGCCGAGCACCAGGCATTTATGGAAGCTCGCGGCGGCTTTCGCCAGCTGCCCCAGCCGGTATTCGACGACGCCCTGCACAATCCAACCCGGCTGATAACCGGGATCAAGGGCCAGGGCCCTGCTGACCTGTCGCCCAGCCACAATGAGCTGGCCGGCCCGCAACGAGCCTAGCGCCGCATTGGTCAGACGCCGACGCTGAATCCGCAGGGAAACTCGCGCCGGCGCGGACATCCAACGGCCCGCAAACCAAACCCAGCTCGCAGCTTGATAGCGTTTATACCGCGCCAGCGCCTGGCGCACCTGGCCCCGCGGCTTGGCATGCGGATAGGTTTTTAAATACGACTGGAGTGCGGCTATGATCGCCGGCAGCTGTTGTTCGTGGGCGATTTGCGACTGCAAGTATGCCCACTGTTGTGCGGCGTATTGCGGGGAGTTCTTGGCGGTTTTCAGCTCCACCCCGACCAGTGCGTCCAGCGGAACCTGGAAGGCCGGCGCGCCGGCGGGTTCGATTACGTAATGCCGACCTTGGCGGTAGAAGCTGCCTTGAATCACCCGCCCGTCTTTGAGCGTCAGTACATCCGGACGGGCGACGGAACCGATCATCAGCCCCGTTAATACCGCCGGCAGCAACCATTTCACGCTCATGGCCCACCGACCTTTCCGGCGCGCCGGGTCTGGGGCGCCACTCCCGGCGGCGCGTCAACCTCTTGTATCTGGTCTTTCCGGATGGGCAGCGGGACTATCGGGATCGGAGGTCGTGTCTCCGCAGACACCCATCCCCGCGATTTCAGGCCAGACGATGCACCGCCCATCCCCTAAACTTATTATAGCATCGCCACTGGTCGGAACCCAACCGGACTGCGAGCATCGGTATCACCATCTGCGTGTTTCTTGGTGCGACGGAAAGCTTTTTTCGTCGCAAGGATTGCAATGCTCGGCGGAGCGTGACTCCCGGCAGAGGTCACCCTCACGACGCTTCGACGCGGGGGCGAAGTGGAGCCGCCCATGCCCGCTAATGGATGCGAATTAAGGCAAATTTTCCTTTATTAGCGATCCATAGCGTGGTATCAGCGGTTTGTAGTCGTTCCCGGGCCGCGGCGGTTGGCGCGGCCCTGACCCGTCGCTGCAGTTTAGTCGCGCCCGGCAACCTCCGGGCTATGAAACGAGTGCCGCAGGTCGCCGCAGGCGACTCGCCCCGGTGAGATGCCTCATCGCACCGAAGTCGCTGTGGATAAACCTAAGTCATGCTTCAAAATAAGTGACAGTCGAATTAACACGCGACCTTGTATCACAATCTGCATGTTTCTTCGCGCGACGCGAAAATTCCTTTCGTCGCAAGGATTCCGATGTTCGGCAAAGCCTTACCCCCGGCAGAGTCTGCCGAAGGTCGCCGTGGGCGACTAAACTACTCTGCCTCCGTGCGGACCGGGGGCCAAGTGGTTGGTTGCGGCTTCGCCGCACCGGATAATCTGTGGATTGCGTTTGGTTGCGGCCGGCGGGCCGCGCTGTGGGGACTACCGCTTGGTCACCACTTGGCTTTCGGGTATTGCGTCCGGAAGCCGTTCACCGGATCGCGGCGGGCGACTCGCTACGGCGACCCAAAGGCCGGTGCTTCGGGTTCGGTGGCGGGTCCGGGGCCCTTTCGGCAACCAGAAATTTATTACTCGACAAGGGCGTAGCCGGTCTTGGGGAACCTTGGGCGTAACGTCTCCTTTCATACGGCCGCGACTATCTACAATTCATGGCGAACCTAATGGATCAATTTAACTGATATATGACCTAATTACAACATATTTGATTTATATAATCGCCGCACCTATCGTTCCGTCCTTTTACGGCAAAAATGAAAGGAGGTCGCCGTGAACCCAATGGCGGAGCAGGCACCCGCGGAATACAGATCCGAATCACCGTTACCAGAGGCGCCCGCAGAAAACTTTAGAGCGAACCACCCTGGCCCCGTGACGGGCAGGCTTTGGACAACACTGCGGTCGCCTTGGGGAGGGCGCAAGGCGACTGCCCAGGGGCAGGGGCTGCACAAAGTCATGCCAGAGGTACATCGGCCACGGCAGACCTGCCCGCTTCGGGGCGGGGGTGCTCCACCAGACGCCGTCCGACCAAAGATGGGGCACTTGATCCAACGAGGGCTGTATGGTGCGGCGATCCTATGGTGTCTGTCTCCCTGGGCTTCGCCTCCCCTGGCGCTGGCCGCGGGAATGGCCCTGGCTCTGGCCATCGACAACCCGTGGCGTCAGGCCGGTCATCGCGTGTCCATGCGACTACTGCAGGCGTGCGTGGTATTGCTGGGATTCACCATGAATCTGCGCACGGTGCTTGCCGCGGGGCTGCACGGGGCGTTGTTCGGCGCCGCGAGCATCACCCTAACGCTGGTCGCGGGTTGGTGGCTTGGCCGTCGGCTGCGGATCGAAGCAAAAACCTCGCTGCTCATTGCCAGCGGGACGGCGATATGCGGCGGCTCGGCGATCGCCGCGGTGGCCAACGTGGTGAATGCGGACGAAGGGCCGGTGACGGTGGCCATGGGAACCGTGTTTCTGCTCAATGCGGTGGCGCTATACGCATTCGTGCCGTTGGGACACGCGCTGGCTCTAAGCCAACGGCAGTTCGGTCTTTGGGCGGGCATATCCATCCACGATATCTCTTCGGTGGTGGCGGCGGCGGGGCGCTATGGATCGCTGGCGCTGACGATCGCCACGGCGGTGAAACTATCCCGCGCTCTGTGGATCATACCCGTGTCATTGGTCCTGGCCTGGAAGGTGGATAGGACCGCCCAGACCGGGGAGGGTGGCCACACCGTCCCGCTGGCGCCAGACGCCGCCGCCGCGGTTTTACCTCCGCGGCGCCGCAGGCATCGGATACCCTGGTTCATCGGTTTATTTCTGCTGGCCAGCGTGTTTCGCAGCCTCCCAACCGGGATGAACGCCTGGGACCCGGACCTCACCCGGCTGGGCCAAACCGGCCTGACCGTGACGCTGTTCTTAATCGGCGCGGCGTTATCGAAGCGGACGTTGGCCGCGGTTGGATTTAAACCGTTATTGCAGGGGGTATTGTTATGGGCGTTGATCGCTGGCGGCACCCTGGCCATGATCCGTTGGGGTGGGATCTGAAAATTCGCAATGCCCGGGGGCAACCCGTTTCCGATTCCAGCTCCGCTGGTTGTAACCGTTCACGCGCCGATGCCGTTCGCCCGCCGTCACCCGCGGCTTGGGGGCCGTAAGGAAATAACCTTGTACCTCTCGGCCGAACGCCGGGGTTGACCAGGGCGCGGAATACTAATCCTGACCTGTCGGGACCGTGGCGACGGCAGCGGCTGAAATTTGATTGCGGCCAGGCCGCGCTGGGCCCTTGGCGTGCTTTGCGGTGGAGGGCTCGCGTTAACTGGTCCAGCGGTGGCTTGCCAAGGAACAGGGAGTCGGATAAAAATCTGAAGGGGGCGGGGCGGAGCTGCCTTTCGCCCCGCTGGGGCCGGCGTGGCTAGATACGGAAAACCGCAAACTGAAAACTGAAAACTCCATGCAATTCCGCCTGGTGGATAAGCTGGTGCGGCTGGCGCCTGGTCAAACGATTGTGATGACCAAGCAGGTCCACCCGGCGGAAGAGTATCTGGCTGATCATTTTCCCGAATTTCCCGTGTTGCCCGGCGTGTTGATGCTGGAGGCGGCGGTGCAGGCGGCGGCCTGGCTGGTGCGGGAATATGAACGGTTCGCCCACAGCCTGATTGTCCTGCGCTCGGTGCGCGGGGTTCGGTATGGCGCCTTCGTCCAGCCAGGACAGGTCCTGACGATTCAAGCGGACACGGTGCGTCTGGAATCGGAGTCGAGTGAATTCAAGATCCGTGGAGAAGTAGGGGCCGCCACCGCCATTCAGGGGCGCATCGAACTGGCCCATCGTAACCTAGCGGACGGTGATCCGGCTCTGGCGGGACTGGACAAAAAACTGATTGATGGCATGATGGCGCAGTGGAAGCAGCTGCAAATTCAAGCGGGAGTTCCTTATGCCCATGACGCGGGATGACGTTCTTGCCAAGGTGCGCGGTGTGCTCACCGAGGCCTTGGCGGTGGATCCGAAGGAGGTGGTGCCGACGGCCCGGCTGAATGAGGACCTGGGCGCGGAATCGATCGACTATCTGGATATTACCTTCCAATTGGAGAAAGCCTTCAGCATCAAGATACCCCAGGGCGAGCTGTCGCCGGAAAGCGTATTTTCCAATCCCGAATATGTCAGCAACGGGCACGTGACTCCGGCGGGGCTGGAAGAACTGAAGCGCCGGATGCCGTTCGCCGATTTCACGGCGTTTGAAAAAAATCCGGATATCAACAAGTTTCGCGATGTGTTCACGGTGGACACGCTGGTGCGCTACGTGATGACCAAAATTTAGGAGTCTGTCCAGGTAACAGCGGGCCTGCGACGGCCTGATTTTCGGCCTCCCTCAAGAAGTGGCGACGAGGGCGTATCTGGTTAAGACGATACGCCGAGGAGCCGCGCCGTGGAGGGGGGCCGAAAGGCAGGCCGCCCGGAGGGTGGGCCGGAAACGGGCCGCCTGCTTTGTTGTCGGCTCTCGGCGACTCATTTTGGCCAGAGTCGCCGGCGCGTCGCCGCCGCGCATGCGGCCCGTTTCCGGCCCGTCGCAGGCCCGCTGTTACTTGGACAGACTCCTTACATGAACATCTTGGTGGCAGGGCCACACCCCGACGATCAGGAACTGGCGATGGGAGGAACCATCGCCCTGCTGGCGCGGCGTGGGCACCGTGTGACGCTGCTGGATATAACCGATGGCGAACCGACGCCGCACGGGTCGCCGGAAATCCGGGCGGCGGAGGCGGCCGCGGCGGCGGCGGCGCTGGGCGTGGCGCGGCAGGCGGCCGGGTTGAGGAACCGGGAGGTTTTATATTCCCTGGCCGGGCGCCATCAGCTGGCGGCTATTTATCGCCAGCTGCGGCCGGATATTCTTTTTTTGCCGTATCCACAGGACGCGCATCCGGATCACGGGCAGGTTACCCGTATCGCCGAGGACGCCCGCTTTGATGCCAAGCTGACGCGTTCGACCATTCCGGGAGAACCCTTTTACCCGCCGCGGCTGATCTATTACTTTTGCACGCATCTGCGGATGAATTTTCCCGCCAGTTTTTGCGTGGATGTGTCCGCGACGATGGAAGTGAAGATGCAGGCGCTGCGCTGCTATGATTCGCAGTTTTTCCGGGGCCGTCCCGCGGCCGAACAGGGGGCGGTGCTTGATTATGTGCGTAACCTTGATGCATACTTTGGGGGTACGATTCGCCGCCCCTTCGCCGAGCCGTTTTACGTGACGGAAATGCTCGGGCTAAGCGGGTTGGAGGAAATAGTCCTCTGAAAGGATGGAAACGCACGGACGCGCCAACCGAGCCGCAACCGTGCTGCGACCGTAAGGGAGCGGTTTAACCGACGCTACAGCGACCCGGACAGCAGGATTGCAGGATGGAAAGCAAGCTTAATCTGCGGGAGGCCCCATGGCCGATAAAGTGATGGCACAACCGGTACTGGATTTAAACGTAGCGGCGCCAGCGCCAGCGCCGGCGGCGCCGAAGAAGCCAATTCCCAAAATCCATCGTTTTTTGGAAGCGGTGGCGCGGGTGGAGGGAACCGACGTGCATCTAAAAGCCGACGTCGCGCCGCGCATCCGCAAAAAGGGGGAGCTGATTCCTACCAACAGCGGCCCGTTGACCAACGACGAAATTGAAGCGATGGTGCAGGAAATAGTAAAACCCGCGCAATGGGAGGAGTTTCAGCGGAACGGCCAGATTGACCTGGCTTACCCGCTGACGGTGCGCGAGCGGTTCCGCATCAATATTTTCCGCCAGCGGGGCCAGATCAGCCTGGCGGCCCGCCGCATCAATCCCAAGATTCCGACCTACTCGCAGCTGCACCTGCCGCCGATCATGGAGCAGATCGCGGAGAACGAACAGGGCCTGATCCTGCTGGCGGGCATCACCGGCAGCGGAAAAAGTACCACCATCGCGGCGATGCTCGAGCAGGTCAACGAACGGCGGAGCTGCCATGTTGTGACGATTGAAAATCCGATTGAATACACGTATGTGGACCGCAAAGCGCTGATTAACCAGCGTGAAATCGGCTTGGATTGCGACAGCTACGACAACGCCCTGCGGGCGCTCATGCGCGAAGACCCGGACGTGGTGCTGATTGGCGAAATGCGCGACCGCGAGACTTTTCAGGCCGGGATCATCGCCACGGAAACCGGCCACCTGGTGTTTTCGACGATTCACGCCGGCAGCGCCCCGGGGGCGATCACCCGTATTTTGGAATTGTTTCCCACCGAGATGCACGCCAATATGCGCCAAGCCATCGCCACCAATATGAAGGCTATTATCTTTCAAAAGCTGGTTCCGTCCATCCAGAAAGGGGTAGACCTGGTGCCGGTGGTGGAAGTGATGCTGAGCACGCCGGCGGTTCGAAAATATATTCTGGACGGCCGCGAAAATGAATTAAGACAGGTGATTTTGGCAGAGCGCGGCGCCGGGATGATTGATTTCAATGAAATGCTGGTGGAACTGGTGGAAAAGGAGATGGTGCACCCGCGGGAAGCGTACGCAGCCTCTCCCAACGCCGAAGAATTACGCATGCGCATGCGGGGTATCCGGACGGCCGGCATGTAGGGCCTAATAATGCCGCACATATATATAACTATCCCATTTCTGATAGTGGCCGTGCTGTTGCTTCTGGCCTGGGCCAGGTTGTGCGCGTGGATTGACCAGGACCTGGGGAATCTGCCGGAACTGTCCCCGGTGCTCTGGCAGAGCTTGCTCTTAGGCTCCCTGGCGGCCATGTTGCTCTTCTGGATCGTGCTGCCCAGCTTCTGGCTGGCGCTGCCCGTGAATGTGGCCATGGCAACCGCCCTGGCCTGGTGGTACCGGCAGGTGCGGGTGACCCAGCTCGGCTCCGCCGGGGAGATGTTCGCCGCCTTGCTAGGCGGGGTGAAATTCACAGGCCAGAGGGCGCCAGCCCAGAAATCCGCGGCGCAACTGGCGCTGACTTACCTTACCGCCGCCAAAAAACCGGCACTATTGCCCGCATCGGACGCCCCGGAATGGGCGGGGATGGTCCTGGTGGACCGGTTGCTGGTGCAGGCCGTGGAGAACCAGGCCCGGCGGGTGGAGCTGGTGCCTGGCCCGCAGGTCTACGATGCCCGGTTCACGATCGACGGCGTGGTGTATCCGCAATCCGGCCTGCCGCGCAGCACGGCGGAGCCGTTGATTCAGGCGGCGAAGGCGCTGGCCGGTTTATCCCTGGAAGAAAGGCGCCGGCCGCAAAAGGGTATCTTTCGAAGCATGGACCTGGAAAAACACTCCACCGTCTGGACGGTGTACAGCAGCGGAACGACCGCGGGCGAGAAATTGGTGCTGGCCGCCAATGAAGCCGGTAATTGGCGGGTACCCGTGGAGCAGTTGGGGTTCGCCGCGGATCAACTCACTGCCTTGCAGGAGGCGCTTAAGGGGACGGAAGGTTTGGTGCTGGTGGCGTCACCGCCCCATATGGGCCGCACCACAACTCTTTATTCGCTCGTGGCGGCGCACGACGCCTACACCAACAGCATTCAAACGCTCGAGACCAATCCGCGGCTGGAATTTGAGTCGGTCACGGTGACGCGTTTTGATCCGGAGACCTCCGAGGGCGGCCATGCCCGCCAGCTGCAAAGCATGATGCGCAAAGATCCACAGGTGCTGCTGGTGGCGGAATGTCCCGAACCGGCCTCCGCCACGGCCATCGCCCGGTACAGTGTGGCCGAACATCGCGTTTACCTGGGGGTATTCGCTTCCAGCACCCTAAGCGCTGTGGAATGGTGGCGCAAAACCGTGGCCGACGACGCCTTGGCGGCCGACTGTCTACGTGCCGTCATCGCCCAGCGGCTGGTGCGTCTGCTCTGTCCGACCTGCAAGATTGCTTATCAGGCGGATCCCGCGAAAATTGCCCGGCTGAATCTGCCGGTGGCCCGGTCGATGCAAGCGTTCCGCGCCAACACGCAGCCGGCGCGGGACGCCAAAGGTAATTTGGTGCGCTGTCCGGAGTGCCACAGCTTCGGTTATCACGGTCAGACCGCCATCTTTGAAGTCATGTTGATCAGCGCGGAGCTTCGCGCCGCCATTCGCGCCGGCAAGCCCAGTGAAGAAATACGTGGAATAGCCCGGAAAAATGGGATGATGCTGATGGTGGAACAGGGCGTGCGAAAGTTTGCCGCGGGCCTGACGTCTATGGAAGAGGTCTTGCGGGTCTGCGGCGGGGGAAAAACGGCCGGCGGAAAAACCGCGCCGGCGGCCGCCCCCCGGACACCGGCCGCCGCCGCCCGACCGGAAACGGAAAATAAGCCCAGATGATTCTGCAATTACTGGTACTAACTTTCATTGTGCTGTTGACGCTGTTTATGGCGACGGAGGGACCTCTGTCAGCGGCACTGTTGCTGGCGAGCGCCCTATTCGCTTCCACCCTGGCGATGGGGCTTTACGAACCGCTGTCACAAATTATGCTGGCCTGGAAGCCGGCCTACGCCCACGGTGTGATCTTTCTGGCGATTTTTGTAGTGGCGTTCGCGGTATTGCGCACCGGTTTCGATTTTCTGGTGCGCGGCGATCTGGACCTGCCGCTATGGACCGGCCGCATCGCCGCCGGGGCACTGGGTTTTTTCACCGCGATGATTCTCATCGGCACACTGTTGATCGGGGCGTATATGTTGCCCCTGCCCGGCACGATTCTGGGGTACAACCGCTATCCCGGCTGGAACAACGATACCGCTTCCAACGGTTTATGGCTGGCGCCGGACGCTTTTACCGCGGCCATCTGGCGTGGGCTTAGTGGCGGTGCGTTAGGCGGATTTTCCACGCCGCTGGCCAGCATTCATCCCGATCTATTGCGTGAGCTGGACGGCTATCGGCACGGCGTGCAATACGCGGACCTACGAACGCTGCCGGCGAATTTACTGAAAGTACTGGCCGTGTACCAAGTGCCGTCCCGCCGGTTCCCGGCGCTGGGCATCCCGCGGCGCGAGGTGCGCCACGGAAAAAAGGCGTGGATCATCCGGACGGCGGTCAGCCAGGGATCGCGGGCGCCGGATATCAGCGGCGTGGAGGACTATTTTCGCCTGACGCCCACCCAGGTCCGCCTGGTGACACAACGGCAACATCAATATTATCCCCGCGGGCTGCTGCAAGATGGCCGGCGTTTTCAACCCCTGTCCCTGGATGAGCCGATCGTGGATGATTACCGGAGCTTCGGATCAGGCCAGGCGGTAATCCAAGACTGGTTGTTCGTAACCGGCGTCACCGACCGACCGCGTTTTCTGGAAATCAAGAGCACCGCCCGCGTGAATCTACAGCGCGGCCTGGCGCAGAAGCGGATCCAAACCAAATTGGCGCTCCTGCCGCGCCAGGATTACCCGCAGCTTCCGTACAACAATACGGTGCTGCAACTGTCGCTGCGGTTAGGCGCCTCGCCGGGGACGGTGCATCTGTGGATTATCCGCTCCGCCATCACCCTGGGCGAGGTCCGGCCCCTGCTGGAAACCGCGTTCCGCCGTCTGCAAACGATTAAGAGCGCTCTGACCAGCCCCACGTCGGCATGGTCCCAAGCCGCCCGGAATACGCAAGGATCGCCCAATGCCAGCTCGGCCGCGTCGGAGTTCACTTCCGCCAACCTGATGAGTGGCCAACCGGACTCCAGTCAGGAAAGCTGGGGTAGCCTGATTCCCCTGTTGCTGGCGGCACAGGTCGGCCATAGCACCAGCGGCTGCATGTCGCGTATTCGCGAATATTTCAACGGCACGTTAAAGCCTAAGCTGCGCTCCTATCTGATTGTTTCGCGCCGGGTTGAAGCCGGGGCGGCCAATTCCACCCTGAAGTGGCACGTGGCCGCGGGTCATTACGACCTTCTCGCCTGGAGTTTTTCCGCCAGCCACGTTTGGATCTCCGTGAACGCGGTGACGGTAAAAAGTCAGGGAACCAGCGCGGCGACGATTGGGACTTCGGGGGGGGCAGCGAATTATCAATTAGCGCGGTAAGAGTGCCGCGCCCGCCAAGCCCCGGGCTTGAGCCAGCGGTACCACCCAAGTCAGCATAGGCATACTCTACGCGGCAAGCCTTGAAATATTGCCGCTGCGGATTTTGCATCCAATCTCAACAAGGAGCGGATATACACGAGGTTGGTGCTGTTTTCATGTTCCGCAGATCGACGACCCGCCGGGGCAGAGTATCGGCAGGAGCCGGAGGAACTGTCCTGAAAATGGCGGGCCGCCAGCGGCGTATTGCCAACCTCCGGCGCGGTCCGTATATTCTGGCGTGTTATCGAAGGTTGTAAACGGGACTGGCGCTATGCTTGGCATCTTTATCGCCCATCTGGTTTTCGCCCTGCTCATGGTCGGCATGCTCTTAAGCGTCATCGCCTACCTGATTTTGCTGGAACGCAAAACCGCCGCGTGGATGCAGGATCGCTTAGGTCCCAATCGCGTCGGGCCCAAGGGCTTGCTCCAGCCGCTGGCGGACGGCGTGAAATTCATCCTGAAGGAGGAATTTGTCCCGGCCAACGCGGACCGTATTTTGTTTCTGCTGGCGCCCATCGTGATCATCACTCCCGCCCTGTGCGGTTTCGCGGTGATTCCCTGGGGCGGCGTGCTGGGCGCCGGGGCGCATCTGCCGGGCTGGCTGGGGGGCTGGACGTTTCCGAAGAATTTTTCCGTCATGGTGGCCAACCCACGGATTGGCGTGCTGTTCGTCATCGCCATGGCCTCACTTTCCGTCTATGGCGTGGTGCTGGCCGGCTGGGCTTCCGGCAGTAAATACAGCTTCCTGGGCGGCCTGCGGGCCACCGCCCAGATGATCAGTTATGAAATTCCGCTCGTGCTTTCGCTTTTATCCGTCGCCGTAGTCGCCGGAACCCTGCGGCTTGGCGCGATCACCGACAGCCAGGCATCCTATTTTTCCACGGTCTTCTTCCTGCCGGCCTGGAATATCTTCATTCAACCGGCGGCGTTTCTCCTGTTTGTCACGTGCATTTTTGCTGAGGCCAATCGTGCCCCGTTCGATCTCGTTGAATGCGAGCAGGAACTGGTCGGTGGTTATCACACCGAATATTCCTCCATGAAGTTCGCCCTCTTTTTCCTCGCCGAATACGCCGCCATGATTACCGGCGCCGCGGTGGCCGTGGCGCTGTTCCTTGGGGGCTGGCATTTGCCCTGGATTGACCAGTTGATTTATCCCGGCGCGCCGGGACAGCCGTTGGTGACGGGCTGGGGTGGGGTAATCCTGAAATTCGTGGTGTTCTGGGCGAAGGTAATGCTGTTCATTTTCTTTTACATGTGGGTGCGCTGGACGCTGCCGCGGTTCCGCTTCGATCAGCTTATGAACCTGGCCTGGCGCACGCTGATTCCCCTGTCGCTGGGCACCTTTCTACTGGCAGCGCTGTTTGTTTATTTGCGGCGGGAGGGCGCCATTGAGCACCGCGGCTGGCTGTTACTGGGCAACGTCGCGTTATTGGCCGGCACCGTGGCAATGAATCAGCTCTGGCCGGGTGAATCGACCAATCGACGTCTGCCCGTATTTAACAGCCGCTACCAGTCTGCGGCGGGAGTGCTCAGACCAAATTGAGCCGCAGCCACAGGTCCGGGCCGCAGCGTCTTACGGACTGCACCGTGGCGCCGGCGCATTGATTTAGGTTGGCCACGGGGATACCCGCCACCGCATGACGTGCCAAGTCATCGCCCAAGATGCGGGGCGCCACGAACACCCAGGCTTGGTCCGCCAGGTGTCGGGCCAAAAAGTCACCCAAGACCTGCGGCCCCCCTTCCACGAGCACCTGAGAGCACCCTTCGGCGCCGAGCACCTGAAGGATGCGCCGAAGGTCCAGCCGGTGGCGCCCCATGGCCGGAATCGCCCGACATTGCACGCCCAGCTCCTCCAGCCACCGGCGGCGGCGGTGCGCCGCCGGGGATAAATGGGCCTTATGGAAGACGGCCACGGGTATATTCCGGGCCGTCTGGGCCAGATGGCTCTGTAGAGGAAGGCGGCAGGTGCTGTCCAGAATCAGGCGTTGTGGTACGCGCCGTCGATCGCCGCTGTGCGCCGGTCTGGCGGTGAGCATCGGATCATCGGCCAAAACCGTTCCGATACCGACCATAATGGCGTCCACCCGCCCACGAAGCTGATGCACCAATTGGCGCGCTGGCGGCGAGCTGATCCATTTGGACCGACCGTTTCGATCGGCCACACAGCCGTCGATGCTTTGCGCCCATTTAAGCGTGACATAGGGCCGGCGGGTGGTGATCCATTTCCGAAATGGCGCGGTAAGCCGTTCCGCCTGGCGTTGGCCGATGCCCGTGGTCACTTCCACCCCGGCGCGGCGTAAGCGCCGCAGCCCTTGACCGCCGACCAAGGGATTGGGATCGGGCATCGCTGCCACGACCCGTTTGATTCCGGCGGCCAGAATGGCTTCGGTGCACGGCCCGGTTTTTCCGGTATGGCAGCATGGCTCAAGTGTCACATAAAGCGTGCCCCCCCGCGCCTGACCGGCCGCTTCCCGGATGGCCTCCACCTCCGCATGCGGCCCGCCAAAGGCCCGATGCCACCCCCGGCCAACGATGCGGCCGCGCCGGCAGATCACCGCTCCGACCGCTGGATTCGGTTCGACAAACCCCAAGCCGCGGCGTGCCAGCCGCAAAGCCAGCTGCATCATGCGTGCATCCCAGGCCCGCAGGGTTTCGACCATTTTACGGTTCCACTATTTGAAACTTGCGCGAAAGCGCCAGCCGGTACGCGTGGGCATAATGGTTTACCATCTGGTTCCAGTCAAAATATTCCGAAAGCTGCTCCACCCGGTTGCGCAATTCGATACGGCCGCGCCGATCTTTCAGGGTGTAATTAAACAAAATTTCCGTAAGCTGATGGGCGGCCTGATCGAAAGTGGTATAGCGCCGCCCCACGACAAACAAGCCCTTCGCGGCCGGATCAGAAATGTGCTCAAGCACATAACTACCGAAACCCGCCAGATCGCTGGTCACCGCGGGCACTGCACTTGCGACGCATTCCATGGGGGTGTAGCCCCACGGCTCGTAGTAACTCGGAAATACGCCGAGATGGCAGCCCCGGATGAACTGATCGTAATCCAAGCCCAGCAGCGGCGACGTGGCCGTCAAAAAATCGGGATGGAACACCACCTTCACCGGGTCTTCGGGGGCGTTGAACAGCTTGCAGCAGCGCAGTTGTCCCAGTACCGCGTCATGGGCGTCATCCCACAGATCGTGGGTCACGATCGGCGGAGGGCGAGCGGCCCGCCAGGCGTGCAGGCCGCGCTTCAGTCGGATCACCGCCGGTTCGGAAAGCAACTCCGCGCTTTCGGGCAGACGCCCCATGCTCACCGCCGACAGCAGATTTTGCCCCATTTGCTCCGCGATGCTCTGACACGAACGTTTCAGGTCGCCGAACATCGCCTGGCGGCGCAGCACGTCCACATTGATGGATTTGAATGCCGCCCGGGTGATGATGAACGCCACCACCGTCACCGGAATATGGCCGCTGCGTAACCAGTGGTTAAGCCGAGCCAGAGCTTCGATATACAGGTTGAGGCCTTTGTTGGCGTATTCATACCGGCCGGCGGTGAAAAGGTATAAGGTTCGGTCCAGATCGAAGGTGTAGGAGGGAAAGAAATGGCCCGCCACAAAACTGTGAATCACTTCCTTGAACTGCCGGTGCAACGTCTGCACTTCGTGCAGGGCGGCGAATTTTTGGACATTCAGCCCATTGGGCGTAATCGCGTCCGGCTTGCGGCGCAGCAGCTTTTCCGCTTCCACGGCCGTCACGGCCGACACCGTTGTAAACACGTCGGCACAATGGCTGGCGCCGCGTTCCACGCAATAACGCGGATAGATCCGATATTGACCGGCGGCTTGATCCGGATTGATGTGGTCGAGTTGGCCATAGAAATTGGGACGGTCGGCGCACAGGTACCGCCCTAGCAGCGTGGCGTGAGTGGTAAAAACGCTGGCCACGGGTAATTTTAAGAAGTGTAGCCGCAGCAGCCCCACCCCCGCCATCCACTCGTGGAAGTGCGCGATCAGTGGCCGATGGTCAGTGTTGCAGCGGCATAATTCCTGAAAGAACAGGCTGGTCAAAAAGCCGAAGACGGTCACATTGTTGGTGTCCACATCCTGGTCCGGCGCCTGAATACCGTGGTCCTTCCAGAGTAGGTATTTAAATTCACCGAGTCGATCGAAGGCGGCCAGATAATCCAGCAAAAGGACCCGCGGCTTGCCCTGGACCAGCCAGTGGCCGTAGTGCCCACGGATGGCAAGTTCCTGCAGACGGCCTAGCGCCGCGGCCAGGAGACCCTCCGGCTCGGCTGGCTCAAATTCCACGGCGGCGGTGTCAGCGTTATAAGGCCCGATCAGGCAGTAGCGGTCGCCCCAGACGGCCGTCATGTAAGCGGCTTTCGTGCGTAACACGGTGTAAATGCCGCCAAGCTGCCAGCATACTTCCCAACCCACCTCGAACAGCAGGGCCTGGGAATTGACCGGGCGGGAGGAAGCCTGGGGTTCGCCTGTGGACAATGCCGCCGCGGCCGTGACCGCGATCGGCGTGGCAGCGCCCGCCGCGCTGATCCCTGCCTCCGGGAAGATGCCTGCAGCCGCCACGGGTGGTTGATCCAGGGGCAAGCTCGGCGCCGCTGACCCGGGCGCCATCGTCGCGGGGGGCGCGAACCCTTGGCTCGCCCAGGGATGCAGCCCCGTGGACTGCCTGCCGCCGACATGACCACGGGCGGCGCGCGAACGTCGCCGGCTCCGGTGGTCACCCCGATCCGAAGCATCATCCCGCGCTAGAAGGCGGCGGCCACGTGGGGCTTGCGAAACTGTTGTAGCTCGTCTTTTGCGCAAGTTATGTGGCGCCTTTTCTGCTAAGACCATTCTTTGCGACGTTGCGGCGGCGCCAGTCGTGATGCGCCTTGGTTCGCCTTGACGATCGTGATGTTGGGAGCGCCCGTGCAGCCCTGCTGCGCTATACCCACGGGGCTTCACTTCGATGATATTTCCACACACCGCATCAATCTTAACCCATCGTTATTGTAGCCCCGGCGGTCGCTTCAACCAACTGCCGTCCTACGGCGTGACGATGGGCGCAGGACAAATGTGGCGCGCCAGTGCCGTTTCCGGGGCCGGAGTTTCGCGCCGCGTGGGTACGCCGTTGAACCGGCCATTGGTCATAGCCCGGAGCGCCCGTAGAGTTGACGCCCTCGTCGGCTGGCCGCATGGCCGATGAGGGCATCGGCCCTACATAGCCCTTAAGCGTAAACGACGGGTCCGGGCGCTGCGGCAGCATCTCGAACCCGTCGCTGCAGTTTAGTCGCCTGTGGCGACCTCCGGGCTACGATAATCACTTGCCGTCCTTACCCCGCTGCGCGAAACTGGCGCACTGGAAACGGCACGGGCTCGCTAAATCTGTCAGGCACCCCGTGACGATGTTTCCCGCTGTCGCTCACGCCCCGCGGGCGCCTGACAGCGGGTCTTATGGGTTAGGGGTTGGTACCACAATGCCGCTGCCAGCGGAGGCTCCGGCGATTGCACGGACTGGGGTTGAATCGGCGGCGCAGAAAAGGTCGGCAGGAGCAATGCGGTGATGGATCGCGCCCGGGTTCGGTCGTGGAGCTGCCAGTTAGAACCCCAAGCCTAACCCAACCCCTTTGTGAATGACATGGGTTAACCGCGGCGAGTAGCGTCCTCCACCAGCGCCGTCAGCAGTGTGCAAAATTGAGCCGGGTGCGGGGTAACTTGAGGGGCCACGCTAGCCAGGGCCTGCATGGCGATACGGCGATAGCGTTCGTCCCCGAGCAGCCATCCCAAGCGGAGCAGAGAATGTACCGCCACGGCATAGGGCGCCGGGAGGGCGTTGTCCGCGGCGGATTTAAGGCGAACCAGCAATGGCTGGTGCGCGGCGCCCGCGCTGAAAAAACCGCCCGCCGCAACATCATGGAACCGCGCTATCATGCCATCGGCCAGCTCCCGCGCCTGGGCCACGCGGCGTTGGACAACCGGCTCCGCCGTCCGGTCCCACCGCTCCTGCCATCCGGGCACGACCGATCCGGCCGCGGAGGTATGAGCGGAGGAGGTAATCCAATTTAACGCAAGCTGTGCTTCCACAAGGTCCAGCCACCCCTGCAGGGTGTAGGCGTAATCTTCCAGATACGCCGCGCCTGTGGCGGCCGCCGCCCGGGTGACACGGCACCATTCTCCATCGGAATGCCGGTTCCGGGACCACAGGGCATCAGCGGCCCGGTTCGCCGCCGCCAGATATTCTGGCGCGACCAAGGCCGCCGCACTTCGCGCCAAGGCCCCAACCATCAGACCATTCCAGCCGGTCAGAACCTTATCGTCCAGCGCCGGCGCCACGCGCTGGCGGCGGATGGCCAGCAGGCGCTGCCGCAAAATGTCCAAACGCCCGGCGATCGCGGCGCTGTCTGAACCTACCACCCGGGCGATTTCCGCCGGAGCACGGGCGATGGCTAGCACGTGGACGCCGTTCCAGTTGCCCTCTGGTGAAAGGCCGTAATGAAGCGTCAGCAGATTCCAATCGCCGGTATCGTCGCATACCTGTTGGAGCTGCTCCCATGACCAAACGTAATAGCGCCCCTCGCCGCCAAGACTATCCGCATCCAGGCTGCCGCCAAAAAGCCCATCGGGAGTCGCCATCGTTTCAAGAACGAAGTCCAGCGTGCGCCGCGCGACGCACTGGAAGTCCGCGTTGGCCAGCCGCCGCCCGGTTCGGGCATACACCGCGGCCAGCAGGGCATTATCGTAAAGCATCTTTTCAAAATGCGGCACCAGCCAGCGTTCATCGGTGCTGTACCGCGCAAAGCCGCCGGCGAGCTGATCCCAGATGCCACCGGCCGCCATTCGCTCCAAGGTGACCGTTAGCAGGTGGGTCAAGGAGTTGCCCGGATCGGGCAGCAGCGGATGCAGGGCGGATCGAACATCGGTCACCACGTCGCCGGGGGAGTGCGCCGGCGAAAAACTCGCCATGGCACTCGCGGCGGATGGTTCCGAAGCGTGCGACCCGGCAGTCGGCTTGCCCCCCAGCGCCGCCCACGCCGGCCGTGGCGCTGGGCCGAGAGGCGAAAGATTCTCCAGACACGCCAGCCATAGCTCCAGCGCCTGATGGGGTGGAAATTTCGGCGCCCCGCGCCAGCCGCCCCATTGCGGATCAAAGCGATCCAACTGGTCCCGTATCGCTTCGGTCAGCCAACCGGTGGCGTCGCCCACCACCGGGGCGGACGTGCTGCGGCTGTGCGCGATCAAGGCTTCTGTAACCCGGTGGGCCTGAGCCAAAACTTCGGCCCGCTGGGTTTTCCAGGCCTGAGCGACGGCCCGCAGAACCTCGGGAAAACTGGGGCGGCCGGAGCGGTCCACCGGTGGAAAGTAGGTGCCGGCGTAGAACGGTTCCAAGTCTGGCGTCAGCCATACGCTCATCGGCCAACCGCCGCTGCCGGTGAGCAGTTGCGTCGCGAGCATGTAAATCTCATCGACGTGCGGCTGCTCCTCCCGATCCACCTTGATACTCACAAAATCCTGATTCAGCAGCGCGGCAATCGCGTCATTGGCGAATGATTCCCGTTCCATGACGTGGCACCAGTGGCATGCCGCAAAGCCGACCGACAGAAAAATCGGTTTATCCTGGCGCCGGGCCAGGTCCAGCGCCTCCTGGCGCCACGGCCACCAGTCCACGGGATTATGCGCGTGTTGCAACAGATAAGGACTGTGGGCGCCCACCAAGTGGTTGGACGCACGTTTCGGTGCAGTGGCTGTGTGGTCGGACATCAATCAATTATAGGGCGGGCAATTGTCCCGGGGGACCAACCCAGACCCGGCCGGTCATGCGCCACGCGGAATGTGACAATCCACGGGTTCCGATGATTATTGCGACGAATGCTTGGTCCCCGCTTAACTTTCGGGTACCCCGTCCGCCACCGGTCACCGGGTCGCCGTGGGCGACGCGCTACGGTAAGCTGAAAAAGCACCGGTCGCCGGGTTGCCGTGGCCGATTCGCTGCGGCGACCCGAGGGCCGGTGCTGCCGGTTCAGCGGCGAGTCTGAGGCTCTTTCGCCAACCAGAAATTTATCCGTTGATAAAGCACCAGCGCGGGGGCGGGCGCGCCTGATGAACGGTTATCCCGGAATAATCAACCGCGAGGGAGCACCGGGCCGGCCGGCCGGATTCCCCGCACCCGCTTGCAGCGGCCCGGCGGCGCCCCCCGCCGCATCGCCCGGCTGGAGCGTGATGGCCGGTCCACCGTTGATGCCGGCGTTGATCGCCTCCTGAACCTGGCGCATTAACTGCATATATTGGGTCTGCGCTGCGATTAGTTTTTTCAGCAGCGGATGCAGCGCCACACTTTGTTGCAGAGACTGCATTTGCTGTTTGTCCGCCAGGGCGATCGGTTGTCCGGTGGCTTCCATGACCGCCAGCGCTTCCATACCCTGCTCAAATTGTTCCAGCAGCTGGCGGGCCGCCACATCCAGTTCCAACTGGCGAGCCAGGTCCTGGTAGGCTTGCACCACCGGATTAGCGGCAATAATCCCCCCCAGCCGTCGGGCTTCGGTCAACAATTGTTCGTCGGTCACGGAAGCCTCCTTCCTCTGCGCATTACTATAACCCACCCCGCCGCACGAAGCCATATCGCCAGGGCCTGCCCCCTTGCCGAAAGTGGCTGGTCGGGGATACAATCTTTAAGGGCATTGGGCGCCACGTGACGAGCGTCTGCGCGCTATCTTGCGCAAAAATGAACTTCAAGGAAGCGCCGGTTTAAAGGATTTTCCGCGATGGCCAACACCGCCGCCGCCACCAAATCCGACACCCTTCTGGGACGCCTGGTCGTGGATCAGGGTCTTTGCACCCAGGAGGAACTTAACGATTGCCTGGCCCTGCAAAGCCATGTCGGCGAATCGGGAAGCTACCGCACCTTGGCGGGGATCCTGGTCGCTAATGGCTGCATCACCGAATCTCAGCTTCGGCGTGTCCGGGCTATCGTGGAAGAGCAGAAAGGTTTTCAGCAAATTCCCGGCTACCAGATCCTGTCCCGTCTGGGAGCCGGCGCCATGGCCGTTGTGTATAAGGCCCGCCAACTTTCGCTGGACCGCATCGTCGCCATCAAGGTTTTGCCGCGGAAAATGAGCGAAACGCAGGAATTTGTCGACCGCTTTTATATGGAAGGCAAAGCGGCGGCAAAATTGAATCATCCCAATATCGTCGCTGCTTATGACGTCGGCGAAGCCGGCGGTTATCACTATTTCGTCATGGAGTACGTGGAGGGCAAGACTGTTTATGACCAACTTGCGGACCGCCACAATCGCTATACGGAAAAGGAAGCCCTGAATATCGTCATTCAGGTCTGTCGCGCTCTGGTCCACGCCCACCAGCACGGCTTGATCCACCGCGATGTCAAGCCCAAGAACATTATGATTACCCCCGAAGGCGTCGCCAAGCTCGCGGACATGGGTTTGGCGCGGATGGCCGGGGATCAGGCGATGGCGGCGGCCGAAGCCGGCAAAGCCTATGGCACGCCTTATTACATCTCACCGGAACAGATCCGCGGCGAGATAAACGTCGATTTCCGGGCCGACATCTACTCACTCGGCGCGACGTTCTATCACATGGTCACCGGGCGCCTACCGTTCGAGGCGGCTTCGCCCACCGCCGTGATGTACAAGCATTTGCGGGAGGAGCTGGTTCCCCCGGATCACATTGTCAAGTCGTTAAGCGCCGGAGTGGCCGAGGTTATCGAGGTAGCGATGGCCAAAGACCCCAAGAAGCGTTACAACAACACCGAGGATATGCTGGCGGATCTGGAAGCGCTGGCCCGAGGCGAGCCGCCGTTGGTGGCACGCAAGACCTATGATCTGCGGGCGCTGGCCACTTTGGAAAAAACCGACGGCCTCGGCGGGCAGAAGACCATCGATCTGGCGCCGCCATCCTTCGGCCAGAAATTCAACGATCCACTGGTCCTGGGGCTTTTCGGCGCACTGCTGATCGCCGTCATCGTTATTGCTTTCCTGTTGCTGCGGCGATGAAGCAGTGAGGGGGCCATGTACCCATTGAAGTTTCGACCCGTTTTTCAGCAGCGGATTTGGGGGGGGCACCGGCTTTACCAGGTGCTGGGGCGGCCGGTGCCGCCGGCGCTGCGGTCCGCGCCGCTGGGAGAATCCTGGGAGCTGGCCGATCTGCCGCCCGGAGCGGTACAGCCGGGTTCGGCCGGCGCGGCGCCGGACGGCAGCTTAAGCAGCGTGATCGCCAACGGACCGCGGGCGGGACAAAAATTGCATGAGGTCATCGGGGCTAACCTCGCCGCGGTGCTGGGCACGGGCGCGTCCAACGGCTATTTTCCGCTGCTGATAAAATTTCTCGATGCGCGGGAAAATTTATCAGTCCAGGTACATCCTGACGCGGGATATATGCAGACGCATCCCGGAACCCATCTAAAAAGCGAGGCCTGGTATGTGCTGGCAGCCCAGCCGGGAGGAAAAATCTATCGGGGACTGAAGCCGGGTGTGGATCGGGACACCTTTCGCGCGGCGCTGGGGACGGGCCGTGTGGAGCCATTGTTAAACGCGATAGTCGTGCGGCCGGGCGAGTGCCATTACCTCCCCTCGGGCCTGATCCATGCCTTGGGCGCCGGGGTGCTGGTGGCGGAGGTGCAAACGCCCAGCGATACAACGTTCCGCGTGTTTGACTGGAACCGCCTGGATGCCGCGGGGCGCAAACGCGAACTGCATGTGGAGCAGGCGTTGGAGGTGCTGCGGTGGGATTCCGACGCGCGACCGCAGCCTGAGCGCAGCAATATGCCGGCCCAACGAGACGACGCATTCTTAACCGCCCAAAACGCCCAAGACCGGCCGATAAGCGCCAGCCGCGGCGCAAGGGCAACCAGTGCTTCCGCCAAGGGCGTAGATGCGCTGGACCGCGAAACAGACGGAGTGTACCGCACGGAGCTGGTTAACTGCCCGCATTTTTCCTTGTCGTGGGCATCGTTGTCCCGGGGGAGTATGGAACTAGCGGCCGGCCGGCCAAGTGTATGGATTGGCGTTGGCGGCCAAGGAGTGATCGAATGCCAGGATGGCCCGGCCGTGGCTTTTACCGTCGGCGATACGTTGCTGCTCCCCGCGGGAATTCGCCGCCCACGCTTGACCGTGGTGGCTGCGTGCAGCTGGCTTGAGGCGAGCGTACCGTGAATCAGCGCTCTAAAATGCTGGCGATGAAGCACACGGAACCAGAACCGATCCTGACCAGCGACTCAACCGGAGCGCCGGCGCCTGCCGATTCCACCGTTCCCCGCCAAGTGCCGTTGCTGCCGGCCATGGCCATTTTAAAAACCCCCTATTTCCACGTGTTAGGGTACAGCGTCGCCGGTGAAGAAAGCGTGGTGCAGCTGCCAGAGCTGAACGTGGTGTTTGATATCGGCAAATGCCCGCGGCCCGTGCTCACCAGCGATTTTTGTCTGCTTACCCATGGCCATATCGACCATAGTGCGGGCCTGGTGTATTACCTGTCGCAGCGAACCTTTCAGGGGATGAGCCCCGGCACCGTGCTATGCCCCGCCGCCATCGCCGACGGTTTGACGCAGATCCTTCAGGCCTGGGCGACCTTGGAAGGCAAGGTGCCGGCGCATCGTCTGGTGCCGATGCGGCCGGGCGAGGAAGTGGAGCTGCGCAAAGGCTTGATCGTCCGCGCCTTCGCCACCTGTCATACCGTGGCTTCGGTAGGTTTCCTGTTGCTGGACCGGCGGGAGAAACTCAAGCCGGAGTTGCTCGAACAAAATCTGCCCGGTCACGTCCTGCGCGACATGAAAAAGCGGGGGGAAAAGATCACTTACACCCTGGACATACCGCTGGCGGCCTACACGGGCGATACGAGTATGGCGGAAACGCTTACGCAGGACGGCGTATGCGAGGCACGGGTGCTCATCACCGAGTGCACCTTCTTTGCCCCGGAGCATCGCCGTCGTGCCGCCCAGGGCCGCCATCTGCACCTGGACGATCTGCTGGAAGCGTTGCCGAAACTGCGCAATGAACTGGTGCTGATCGCCCATGTATCCCGCCGGACTTATTGGCGGTGGGCGGCCCGGCAGTTGCACCGCGCCATCGCCGGGATGGAGCACCTTCCGAAGGTGGAATTTCTGATGGAGCACGCCCAGCACCTGCAGGTGCGGCCGGGCAAGGCCGCGGCTTTCATTCCGGTGGAGCCGCCCATCACGGAAGAGGCGGACTAACGGCAAGATGGCCCCAAGGCTTGGTCACTCCATAGCTGCTTTCGGGTACCCTGGCCGAAAGCCATTCACCCGGTCGCCGCGGGCGACTGGCTACGGCGAGTAACCCGCAGCGACGGGGTCGGGCGCTGCAGCGGCATCTCGAACCCGTCGCTTACGCTCCGGGCTATGGGGAGTGGCCGGATTTTAGAGGCTCTTTCGGCAATCAGAAATTTATCGCTTGACAAAGCCCTAAGGCTGCGCATCCACCACGATGCCTTCGCCCGTAAGGAACTGGTTGGAATAGAAATAGAAGTGCTTTTCACGGGCCATCCGCGGCGTGCGTTGGTAACGCGCGAGTTGCGCCTGCGGCTCCCAGAAACGTTCGACCTGCCGGCGCAGCGTGCCGACGCGCGCGGCGTGTTGAGACTTTCCCGCGAGATTGCACTCCTCGTGGGGGTCGTCGGGCAGATGATAAAGCTCTTCGGCGCCGTCGAGATATAGGTTGTACTTCCATGGCCCCGAGCGGATCATGCAACCGGCGTGTTCCGGCTGCTTAAGCAGAACACTTTCACTATAGACGGCGTCCCGGTGCAGCCGGCCGCCATCCAGCACGGGCAGCAGACTCTGACCGTCACAGGTGGCGGGGGCTGACACCCCGGCCACGGCACAAAGGGTGGGAAAGAGGTCGATCAGCCCCACCGGGACGGCCACGCGCTTTGCGGGAGCAATTCGCCCGGGCCAGCGCATCAGCAACGGCACGCGGGCGGAGGCCTCAAAGAACACGCTCTTCTGCCAAAGTCCGTGTTCACCAGCCATCTCGCCGTGGTCGGAGCTGTAGATGACCAGCGTATCGTCGGCCAGACCCAAGTAATCCAACACTTCAAGCACCCGCCCGACGGCGTCATCAACCCACTCCACACAGCCGGCATAGGCCGCCAGCGTCCGGCGGCGCTGTTCCTGCTCGGCGTTGGAAAGGCGGCCCGGCTCCGCCGGATACAGCCAGCGGATGGCCTGACGAACAAAGGGTACCGATGTCCTGAAATGTGGATCCCGCACCCGCGGCAGGCGAGCGTGCCGCAGGCTATGTTCAAACAGCGCTGGTGGGGGATTGAATGGAAAATGCGGCTTATCGAAATGCACGCTCAAAAGAAACGGTTGTTGCGGATGCAGCCCCTGGTGTAGCTGGAGCCACTTGGCCGTCTCGGCGACACAGATTTCCGTTTGGGTCAGTGGCAACGGAATGCCGCTGGGACCCGGTTGCTGCAGCCATTCGCCCAGGCCGGATTCGCCTTTGTCCGGGGTGCGCCTCGGGTCAGGCTGATGCGCCTGGCCAAACCAATCGCCGTAGGGCCGCTGCTGGTAGCCGTGGAACTGCTCGCCGTTAAAGTGGGCTTTGCCAATCAGACAGGTGCGATAACCCGCCTGGCTAAGTATCCGCGGAAAGGTGACGCTGTTGGCTTCCAGGATGTGCTGGTTGTCGTAAATACCCAGGTTGCGGCTGTAGCGTCCAGTCACCAGCGCGGCCCGGCTCGGCACGCAAAGAGGATTTTGGCAATAGCAATTCTCAAAGCGTAGCCCCGCCCGGGCCAGAGCGTCGAGATGCGGCGTGCGCACCCAAGGGTGGCCGGCATGCCCGAGCCAGTGGGGATTATGTTGGTCGGACAGGACAAATAAGATATTGGGGCGGCGCTGATGCATGGATTGAACCTTCCGCTAAACCGCAAGTCGCCGTCGAGAGACCGTTAGGCGACTCGACAAAGGTCGCCATAGCGACTCCCCGACCTGCCCGCCCACTGGTCGCCGGAGAGGGCGACTCGACAAAGCCTGCCCGCCCACTGGCGGGGCGAGCGGGGCGAGCGGCCGATAATCCCGACCGCCTGCGGGGTAACGGCAGGGGCGTGTCAAGTTATCCGTTAACAGCCCCTTAGCCTGTCGTGCCATAGGACGGCATGCCCTTGGTCAGAGCAGCATAAATCAGCGGGCGCTGCAGCATCAGGGCCTGGTTGTCCAAGGCCTGCGGCGTGGCGGCGGGTCCGGCCAAAAAGCGAAATCGAAACACATGTTCGCCACGATCAGAGTATTGACCACGCGGCGCGGCGCCCGGGTGCGGAATATGGCAGGCCATCAACGGACTGCGCAACAGGGTCAACCGCAAACGATGGACGGAGCCGTCCAAGGCGTAAATATCTGGGCAGACGATGCCCAGCTTCCGGCCGTCACCGCAACGCAGCAGCGTGAAATCACGACAGGGCACCTCGCGGCCGTTATTGGGCCGCTCCAATTCGCCGCCCATGATGCCGTCCACCCGTCCCTCGAAGGGGGTGGGGGCGGAAAGGATCAGCTTGAGCACCTGCCGTTGCTGGCGCCACTCCACGCGCAAAACCAATTCCACGTACGGCTCGCCCGCGTAGAGCCGCCATTCGGCCCGCAGCGGAGAGGTCCCGATGCAGCCGGTTTGAATCATGGCCGTCCGCAGCGGCCCGGACTCCAGAACCACCGGGTCGTCCCAGTGGGCCGAGGTCACCGTGCCCTCCACATACCGGTCCACGCCATGCGACCAGGTGTCTGTCGGGTCTTCCAGCAGGGCCAGGCGCGGCAGCGGCAAGGTCAGGCCGGCCAGCGACAATTGTCGACGCCCCCAATCCACCACCGTCCCGAGGCCCTGGGATTCGCGCTGGGACAGGGCCTCCGGCAAAATGGTCAAACGCGCCGGGGCGGCTGGCAGCTCCGCCGGCTTCGCGCCCCGGTCCGCGGCGGCATGACCCGGGGCCAAGATGCGCAGCACGCGAATCTGGCCCGGCTCCACGCGCAGGCGGCAAAGCACCCGCGGCGGCGGCCCTGGCACGATCGCTTCGCCGGCCAAAGCCTGGCATTCCACGTTGCGATCCGCTTCATCCAGCAACCGGTGCTCCGGCGTCCACGCCCCCCATCCGCCCAGCCAGGGATCAAACTCCGTATAGCCGTCAAACGGCCGGTCCGAGGCATTCAGCAGGATGGCGCGCTGGTGAATATCGTTAGGCAAGGATTGAATCTTTCGCCGCAGCGCCAGATGCACGGCGTCATCGGCCAGCGCCAAAGCCTGACCTAACTGCGCCTCCATCTGCGGATAGGCCGAGGGAATACACGTTCCCCCAAGCGTGTCATGAAAGTGATTGAACGCGACGCGTTGCCAGGCCGGCTCCAGATCAAGCGGCATTGATTTCGATGGCGGCGCCACCCCCAACGCCGTCTGCGCCTGCAATAACAAATGTTCCGCGCGCCGCAAGGCCGTTTTGACGCCGCGATGCACGCTGTAACAGCCAATGGCGTGCATCTGCAATTCGCCCGTCACCAGCGGCAGGCGGTCGATTTGCGGCGCGACCGCGTCGAAAAATCGGCGGGGGCTGGAAAACACGAGCCGCACCCCATCGATGGCCGTCAGGTGCTCGCGGCACAGGGCAATCAGCCGCTCCGTCGGCCCGCCGCCATGGTCGCCTACGCCCATAAACAGCATCGTGTGCGCAACGCCCTCCGGCAACTGCGTGGCCGCGGCACGCACCCGCGATACAAACTCGGGCGCGGAAAGGTTTTCATTGCCCGTACCGTAACCGACCGCGATGCGGAACGTGACGATTTCCGGTGTGCCGGGATAGCCGCGCCAGCGGAATAAGCGGGCCGGCAGGGTCATTTCATGCTCCTGCGGGCGCATCATCACGTAATAGCGCTGGCCGGCCTGGTGGATGTATCCCGGCAAAGTCGCGGCATGGCCAAAGCTGTCGACGTTGTAGGCCACCAGCGGGCTGTGCCCGAAGGTCTTCTGGAAATAGCGCTGGCCCAGCTCAATCTGCTTTTGCATGGCCCAGCCGCTGGGCTGGTTGCAGTCCGGCTGGATCCACCACCCGCCGACGATCTCCCAACGGCCGGCCTCGATATGCTTGCGAATCCGGGCGAACAGCGGCGGATCCAACTCCTCAATGAGTCGGTACGCCCAAGCCTCGCCCTTGCTGAAGACCACATCCGGATTAGCGTCGAGGCGGTCGCAGGCGCTGCGGCACGTGGCCAAGACCTCATCCATTCCCGCGGGCCAGGGCCAGAGCCAGACCGGATCAATATGGGCGTTGAAAATCACATGCACGGTAAGCACTACAGACACTCCTCATTTAAAAATCGCGTCCGCACACTGCTGGCGGTCCGCTTCCACTTCCTCGAACCAATTCTCAAGATCCCGCAGCATACGCGCGGCGCGTTGCGGCTCTTGGCGCGCCAGATCGCGCCGTTCTTCCGGATCTGTGCGAAGATTATACAATTCCGCCGGCAACGGCGGACCATAGGAAAATTCAGCGCGGGGCGGCGTCGGGACGATTTCCGTAAAGCAGCCAGGCTCCTGCCGATGGCGCAGATCCAGCGGTCCGTCGTCCGGCCGATAGGTCTGGGGCGCCACCGGGCGGACCAGCTTCCAGTCGCCATCGCGCATGGCGGCGTTGGAGCCGGCGTAGGGGTAATAGCGATTCCACTGCCAAAACCGGCGCGGGTTGGTTTGGCCTTTTTCGCCGCGGAGAAGCGGCGAGATGTCCCAGCCGTCAAGGGCCAGGTTGTCCGGCGGCAGCGTTGTGCCAGTCATTTTCAGAAGGGTGGGCAGCCAATCGGTCAGGTGCACCATGGCGTCCACGGCCTGGCCGCGTGGCAACCCGGCGGGCCAGCGTATGAGCATCGGCAATCGGATTCCACCTTCATAGACCAGCGTTTTGGCCCCGTGATAATTGCAATTGAAGCGGCGCAGGGCGTTTTCGCCCTCGCCGCCAAAGTCGGGACCGTTGTCGCTGGTGAATAGAACGATCGTGTTGTCCCGCAGTCCCAGATGCTCCAGCGCCTCCAGCAACCGACCGATGTTGCGGTCCATGTTGCGGATCATACCGTAGAGGGTGCTGACGCCGCGCGTGAAACGTCCCGTCGCGGCAAACGGCGCGAGGTCCGCTTCGGGCGCCTCGATGGGAAAGTGCGGACAGTTATAGGCCAGATGCAGAAAAAACGGTTGGTGCTGATGACGGGTGACGAAAGCGACGGCCTCGTCCGTCAGCAGATCGGTCAGATAACGGCCGGTGGGGCGCAGGGGCTGGCCGTTACGCTCCAACCGGGGTTCAAAGTAAAATTGCCAGCCGCCGCGAAAGCCGAAAAATTCGTCGAAACCGCGCCGGTTCGGATGGTAAGCTTCGCCGATGGTGCCGTTGTGCCATTTGCCGACAAGTCCGGTGGCGTAACCGGAATTTTTGAGGATATCGGCGATGGTTCGTTCGCGCCGCGAAAGCCGCTCGCCGCCCAGATGATCGAAGGTATCGATGCTTCCGGTGCGATGGGGATAGCGGCCGGTCAGCAGGCTCGCCCGTGAGGGATTACAAACCGGCGAGGCGGCGTAATGCTGGGTCAAGCAAACGCCTTCGTCGGCCAGAGCGTCAAGCACCGGCGTTTGACTTAAGCCACCATTGAAGCGGCTCATGTCGCCGTAGCCCATATCATCGGCCAGGATGAAAATGATGTTGGGTCGTGGGCCTCGTATCGCCATGACAAACCTCTACGCTACCCGGAGCACACACTTAGCGCCGACCGGTCTGCCGCCAGACCGGTGCAGAGCCGCGGGGGGCGGCGGCGCTATATCGGCGCCCACCTGCGCGCTAGCCGCCCCGCCGCCCCACCGTGGCCGAGGCGGGCGGTGTCGCTGGCACGCGGGGGCCAGGCATTATTTCCCATAGTTGCAGGTCCCCGGGCGCTATATCCAAAGGCGCCTGGATCTCGCCGGAAGATACTCGCGCCGGGATGGGACGTCCAGTGACCGCGTTACGCACATGATAAAGGCCCAACGGCAAACCCAATCCGTTCAAGTGCAGGCACGCCACACCGCGATAGGAAAGCCCGGCCTTCCAACCGCTGAAAGTAATCCATGCCGTCCGCGCCGCCCGGTCCACGGTGGGAACCGCCTCCACCGCGTGGCCCCCGCTCGCGGGAGTAAAAGTCAAATAGACCGGCGCATAGCGCGACAATTGCCTGGCCTGACGCAAAACGTGCCCCCCCTGCGCCGCGTATCGGCGGATAACCGCATCATGCCGACCGTTCAGCGGCAAAATGGCGCGGAACTGATGCAAATGCACGACGCCGCGGTGCACTTCCCGATCGGTCACCACGGTGAACGCCAAGTGCAAATGATGCCAAATCCGGCTCAACCGGGTTTCGATGAAGCTGCGCGGCGCCACCGCCACCGGCCCCAACGGTTTGGTAAAAGCGGAGCGGAATGAAATGTAGAGCGCCACCGGCTGCAGCGGATAGACGCCATGAATCCGGCTAAGAAATGGAATCCAGCGCACGTACATTGGCCAGGCGATTGGAAATAGCGGCCAGTGATAGCTGTACGCGAAGAAGTCCATTCCCGCCTGGGGCGCTTCCAATCCATAATGACCGAGGAATCGGGCCATTTCCGCCCGCGGCGCCGCCTTTTCCCACGGCGTCCATTCCTCCAGAAAGGGCGCCCCATAGGCTTGGGCCAGGCTGGCGAAAACCAAGGCCTGACCAGTTCCATCCGCATCATCCAGACATAAGGTCACGTGATAGCGGCGGGCCATCTGGAAAAAGGTATCGGGCATGTTGAACGTGATGCCCGCTTGGGCGCAGGCGCCGCCCCAATAGTAATACAGAGGCGCTTGGGTTTCCCGGCGGGCCAGCGCCATCATGTGACGGACGGTCTCCACCACGCTCCAGTGCCGGAAGTGTTGATACACAGAAAATAACGGCTGGCCGGGTTTCGCCGCGGGAATCGCATTCCAAGTTTTGAAACGGGTGTGATAACGTTGATTAAAGGCGCCGATGGAGCGGTAATGGGCCGGCAGCCAGCGCCGATGGAAGCACGCCACATCCGCCGCGGCATAACCATTGATATTGGTGGCGCCCGTTCCCGGCCCGCCCCATATTCCATCGAGCCATCCGAAGTTAAGAAACGCGCCGCCAAATACGGGATCATGCTTGACGTGGGCGATGGTTCGCGTAAGGTATGTGAAATACGAACGACGATTGAACCGATTCCACCAGGTGGGCAGCGCGGCCGAGGTAGCGCCCGTGGAGCCGATTTCATCGTGCGTGATCCAGGGCGCGGGATCGCCCGGCCATCCGGAAAAAAGAAAGACCAAAACGACGTGGACGTGGGCTTTGGCCGCATTGGCCAGCGTTTGATCCAGTTCCCGAAAATCGAACCGTCCCGGCTGGGGTTCCACCGCGCTCCAGGCCACCAGCAACTCCGCAACGTCGACGCCCCGCGCCGCCATGCGGGCGAAATCCCGTTGCCGCCAATGGGGCGGCGCCTGCGTCACCGTATAGGTCACGGTGGCGTAAACCGTCGTGGGGTGGGCGCGAAACAGCCGGCTGCGTCGGTTTAAGCGCAGATAAATATAGTACTCTCGCCACTTTTTTCCTGTGAATATTTCCGCGGTCTGGCCGGCAATAACACCGCACCGGTAGCGGCTGTCGATGGTATTTCCACCGGCGAGCACTTGCCGCATGTGACGATCGGTGTTGACGGCGACCTGACCGATTCGGCCGGTGTTGAAGAGGACCGTGGCGTTGGCTGCGCCCGTCCCGTGCGTACCGGATGTTTCCGGCGCCCGCAGAGACAAGGTAATTCGGTGCACGGCAATACCCGGTGCACCCATCAACCGCAAATCGGCCCCGCCGTTTTGTCGGCCGCCGAAATCGACCTGGGTTAACTTCCAAGTCTGCGTCCGCCAGACACCCCGCCGAGGCAGGACAGCGGCAACGGTTCCCCGATAGGCATTTGGGGGCGCAGTGGATGGCCTGCCACTGGCGTTGTACTGGATCAACAGCCCGCCGGCCCCGCCTGGCGACCAATCCAGTTGGGCGGCCCAGAAGAGGCCATGGCGCCCGGCCAGCGGTTGGCTCCGCGCCAAGCCCAGCGCCGAGCTCATCGCGGAGGGCCGCGGTGAACTGACCTGGGCGGACCAACCGATCTGAGCGGAGGCAACGATTCCAAGCACGAACACGACTGACGATGGCTTCATTGGAGACCTTCCTTTCGGTAAGAGAACATCGGGTCAAACGGTTATCTTTTAGTCTTCACTTTTTCATACCACTGCAAGCTGGGCCGCTGGCGAAATGGCAGGGCATACCGTTCGTCACAGACGCATACACCGGGGGGCGCTGCATCATCAGGGCCTGGCGGTCCAGCATCGACGGCGTCAGATTCGCCCCACCCCAAAAGCGGAAACGAAAAACATGTTCGCCGCGATCGGCATATTGGCTGCGCGTCGAGGTCCCGGTGGGGTTGGGCTTGTTGTGGGCCATCAGGGGGCTGCGCAACAACGTCAGCCGGACCCGTTGCGCGGTCGCGTCCATGGCATACAAGTCCGGGCAGACAATGCCCAGCGCGAGGTTATCCTTTATGCCTAAAAGAGTAAAGTCACGCAGCGGCAACTCCCGGCCGTTAAAGGGGCGTTCCAGATGGCCGCCGAGAATCCCATCCGCGCGGTGTTGAAAAGCCTCCGGGGCGGTGAAGACCAGCTTGAGTAGTTTTTGTTCCTCCCGCCAATCCACCCGTAGGATCAACTCCACGAACGGCTCGCCCGCGTAAAGCCGCCATTCGGCCCGCAGCGGAGAGTGGCCGATAACACCGGTCTGGATCATGGCCGCGCGCAGGGGGCCGGATTCAATCAGGGCCGGATGATTCCAGTTCGCCGATAGCGCCGGCCCCTCGATGTAGCGGTCCACCCCATGCGACCAGGTGTCCGAGGCGTCCACAAGCAGGTCCAGACGCGGCAGCGGCGCCAGCAGCCCTCCCAGCAACATCCGACCCGCCGCCAGCGGCTTGCCGCCGGCCGCCGCCCCAGGGGCGGACCGCTCGCCCGGCACCGCACCAGCCGTACTACCGGCAGCCACCGCCAAGCCAGCCAGCATCGCCCCGCCTAAAAACCGACGCCGGTCATACATCTGCGGACCGGCTGCAGGCCAGCCCGATGAACCGTCGCCTGTTTCCGGCGCCTTGCGAATTTCCTTTGACACTACAGGACTCCTACCGCCGCAGGCGCCGCCCCAGACGGCGAACCGCCGTCGCTGCACAGCTGAGCGACATTTCCCCTACCACGCGTTTCCTTGGGCCGCTTCCGTCGGGTTCACCGTTCGCACCGGCGTCATGCAGATGTCGAACGGGGCGGAGCGAGTCTGGTCGTAGAGGGGTACGGTCGAGGCCGCGTCGCCGCTACCGCTCACCTGGGACAGACCGTATTGTTGCGTGTCTGTGGTACCGTTAACCGGGCTGACTTTCCCCCAGCCGGGTGAGTCGTGCGAGGTGAAGATATTGTCACCGTTCTGGCCCACGTAAGGGGAAATTTCCCACGTCACGTGATCGTCACCAAAGCCCACATTTTGTCCGTCACCAGCGTGGTTGCCAGAGTTGTAAATATACGGGCCGTAGGTATTAGCCGTCGGTAAGGTGGTGGTGATGCGCTGGTAATCGCCCGAGGTGTCACCGTCGGCATCGTCCACCGGGGCCATGTCGCTGACCAGCGGAACCTCGGTGTTGGCGTTGCGGCTATTCCACCACTGGCCAGGCGAAAGGGTCCAGTTGAACAAGGTCCACGGAAACGCGAAGGAATAGCTCTCTCCGGCGCCGACACCATTGGCCGGATTATTCATCCCCGGGTTGGGGTTCGACGTGCCCGGCCGGATTCCAAAGAAGGGGCTGGCGGTCTGCAAATTGCTGCCGGAGAAATTCGAGACGAACGTTGTCGCCGACGGGTAGGCGCTGCCCAACGCGTCCGACGGGCAAATGAAACTCTGCGGGGCGGTGTAGCCCTGGAGCACCAGCATCCAGGCGCCGGCCGAGGGCTGCGGCCACCACGTGCCCGCGGGGCTGAACCCGGTCGTGGGCAGTTTGTACCACCATTCGACCGCCTCCGCGGCGGTCTGGCCGGGCGAGTACCAGTTCGTGGCCGTCGGCCACCAGGTGGGATTATTGATGTAGCCACTTTGCGATCCCGGCCCTTGATTGAACCCGTTCGGGTAGCTCACCAGCGGAAACGAGCCCTGGCTGCTTTGGCTGTACGTGAGGATCGCCTGGATGATCCCACGGATGTTAGCCATACAAACGACCCGGTTGGCCAGTTCCCGGGCTTTGGCCAAGGCGGGCAGCAGAATGGAAACAAGGATCGCAATGATTGAGATCACCACCAGCAACTCGATCAGGGTAAAGCCGGTTTCCTGCGCATCCTGACCGCGGTCGGGATGCAGCCATCGGTTTCCAGTTTCAAATTTGACCAGCTCCCTGTACGTATGGACCACCACCGACCTCCGGCCGCTGCCCAAGCGTCGGAACTCGTGCGAGTGCACCACGGAAACGCCGGCATCTGGAAGTAAATCCTGCCGTACCATAAGGCACCTCCCTTTTTTTAACGCCCCGCGAAAAACCGGCCCCGGATCACGCGATCCGGTTAAAACCCGCATCCGCCGGGACGGAACGAACGTTGTTACCTCACGCGAAGCCGCGAAGGTTGCGAAAACAACCCTTTTACTGATCCCTTAAAATCCTTGCCGAGTTCGCTGCGCTGCAACCATTGCCCCCGGGTTCCCTAATTCGTCCTTCGCGCTCTTCGCGGCGCAGTTTAGTCGCTGCGGCGACCGTGAGCTACGGTCGCCCTCGCGTCCTTCGTGTCCTTTGTGGTGAAATCTCCCGGCGCATCGCCCGCGAAAATCACACCTCGACTAACTCCCTATCCGCCATCCGGATTTCATCCGCACTCTTCGCGGCGCGGTTTATTCGCCACGCCGACCGTGATCCATCGGTCGTCTTCGTGTCCTTTGTGGTGGAATCCCCCGCCACGCCTGGCGCGGGACCGAGCGAATCACCGTTCTGCCAGGTCACGGGCAGAACCCGATGCCAGGCGGCTTCCGCGTGGTTTCTGGTTTCCTTCGCGGCGGCGATGGAAGACCCGATGGGCGGCTCCGGCCCGAACGGGATTTCGTCTCCTGACTCAACATCGCCGGCTACCGAAACTTCGTGTCCATTGGTCTTTGAGCCGTCGCGGACCGTAACGGGCGTACGGGCCGCCCGGCTAACCACGCCCGCTTCCATTCGTGACCTTCCCGCCAACGGGTCCCCGTCCATCAGGGCGAGTAAAATTTCCATGGCGGCCACGCCCATTTCCCGGGCGGGCTGGCGAACCGTCGCCAGCGATGGCGTCAGCCAACGGAAGGCCGGCGCCCCGTCAAAACCCACCACACTGATATCCTTTGGAATTCGCAATCCCATATTCTGGATAACCCGGTACCCATCCGCCGCCGCGCCGTCGTGGCTGAAAAACACCGCCGTCGGCCGGTCGGGTCGATCCAGCATGGGCCGCGTCACGCGGTCGATCTCGGGGAACCAATCACCGACTGGATCCAAGATGTTAACCCTCCCGAGCAGCGCCCGGTCGAAGTACAGCCGGGCGTCGGAAAGGGCGTCCCGCAGGCCATCGAGGCGCAACCGCACGGTATCGGCGTGAAGATCGCCGACGAACGCGATCCGCCGGTGGCCGCGGTGAATCAGCTCCTGCCCGATTCGGTAGCCGCCGTGGTAGTTGTCCGCCATGACGGTAGGAACTTCCAGGCCGCGGAGCGCCTCGTCCAGGAGCACGAAGGGATAGTGGGCCAGCTTTAACTCGTAGAGCACTTCCGCGAAACGTCGATGATGCAGCGACACGATAATCGCCCCCCGGGCCGCGGTTGACGGCAAATTGCGGATCGCGTCCAGGTCGGAATCGAACTGATTGTGCGCGTCGAAGATCTGCGTTTGCACGCCCGCCCTTAATCCGGCCTCTTTTGCGCCCCGGGCGGTGTCCAACCACAGGCCCGAATTGGGCATCACAATCTGCACCACCCGCCCGGCGCCGTTGGCCTTAGCTGCCCCAGCCCCGGCAGGCGCGACATAGACGCCACGGCCGGGGCGGCGTTGCAGGCGACCTTCCCGCACCAGCTCGTCAATGGCCCGGCGCACCGACATTCGGCTGATCCCTTCGGTGCGGGCGAGGTTATATTCCGAATCGATGAATGCCCCTGGAAGCGCCGTCGGCTTGTTCAGCCGGCGCCGCAGTTTCGCCACCAGCGGGGCGTAAACATATGAACCGGTTGTAGTACTGGTCTTAGCCATGATCAACAGTTTACCATGGCCCTGCCGTCAATGCAAGGGGCAACCAGGGGTAGTTTGTATACGCCGTATTATGGCCAAATATGGCCATTTTTCCGGGGCGGTCTTTATGGCGATCCCGTTCCCGGGTTCGTTGTCGCAGAAATAATTTAGACCGGTATCAACAGAATTAACGGTGGTATTGATGCAGGAACCGCCACCAGCCCCACAGGGCGGCGGCTACGCGCAGCGCCCAGCTTAGCAACCACAGCGCGATAAACACGGTTGCCACCCACACGGCAATGATGACCGAGCGCGAAATCCAGCCCGCCTGTGGGTGACGCAGCTCGGCCAGGTCCTCGCGCCAGCGACCGAGCATTTCCCGAATCCACCACATAGCCCCGATCAGCAGCAGGGCCAGAAAAAACATGCCAAAGGTGGGCATATGAAGAACCTGTACGAGACCATCCTCACCACCTCAGTCGCGCCATCCGCCACTGCCTCTTGAACCACCGCAACGTTACCACCTGCCAGGCGTGGGCGTGCTCGAAAGCCGCCTGCACGGTGGCTCGCAGTGGAGAGGTCCCGACCGGCGCAACGGCGATCCGCACCGCCGGCGGCGGCCAGGCTGTATTATGCCACAATCCATGAAAATCCTCGCGCCGCGCGAAGATTTGTGTTCGACATCAGAACAGCAGGTTCGGCGGCGGAGCGTTACCCCCGGCACAGGTCACGCCGGCGACTCTTCGACGCGGGGGCTATGTATTTGGTTGCCGGCGTAGTTTAGTCGCCACGGCGACCCGCGCTGGGCTATGGTGTGTTTAATTTGTTCGGAGGGCGCCTATGATTGGAATATGAGCAAAACTTTGGGCACGGCCGTTGAAGTCCCGCCATACAACCGGCTGGGTGTTAACTATCATCAGGCGCCGCCGCGTAAAGTCAGCGGTCCCATTATTGACGCCCATATGCACGCCCACAACGTGCAATGGACCGGGCGTTTTCTGCAGGCGGCGGATGATTATGGCATCAGCGCCTTCTGGACGATGACGCCGCTGGAGGATGTCGATGCGCTGCGGACCGCCTTTCCAGGGCGTTTTGAATTTATCGCCATTCCCAAATGGCAGGATATGAACAGCACCGGCGAATTCGTCGAGGATTGGCAGCGGCGTGTAGAGGGGTTTTACGAAAAGGGCGCGAGGCTGATCAAGTTTCATATGGCGCCGCGTACGCAGAAAAAACTCGGCGCCACGCTGGATCACCCGGCGGTGCGAGGGATTATGCGGCGAGCCTACGAGCTGGGTTACCATTTTATGAGCCACGTCGGGGATCCGAAAGCCTGGTTTGGCCCCGGCAAGGCGTATAGCCCACAAGATGGCCATCGTTCATTTGAAGAACAATTTCCCATGCTCGACCGGATGCTGGAAGATTTTCCCGATCGCGTGCATGTGGGCGCGCACATGGGCGGTTGCGTGGAAGATCTGGAACAATTGCAGCGGCGGCTGGATCGCTTCCCGAACTATCTTCTTGACACCAGCGCCACCAAATGGGTGGTTCGGGCCATTGCGGCACAACCGAGCGAAGTCGTCCGGGACTTTATTCTGCGCAACCAGGACCGTCTGCTGTTCGGCAGCGACCTGGTGGTGGGTGAAAAGCATCCGTACGACCATTACGCCAGTCGCTATTGGGTGCACCAGAAACTTTGGGAAACCGATTACCGCGGTGAATCACCCATCGCCGACCCCGACACCCCCGGCGGCGCGCCCCTGCTGACCGGCCTGAACCTGCCCGCGGACGTGCTGGAAAAACTCTATCGCGGCAACGCGCAAAAGTGGCTGTACGAAAAAGTACTGGGGCGGTGTTTCCGCTTTCCGGTACCCATTCCCGAGTCCGGCCCCGCTCCTACCGCAACCATGGCCGCGTGTAAGGCCCCAGTCCCCGAACTGACCCCGAGGGCGTAAGGCGAGCCGAAATAGTCGTGCGCCGCCGCCTCGAACTGCGAACCTGCCGAAGGTTTTGGGTAAGGTGGTCAGGTACTGGCCCAGGTTCGGCCACCTGGAGGTAAATCCGCGGCGGATATGGCCGTACGCAGCCGGGCCATGGCTTCGGGGCTGAATCCGAATCGCCGAGCAATGGCCAGGAACTCGGCGGCGCCGATTTTGGGTGGGGGCCGGCCGCACGGCCTACCAAAGGCCGCGGGCCGCCGTGAATCGCCAACCGCATCAGGCAGCGCACCATCGGGCATGTCCCATGGTAGGGCCGCCGGTACTGGAGGGTTTTTCTCGCTGCCGACCGTCATACCGGCTTGCCTTGTCTTCTATGTCACGCCAAGCAACGCGCCGGCGCTGCGTTCAGGCTGGATCCGCACCAAAACCCGATCCGTATCCACCGTTGCCTTGCATTATCTTTTATTGCGGACCATGAACTGTCATGCCACGGGGTGAGGCGCAACCGAAAGAGTCCGCCGCCGACGTAGAATGTTCCGGCTGTTCCGTCAGGAAACGGGTGGCTACGCCCTGCGGATGCGGCCCCCCGCGCCAAGCTTCACCGGTGGAGTGGAGCGATTGGCCTGGCAAAAGATATTGTAGGGAATGATGCGTCATGCTCTCGACCGAGGTCTATCCTCAACACCCGTACCCCAAAGGGCTCGACTGTGACGGGTAGAGCGGTCAGGCCAGGCGTTTGCGGCGCACCCGTGAACGCGTCCACCACGGAAACCACTTTCCATTTCGCACACCGAACAACGCCGCTCCAACGCCTCTCGTGCTGGTTGAGCAAGGTCACATATTGCCGATCCGGGTTGCTTTCCGATTCGCAGAAAATTGCCTGGATCGGACCGCCCTCGATCCGCCATGGCAGCAGCGGCGCGATCAGATGATCGAGCAGGTGTTCAACACTGCAGGCCAGCTGTTCACCTCTTAGGATCGTGTAGTTATAGACCAACGAGGTAATGATGCGGCCCTTTCCCAGCGCTCGCTCCACCGCCAGCGGTGGAAACCCCGCATAATTTTCCTCGTTGTGCATCAGCACCCGCGTGCCCTCAAACGGTTTGACCGCGCTGTATTCGTAGAGGTAATCATTGACTTTCCGGCCGCAGAGCTGGCAACTCGTTTGTCCCTCGTAGAAGCGGTATTCCGCTTCCACGGTGTAGCCGCCCAAGGCGGTCTGTTGCGGTGGATAATGCCGCGTGTTGAGCAGGAGAATTCCGCCCTGCCGGACGTAGGCTTCGAGTGCTTCCAGATGCCGATCTTCCAGCACCAGCCCGCCCAAGATCATCACCATCGGATAGGCCGCCAGCGCCTCGGCGGAAGCATTATCCACCACCACGTCGGCGATGTCACCGAAGCGCGTGTCAGCCAGGATGCCTTTCTCCTGTAACCGCCGATCGGCGCCCCGCGCCAATGCCTCCCGGCGCTGGCAATATCCGAACCACGGCAACTCCGGCTGATAGAATTTCATTCCGCTGCGGGTCGCGAGATGGTAGCTTGGAAACAGATAATCAAAGACCCGGGCGATGGATCTGTCTTCCGGTCGCTGCGGTAGCTTGTTGCCGAATGGGCCGTCCCGGTCCCAGCGCGATTCGCACCAGCCATGGTGGCGATCCATAAGAATCGCCAGCGGAACGATGGCCCGCCCCACGTCCCGCAGCGGGCCATCGAGCAAAGCCTGAAATTCCACTGCCCGCTGACCGATGGGCGACAGAACGCGTTGTTCCTGTGGGCGGAAGGGCAGGTTGAAAAACGTCAGTTCCGAAAAGATCTGGTGGACAAAATCCGCGCCGTTCATCCGTGCGGCAAGCCATTCGCGGAAATAAAGGTCCGGGGAGGGGCCATCGATCTGGCGCTGCTTTTCATCGAACACGGCGGGGGTGGCCTCGGGTGGGGCCATGTCCAGCCAGCAGGTCAGGTCCAGGCCCCATTTCCTGTTGTCATACTGCCGGGCGGCGCCTCGGAGAAAGGCGACGCCGACGTTGACGTTACCACACTGCAGGTTCCGCTCCAGTGTGACGGCATCAAAGCCCCAGTCAAAATACTGGTGCACCGACCAGACCTCGCCGGCGGAGGCTACAAACTGGAAGGTACGGTTGGGCATGCCCCGTCTGATGTATTCGGCCATGTTGCCGCCCGCCAAGAGTTCGCAGCGCACGTCGCGCAGAGCAAGGGGTTGGTGGGTGGCCGGGTCGACCCATTGGCGCTGGGCATTGAGCACGTAATTTTTCCACCATGCCATCGCTTCCTGGTGGCTGCGGAAGCAGCCGGGGTGTGCGTCCCAATTGGTTCGCGTGTCGCACTCAATCAGCGCCCGGTGGTAGAGCTTCCCCGGATATTCCTGCATTTTCCGCAGGAACAGCTCAAAATGTTCCGCGGTCAGGACACGGCTGTCGGTGCTGACGTAGTCGGCATAGGCGATGATCTCATCAAGCGACCGCTCCGTAAAACAACCCCAGTAATCGTGGGTGATGTTGATGCCACGGCCAAGCTTATACTTCTGAAGGTAGAGCAACTCGGGGCCGAGCGGGTCGGGATGATCAACCAGCCATTCCCGCTGGACGCCTTGGCCCTCGCCCAGCTTAAGCTCATACTCGTTGATATATTCATTTACGAATACAAAATGTTTATTCCTCAGTGCCTTAATAGGTTTATCGCCGGCGCCGGAGAGCGCCGGAACTTCGCCAACGGCGTTTTGGAGTACAGGTGACAACCGGGCAGTTGGGGACTTGTCGCGGCGGATCATCGATGTTTCCTTCCTTGGTGGAAAGCCCGCCGTGTATGAACCGTCGCGGACCAGCTTCTTGTGACGAGGTTGGTTATGGGAATTCAGTTCAACGCCAACGTAACCCGGGCCGTATGACCCGACGCCAATTCCGTCGCCTCGAGCGTCCAACGCCCGGCCGGGTCATTAACGGCAGGCGTCCATTGCCAGTGGGCGGAACCATCCTGCGTCGCCCGCACGCCGGAGGCCGGCGAGACGGAGCCCCGTGGATCCTTCAGCGTGAACGCCACGCTGATAACCCCCGGAATCGGCCGACTCGTTCCCCGCACCGTCGCCCGTGCCTCGCACGGCTGGCCGCGCTTGGGTCTGGCTGGGGCCTCAGGTGTGACACCGGTGATCTCCTCCGGCAAGAAAGCCACTAACATGCCCCCGAAGCGCTCCATGGATAGCGTCAGGGTGTAACGGCCGTCGGGCGTCTTGGACATCGGAATCTTCCGGCCGCCCACCAGGTCGTAGGGTACACCGGGAAGCGTATCCAGAACGATACTGGATACATACGGCCCGCTCGCCATCTGGGCCGTTTCCCAATCCAACAGCTTCTGTTTCTTGGCGGGCGTATTCGCCCCTGGGACGCCAGCGCCCATGCATTCATGGCAGAGGGCGTATTCCTGGCCGTCGAGTGCGTTCACGAACCAAATATACGGCACGCCGCCGGCCGCGAAGCGGGTGGCGACCAATCGGATGTCGTCCGACTCGAAGTGGGGCTGCACATAATCGGACAGAGCCGTTTTTATCACTTCGACGCGCGCCGCGATGCCGTAATCCAGCGGTCCGGGCGTCGAGCGGGCCGCATCGTTGGGCGGGGCGCCCAAGGTATGTCCCGTGCCCATGCCGATGTCGGCGTTGAGTCGCTTCGCCCCGGGAATATCAAACGGAATGCTGCGATCCAACAGGACCAATCCGCCCTTAACGACATGGGCCGCCAGAGCGTCACAGACCTTCCGCGGCAGATATTGCACATTGTACAGCAGCACCGCTTGGTACGCTTTGGATCGGCCCTGCAAAATCTCATTTTCCGACACCATTTCCACGTCGAAGTGGCCTTGCAGCAAATTCAGATAACCGTAGACGCGAATCAGGGTGCTGGTGGGGTGGAAACAATCGGTGGTGAAAGAGTCCAGCAGTCCAATATCCCGCTTCGCCGCAACCAGGCGAGTCTGGATCGGGCCGATCCGCCGCACCACTTCTCCCAGGCGGCGCATTTCCGGCCAGGTGCTGGAATTCCGCTGGTCGTACGTAAAGTACGCCAATCCCTTAACTCCGCCGGCCAAATAATGGAAGAAGTTGTTCCGGGTATAACCGGCGGTCATGAAGCAGTCCGCCAAATTCCACTCCGGCAGTTCCCGGTTGTCCATATGGCCGACTTCCATCCAGAACGTGGTGGTTGCCGGCGGCTGCCAGTAGGTGTTGTAATAATAACTGGATACCAGGTTGAAGCCGTTCTTGCCGAAATCGTAGGTCGGATATTGCCCGGCATCCCACATGCTCACCAATGGAATCTGCATCCCGCCGGGGATCGGCCCGACGCGGAGGTCCGGGCGGACCCGCAGGGCGGCGTCCGTCTGGGCCTTGTTGAAAGCGGCGCATATATCCTTAAGCGTATAGATACACCATTGCAGCCAGGGATTATCCTCCGGGACTGCGCCGTAGGTTTTCGGTAGCTCTTTCTTCCGTGGCGCCGTCAAACCCGTTTTGGCCTTGAAATCAGCCAGCACATGCGGGGCATAATCAAAGCCGTAGTAAACGGAATAATCGTCGTCGGTCAGCACGTAGGGCCGCAAGCCCGGATGCCCAGCCAACTGCTTGATCGCCGCCACGAACGGCTCGAAGGCGGTGGCATAGATAGCCGGATTGCTGATGCCCAGCGAGGGGCGGCCGCCGCTGTAGGCGTTGCTCACCGGCTTGCCATCAGTCCCGATGCGGTAATACTGTGGATTGTTTTCAAACGTCAGGCTCCGGCCATAGGCAAGGTCCGGCATGGCGCGCAGGCTGAAGCCCAGGCCGTATCTGGTGGCGGCATCCACGCCGGCGAGCATTTGGCGCGGCGAATCACCGACCAGATAAAGTTCCATGCCCGTCTGGCTGATGTTGCGGCACTCCAGATCGCTGCGCACGGGATTGTTACCGACGCCCCACCACATGTCCCAGTTAAAATCTTTCGGCGGGATGTGGCGGATACCCAGCGGTTGGCTGATCGTGCGCAGTGCCTTCCCCTCGCGCATGGCCGTGGCTTGGACTTCATAGACGCCGTAGGCGTAGGGCGAGGTATCCAGGCTGAAGACGGCACCATGGTCCGCGTCGCCGTCCGGTGTGCAGGTTTTTTCCTCATGCCACAACGTGGCGTTTTTTTGCTTTAGTTCCAGCCGCATGCTGGTGGCTCCGGCGGCGGCCTTGGCCACCACCGTCACCTCGAGTTTTTCCCCGCGGACATATTCGTGCCGGCCCGTCATGCCACCACCGGTGAGCGTTATCCAGATTGCCGAGGGGGCGGCAGAGCGGGCTGGTGGCGGCATGGGCGGTATCAGCAGCGGCTGGCCGACGTAATTCGCCGCCCGCCAAGCGTCGCGCAGACACGCATCATTGTTGCCGTCAAATTGCTGCCGGATGACGAAGCCACTCCATGGCAGATCCGGGCGGACGTTTTTAAACCAATCCGCAGTCCCTTTCTTGCCGTTCGCGGCGGTGTACAAATCAAACGGTAAGGTCACATCCTTCGCCGGGTAGCCGACAACCGCGCTGCCGACCGTCTCAAACCCCCAGCCCTTGGCCGCGGGGTTCGGCGCCACCGGTAAGCTGCCATTTCCCCAGTAGGGCGAAGACCAGCCCGGCATGGCGCAACCGATCAGTCCTAGCCCGCGCCGGCTGTAATCGAGATTAAACGGTGGCGGCTGCACCGTAGGCGACTCGACGTACTCGAAAGGCGCCTCGCCCAGCCAAACCAGGCGCCCGCCGGCGTGCAGGTAGCGCAGCCATAGCGGAGCTTGGGAGGGACCCGCCAGGAGGCCGCTGGGACAAACGTCGCGCGGCAGCACGGCCACGCTGCCGTAGGCGTCCTGGCCGTCCATCCGCTGCCGCATCCATCCGGCCAGCCTTTCCGCATCCAGTCGCCCAAAGCCGTTATCCCCCAACCACCTAACCACGCGCTGGATGTGCTCGACGTTCATAAAATCCAGCCGTGGGTCGTCCAGCACGGCCCGCCGCGTCATAGCCGATAGCGGCTGGACGCGGGCGGCGGGCGGCGGGCGGCGCAACGGTGCCGCGGCGACAGCGGCTGCACCTGCCATCGCTTGCAGAAAGCGCCGTCGATCGCAATCCGTGGGTGGTCCAACCGAGGGGGAATGATCCATGGGGAAGCCTCCTTGATTCGTTCGGAGTCATGGCCGTTTCGGTTGCGTGTTGGGAGCCTTTCACGCTGTGCACGGGCCGAGCACCCTCAGCCCTTCGCGACGGACCGGGGCGTCGGCCAAACGACAAGATGAGACGAGAACCTTATCGTCCAGCTTCACGCCTTTCACCACGCAGCGTTCGTGGAGTTATAGCCGCGGCCTGCGCCCCCGGTCCCCGCGGCCGCAGCGGCGGGCGTGGGATTCACCGTTCGCACAGGCACCATGCAGGTGTCAAAGGGTGCCGCCAGCGTCTGGATGCGCGGCGCGGGGGGCGGCGTGCCCGTCTGTCCCCCCGTTCCCGTAAGGCCAACCTGGTTGGTGTCCGTAGTGCCGTTGACCACGGCCGGATCCGCTGTGGAATAGGTGAAAATATTGTCACCATTCTGGCCGACGTAGGGCGAGATTTCCCAAGTGACGTGATCGTCTGCGAAGCCCACGTTCTGGCCATCGCCGGCATGATTGCCGGAGTTGTAAATGTAGGGGCCGAACGTGTTGGCTGTCGGCAACGTGGTGGTGATGCGCTGGTATACGCCATTACCCGCTGAATCGTAGGCGGACGTACCTGCCCCGCCGCCATCCAGCGGAGCCATGTCGCTGACCAGCGGAACCTCGGTGGTGGCCTCGTTAGTGGTCCACCATTGGCCGGGCCGGCCACCAAAACCGCCGTTGGCCCATGGCCACGGAAACGCCAGGGAATAGCTCAGGCCCTGGCCGGTAGGGTTCCAGCCGGCGCCCAACGTGAAATAGCCGACCGGATCACCCGCCAACTCGCCAAAGGTGCAGTAGTACAAACTGGTCGCAGCACCGCCGGAGTAAGGGACGCCGTAGTAGGTTTCAACTGAAGGGCCGGCCGCGAGCGGATCGGACGGGCAGATGAAACTGGCCGGCGTGGTGTAGCCTTGCAGCACCAGGATCCACCAGCCCGCCGTTGGATCCGGGTGGTTGTACTGAACCGGCGTACCCGCGTTGTACCAATCCTGCACGACCTGCGAGGCCGGGCTAAGGTTGTAGCCGCCGTCAATGGCGTCGAGGGGATACGCCATCGGCGCGTTGTCGTAGCCCGGGGTGCCAGGGGTGGCCAGGACGACGGGAAACTCACCGTTGTTCGACTGAGCGTACGTCACCATGGACTGGATGATCCCGCGGATATTGGCCATGCAGACGGCCCGGTTGGCCAGTTCCCGGGCTTTGGCCAGCGCAGGCAGCAGGATGGAAACAAGAATCGCGATGATCGAGATCACCACCAGCAGCTCGATCAGGGTGAACCCCGCCGCCGCCTTAAAGCGGGCTTTCCGCGACCGGAAACCGCACGGATTCAGCGCCATCTGGAAGCCCGTCAGCACCCCCAGCGCTTCGCCGATGGAAAGGAACCCGATGGCGAGGGCCGTAAGCCCCACGTTCAAAATAGCGCCCACCCCTGAAATCACTTTCTCCACGGTCAGCCCCACACTCTCGGCCCACACGCTGGTGAGAGCCACCAGGCAAGACCATAACGATTGAAAACTGGCCAGGGCGAACTTAATACCTTCTTGCACTTTCATGGGAAACTCCTGTAAAAAAGGGACCACAATCTTTACGCCAGCCGTCGAGGACGACGGCTCTACGGGGACGCCAGCCGTCGAGGGCGACGGCGCTACAGATCCCGGCGGCGCTATGGGTGAACCGAAGGAAGACGTTGGACCATTGTGTGCCATCATCAAGCACCTCCTTAAGTTATGCGCCCCGCAGAAGCTGGCCCGGATCACATGACCCGGTGTAAGCCACCTCCGCCGGGACGGAATTTCGTCACCTCACGCGAAGCCGCGAAGGCCGCGAAAATACCTTTTTAATGATCCCTTAAAACCCTTGCCGAGTTCACTTCGCTTCAACCATTGCCCCCGGGTTCTCCA
>JAJYFE010000008.1 GCA_021785435.1 Planctomycetota bacterium
ATGCTAAGAAGCTGGCGCTGGTCAAGCGCAGTGACCATAGCGCGAATTATACCGGCCGGGGAATGGGAAGGCACGCCACCAGGGAACACAAAGGACGGCAAGTGATTATCATAGCCCGAAGGTCGCCGCAGGCGACTAAACTGCAACGACTGGTTCGGGCTGCTGCAGCGCCTGGCCCGTCGTTTGCGCGGCGGGGCTATGCCGGGCCGATGCCGTCCTCGGCCATGTGGCCAGCCGACAAGGGCGTTGGCTCTACGGGCGCTCCTGGCCCATCCCCAGCTTCAGGACCGCCCTCCCTGTGGGCCTCCTTATCCATTTTCCTTTTTACTTACTCACCGTTGCCCCTGGCGGCGCCCGGCGGTGTAATGGTCTCATGGACGATCTTCCCTTGTCGTCGCATGAGAACACTGTGGCGCCGGCGGATGCGTCACGGGCGATTGCCGCGCCTGGGCAACGTGTCGCCGGCCCACGCCCGACGCCAGAGGCGTCTTCCCACCACAGCTTCGCGGCCGCAGCGGGGCTGTTCCTGCTATGCGTGCTCGCCTATTTTCCCCTCCACCAGGCCGGTTTCATTTGGGACGACGACAGCTGGCTGCGGTTCAACAGCATGGTGCACCATTGGCGCGGCCTGTGGTATATCTGGTTTGTTCCCCACGCCTCCATTCAGTATTACCCCCTGCTGTTCACCGCGCTGTTGCTGCAATATAAGCTCTGGGGTCTGCAGGCCCTGGGCTATCATCTGGTTAATATCGGCCTGCAGGCGATGAACGCCATTCTGCTCTGGCGCATTCTACGGCAGCTGCAACTCCGTAGCGCCTGGATCGCGGCCGCCATCTGGGCGATTCATCCCGTGCAGGTGGAAACTGTCGGCTGGATCGTGGAGCAGAAAAGTCTACTCTCGGGCCTGTTTTATTTCGCCGCGGCGCTGGCTTGGCTGCGCTTCGCGGGCTGGGGAGTGGAATGTCCCGGAAACACCGAGCTGGGGGGCGCCGCGGGCGACTCGCTGCCGCACTCCGGCGCATCCTGGCGCACCGGTATTGAAACGCGGTGCGGGTTACACCCGCGCGCCGCGTCGGAACGCGGCGGCGCGACCCTTTCCAATCTCAAGGTTCAAAGGTCGCATCGACAATCCACGGCCTGGTATCTCCTGGCGACATTTTGTTTTGTCCTGGCACTACTGGCGAAAACTTATGTTTGTACCCTGCCGGCGGCGCTGCTGGTGGTGCTCTGGTGGCGCCGCGGATACGTAGCGCGGCGCGAAGTGCTTTCCCTGATCCCATGGTTTGCCATGGTGCTGGCCGCGGCGCTGGTCACCGTTTTCATGGAACGCACCGGCGCCGGCGCCAGCGGGCGCCAATTCATCTTCACCTTTCGCCAACACCTGGTCATCGCCGGCCAGGATTTATGGTTTTATCCATGGAAACTCTTCTGGCCGCACCCGTTGTTGCCCGTGTATCCGCGTTGGCGGATCCATCATTTTTCAAACTGGCAATGGATCTTCCCCATCAGCGTTTTTCTCCTGCCGGTCGTGCTGCTTGCTCGACGACGGAAGATCGGCCGTGCGCCGTTCGCCGCTGTGGCTTTCTATGGTCTGACAATTTCGCCCGCGCTGGGATTTATTTCCTTTGCCGGGATGACGTATACCTTTGTGACCGACCATTATCAGTATCTGGCGTGTATCGGGCTGATCGTGCTGGTTACCGAAGGTTTCTGGTTTGCTGTCTCCGGGTTCCGGTTTCTGGTTCCTGGTTTCTGGTGGAAGACGCATCCGGCGGCGCCGCAACCGGCAACCGGGGCGAAGAGCCGCTACGGCGCCAACCACAAACCAGAAACTGGAAACCCGAAACCACAAATCCCATGCCCGAAACCCATCGCCCTGGCCTGCGGCGGCATGGTGCTGGTCGCGTTGGGCGTTCTGACTTGGCGCCAAGGCAACGACTATGTGCCGCCGATTCATCTGTGGTATCACGAATACCGATATGACCCACAAAGTTGGGTGGCCAGGGAACAGATTGGCATGCACCTGTTGGCGCGGGGTAAGGTGGCCGAAGCTTACCGATGGATTTTTCACGCTTATACCCTGACCGGCGGGTCGAATCCTGTGGTGGACGGCAATTTAGGAGATATTTCCGCACGGTACTTTCACGATGACGCCGCCGCCATTGGCTATTATCGCCGCTCTCTGCAGGCGGATCCTTGGCAGCCGGACATCATCATCCGCCTGGCGGCGTGTTATGAACGGCAACGCAACTGGGCCATGGCCTTTCACGATCTGCGGCACGGACTGGCCTTGATGCCCAGATCGGGGGACCTGCATTTCGCCCTGGCCAATGCGCTACTGATGGGTAAACACTATCGTGCGGCGGCGCATCAGTATCGATTGACTTTGCATAGCGAGCCGTACCGCTGGGCCGCCATTTATCGCCTGGCGGAGGCACTGGAGGCGGCGGGGCAGTGGTCTGCGGCCTTGCCTTGGTACGCCCGTGTGGTGCGGCTGGATCCGCACAGTGGTCTGCTGCACTTTTCCTATGGCCGTTGCCTGCTGGAAGCAAAACAGACAGCCAAGGCGGTCAGGCAGCTGCGGCAGGCCCTGTCGCAGCGCGCCGGGGCGCCCGGCCATGCCGCGGCATACCGGTTGTTGGCCAGGGCCTACCAGCGGCTGGGCCGCCGCAAAAAAGCCGCCGCCGCCCTGGCCCACTGGCGGGCGTTGGCGCACCGGCGCGAAAGCAGGCCCAGGTAAACAGGAATCGCTCCATACCTTGAAAATTGGGCCGTGCCATCAGCACTGGCCACGTCTCTGCCAGCGGCAACCCCAAACCTAACCTAACCCAACTTTCGCACTTCGGTGCCAAGACCCCACGCCAATTGGCCCTTGAAGGGTAAAAGTCTGCACTACAAGTCCCGCTCGGGCACCTCCCTTTCAGAGGCCAGTGCCGCGACCTGGCTGGGGTAAATTTTCGGCGGCGGCTGGTCCGGCAGGGGCAGGCCGAGCTTTTCCAGCAAGAGACGCTGTTCCGGCTGCGGCACCGTATAACGCGGCATCACCAGCCAACGGCCGTCGGTTACCGGCAGGTGCACATCCACCATCTGAATGGCGGCCAGCTGCTCCAACACCGCACGGGGCGTCAGGCCCGGCGCATGCCGGCGGGTGTGCATGGCCAGCGTCGCCACCAGCGCGTACCCCAGAAAGGCCACCAGAATGTGCGCCTCGACGCGGGGCTGCACCTGATGATAAATCGGTCGCACCTGCAGATCCGATTTTAAAGATTTAAACGCGGCTTCAATTTGTGCCAGCAGCGTGTATCGCTGCCAGAGCACCTCCGGGGATTCGGCCTGCAAGCTGCTGCGTAACAGATAGTGTCCGTCGAGCCGTTCGGCCTCCTTGAATTTTCCCGCCTGCAACCGATAGTGGAACGTCTGGCGGGTCACCGCTTGCTTCGCCGTGGGAATCTCCACCGCCACGAACTGTGCGGCACGGCCGGCGTCGTGCTTCAGCGCCCCGAGCCGTTGGAGTAACAAGTCCCGCTTCGGCAAGCTGCGGCGCAGGGCCAACAACCCCTGAAAGAACTTCCGCAGCCGCCGCCGGCGCATGGCCCGTTCTTTGTTCTGGCGACTCTGGCTGCGGGCCAAGACCCACACCTCCCCAGACTCCGCCGTCAGCTTCACTTCCACCCCCGCTTGGACCGCCTGCCACGGCCGCTCCACCAAGCGCCGCTCCACCGCCGACAGTTTCCCCTTCGGCGTGCCCACCAGGTAGTCGATCCCGCGCTGCCGCATCTGGGTCAACACCGCCTCCGTGGGAATCCCCCGATCCATCACCCACGTTCGCCGGGCGGCGCCATACAGCGATTCGATCTTGCGCAGAAAGCCTGCCAGGGTCGTCTTGTCCGACGTGTTGCCCGGCATCACTTCATATGCCAGCGGCAAACCCTCCGGCGTGACGATCAAGGCCAGCACCACCTGCCGACAGTCCGGCCGGCCATCCCGACTGTAGCCGTGCTTGGCCAAGGGAATCTGTTCGCAGAGGCCCTCAAAATACGTGCTCGTCAGGTCGTACAAGAGTACGTCGAAGTGCACCGCGAACAGGTCCTGCCAACGCTGCCGCAGGTGCCGGAACAAATCATGCCGGTGTTCCACAATCCGATCCAGGCAGCGATACAGCCGATCCTTGCTGGCCGCCGCGGCATCCACCTCCAGCAAGGCATCCATCGCGCTGCGGTCAAACCATTGCCGATGCAGGCGGAACTCGCTGCCCGGATCCGTCAGGCGGTTGACGACCAGCAATTCCAGCACCTTGGCCCACGGCACCCCGGAGCGCCCGTCCGCGGCCAGACGGGCGTTCCAAAATCGATCGAGGTTCAACTCGTGCCACAGCCGGCAGCCCAGCCAGCAGTTCCCGTAAGCGCGCGGGCGGCGCAGTTCCATCCCAGCCAGCCGCACCGCCAGCGCGTTGACCTCGGCCGGCGTCAGCGTCCTGGCGGCGGTGAAGAGATCCGGCTCCGGGCGCGGGGGCACCTCCGGGGCGAACGCCTCCAGCGCCCGGTGCCAGCCGTCCTCCTGCGACGCGTTGATCTCACCCAGGTACAGCACCTGCCGCTGCACCGGCTGGCCCGAGACGGTGCGGCGGCTCTCCACCACGCTGTAGTAGGTGTGCCATTTGCCGTTCTTGAAACGCCGATGGTGTCGCAGGTACATGCGTACCAGTATGGCAAAGTCCCAAGAAGGAACACAAGGGGGTAGGTCTGCACTACAACGGTTTTCGCGCCGTCAACCCTCGATTGGCGGGGCTTTTGCCCTTGCCGAACCGCAAAAATTCCGGAAAATTGACCCGAGGTGCGAAAGTTGGGCTAACCGTCGGAGCGCAGATTCGCTCGCCTTGTCGAGTTGCCTCCTTGGGTGACCGGGGTGACCTTGATCGGCGGTGGCCGGTGCGATACAGCACGCGACGCCAGGTTTCACACCGTGGCGCTATGTTCATCCCGGACCACCACCGCCGGTAAACCGGCGGCTCTATCGCGTCGTATATCTCCCGCCACAATTACCGCCGCTGGCTTGCTTGGCGCTGAACCACGAAATATCGGGGTCAGGGTGGTGGCGGCGGGAGGGAATTTCGCTGTTGCAGACGCGTGGCTTCGGCGCTCGCGGCGGCGGCCTGACGCGGATGGCCAAGAGCGGCCAATGCCCGGGCCAAGGCGCGATAACCCACGGGTTGATTCGGCCAGAAATGGATAACCCGCCGGAACTGCTGCGCCGCCGCCGCGGCCTGGCCGTGCAGATACAGGCATTTGCCATATTCAAAATGACCTTGCGCAAACCGCGGCGAGACCCGCAGTGCCTGTCGGAAGCGCAACAAGGCCTTGGGCCATTGGCCAAGCTTTTCCAGCGTCAGCGCCAGATTGTAAAGCGCCTTGGTATTATGCGGCTCATAGCGCAGCGCGTCGCGGTATTGCCGCGCCGCCGCGGAATAGTTCCGCTGCATCACCAGCACGTTGGCCAGCTCAAAGTGCAAAGCGGCGGAAAAGGGATATAGGATCAGCCCCCGCCGCAACTCAACCAGAACCCTGGGCCATTGGCCAAGGTGCTCGTAGCAATAAGCAAGCCGCAGAATCACCTGTGGCATGAAGGGATTGTAATGGAGCGCCTGGCGATAATAGGTGGCGGCGGTGGCATAGTTGTGATAAACGCCGTAATACATATCTGCGGCGTGCAGTTGCAGTAAAGCCAGTAGGGGCGAATTCCGGGAAAGCTGTATAGCCCGCTTGAGTTTCTCCATTCCGGCCGATAGGTCGCCGTGGACGCATTCGTACATACCCACGATATTTAGAGCGATTGGGCTGTCCGGATAGTATTTAAGATTATAACGACACAGGCGCACCGCGGAAGAATACAAACGGCTTTGCTGCCAGGTCAAGGCGCCCAATACCACGAGCACGACGCCGCCGCCGGCTAGGGCGAGGCGCTTCGGGTTTCCAGTTTCTGGTTTCTGGTCTATGGTTTCCAGGTGCGGTATGGCCTGGTGCTTATTCAACCAGAAACCACAAACCGGAAACCAGGAACGGAAAACCAGAAACCAGAAACCTTCCGTGCCCAGCGCGATCAAGCCAATACAGGCCAGGTACTGCAAATGGTCGGCCACAAACGAAACTGCCATCATGTTAAACGAGATCAAGCCAATCGCGGGAGAAATGGTAAGGCCGTAAGAGGCCACTGCGGCAAAAGGCCCACGGCCAATCTTTGGATGCGCCAGTACAAGAATCACCGGGACAGCCAAAGCGGTGGCAGGATAAAGCCACTGCCAGCCACCCAAGGCGGGCACATCCCACCGCGGATAGGTCGCCGCCAGCGGATGTGGCCAAATCAGTTTCCACGGATAAAACCAGAGCGCGCGCCCGGCGATTAGCAGCCGCTCCACCGGACCAAACTGAAATTGCGGGCCGCGCACCTCCAGGGCGGTATGCTCCACATGGACGGTCACAGCCGCCATCGCGAGGCCCACGACAAACCACGGAACGGTCGCAAGAACATCGCGCCAACCCAGACGGCCGCGCCGCCACCACGCAAGCACCAGCAGCACCGCCGGTAGAGTGCATACCGCGGTCTTCGCCAGTAAGGCCAGGGCAAAGAGCAGCGTCGCCAGAAGATACCAGGCCACGGATTGTCGCTTTGAGAGTTGACATTTGAGATTGGAAATGGTCGCACCTGCGCCGCGTCCCGACACAGCACACGGGTGTGACCAGCACCGCGTTGCAACCCCGGTGGGCCCGGATGCACCCGTTCGTCGCGGCGAGTCGCCCACGACGCCCCCCAGCCCAGTGTTTGCGGAAAATTCCACCCCCAAGCCCGCAAAGCGCAGCCACGCCAACACCGCGGCGAAATAAAACAACGCGGAAACCAGATTCTTCTGTTCGATCACCCAGCCCACGGTTTGCGCCTGCACGGGATGGATCGCCCATATGGCGGCGATAAGCCAGGCGGTTTTTAAACCCAGCCGCCGGAGAATCCACCAAAGCAAGAGCGCGTTGATGGCCTGCAGAGCCATATTCACCAGATGGTAGCCGAGCGCGTTCGCCGCCCACATCTGGTATTGCAGCAGCAGTCCGCTATACACCAGCGGACAATACTGCGCTCCGGTATTCACAACCGTCCAGATATACCAAAGCCCCCACCAGTGATGTTCATACGGATTGTTCACCAGCCATTGGATGTCATCCCACAGGAAGCCGGCCCGCGTCAGCGGCCAGTACGCCACGAACACCAACAGAATCAGGCCAGCCGCGGCGATAAACGGATTGTTCCAACGGATGGCTTGCGGTGGCGCCGAGACACAGGCGCTCGGCGGATCGACTGCAGTTCCGGCTGCGACGAATGATCGGGAGGAAGGCTCGCGTGGCGGATTGGCCATGATTGATTATTGGAGCATATTCCACAGAATAAATAAACCGTCGCCTACCGGAAAACCGCTGGCGCGAGTGAGAGGTTTTCAGGGCGGGGCTGGCATGCAGTGCGGATTCCAGCGTGGGCCGGGATCCGCCGACCGCGGCCGCAACAGCAGGCAAGTCGCCACCAAAAAACCTTCCAGGCGACTCGACCAAGCTCGCCAGTCTGCGAGTCGCCCCCTGGCGACCTGCCCGCCGATTAGCGGGGCGAGACGCCTGCGCCACGCACGGGGCGGCTGGGGCGGGGCCGCTTCTCGAAAAATCGCCCCACCCTCTGCCCGCCTATAATAAAAGCGGTTATCAGACGGAGCTGCCTGATGAAAACGAGCCAGAGAATCGTTCAGCTTGGTACGATCTTTTGGTTTCTGCTGGCTGGAGCGGGGGTCGCCCGCGCGATCACGCAGCGCACAGGACTCGTGACGCTCAACGGCCATCCCATTACGCTGCTGGGGCGCCCGGCGCGAGTCGGAGAAAAAGCGCCGCCCTTCAAGGCCGTCGCCAACAATATGACCGTTTATCATTTTCATCCCGGTCATGGCAAAGTCTGGATACTCTCTTCCGTACCGTCGCTGGACACTCCGGTTTGCAGCCGGGAAACCCGGCATTTCAACGAGGTGGCTTCCACCCTGGGCAAGGACGTGGGCATTATCACCATCAGCATGGACCTGCCTTTCGCTCAAAAACGCTGGTCCGGCGCCAAAGGCATTAAACATCTGCGGACCGTGTCCGATTATCGTTTTCACTCCTTCGCTATGGCCTATGGCGTGCTGATGAAACAAAACGGCCTTCTGGCCCGGCAGGTGGTGGTCATCGGCAAGAACGGAAGAATCACTTACGTGCAACTGGTGCCGGAGCTGTCGCACCATCCCCATTATGCGCCGATTCTGGCTGCGGCCCGGCGTGCCGCGGCGGCACACTGACTGACACTATCCGCAGATTTCCGCGCATGGCCACGCCGCAACCCAAGTATATAGCCCCGGTCCGCAGCGTCGCCGGGATGACCTTTGCCGGGGGTAACGCTCCGCCGACCCGCGCAATTCCTGCGACGAACAAATCTTCGCGTCGCGCCAAGAAACACGCCGATGGTGGTACAGCGGTTGCTGGAATAAAAGCACTTACCTGCTATCTCCTGAGACCGGCAAGAATACACTATCTCGACCGCCGCTGCCTCAAACCCCTCGCCATTCCCTTTTATTTCTGCGTGCCTCTGCGCCGCTCCGCGGTTCCGTATGAAATAGCCGGGCTAGCCACGACGCCTCCGCCGGCCGCTTGCGGCTTAACCATCCGCGCGCCCCCGCGGTGCGCATCATTCCCCACACACACGGACAAATGAATGGAATCAGGTGGCTGGCCCCATTTTTCCATTTTTTTCGTCGGAGGCTAGGCCGGAACGTTTCATGGGCGCCCGCGGTTTACAGAGACATCGACATCTTTGTCGAACCATGTACGGAAAACGGTATAAAGATAGTCACCGCGTTGAAGCGTGTTAGGTTTGGTCAAGGCGCCATTCACGCCGACGATTTCAGCCGGGAAAGTGTGGTGGTTCCACTCGGCTATCCTCCCAACCGCATTGACTTGATGACCTCCATTGATGGGGTTACCGAAGCCACGCCTGGATCGCCCGTGTGGCCGCGGAACTCGAGGGCGTGCCGACGAATTTTCTGAGCCGCCAGTTGTTGCTCCGCAATAAGCGTCAGACTGGGCGGCCCAAAGACCTCGCCGACGTGGAAGAACTGCGGTAATTACCTTCCTCGCGCCAGACTTTGAGCATCAATTCATAGCGGGCCAGACGCATGCCGGTATAGATGCAGTTGCTGGTGGAAAAAATATAGCCGCCCCCCGGCATGCCGTGCCGCAAAGCGTACCGCGCCGAGGCAATCACGTCCTCATCGGTGCCGGTATCCAACGCTCCGCAGTGCACATTGCCGATCAGGCACACCTGCGAACCGTATAACCGTTTGACTTCGGCGATATCCACACCGCCCTGGGGGTCCAGGGAATGCAGGGCGTGCGGCCGGCACTGCACGAGCTGGTCGATAATCGGCATGATGTTGCCATCGGTGTGCTTAATGACGTAATAGCCCATCTGGCGCTGGCCGCGGATCAGTTTATCCAGATAGGGCGTGACAAATTCACTGAATTGTCGCGGGCTTAGGAAAGGCCCGGTGTTGAAACAATAGTCCGCGCAAAGGGCAAAGCCATCCAGGCCCCCATGGGCGCGTAATCTTTCCGCCGCCGCCAACTGCTGATCCACCATTGCCTGGGCCTCGGCCTTAATCTTTTGCGGCTCATCGGCCAGGCGGCAGGAAAATTCGACCATATGTGCCCCATCGGGAACGCTGAAGGTGGCGTCGCCATGCTGCATGAGAAAATATCGGTCGCCCGTTTTTGCGCGGATTAAGTCGACCAGCGCCATGGTTTCTTCTTCCGTACCCGGGTTCGGGTGCAAAAAAATGGCGCTGTGGCCAAAACGCTCCGCGGTGGCAATAAAGAGATCCGCTATATCCTGCCGGTGCAGCGCCCGCTCCCGGGGCTCCATCTGCAGCCATTGGTGATAGCTGCGATGGGAGGGATGGACTTTGCCGAAAGCCTCCATGGTTAGAAAAAAGACCAGTTCAAAATGGGGCACCAGGCCTGTCAGCGGCTGGCGATTCAGCGCCGCAATAAAGCGCTGCCGCGGCGTCAGCCGCTCCGTCGCCGGTAAGGTTTCCGTAAGCGTGGCCGTCATTTGCATTCTCCCCACAAAAGTCGCTATTAACCGGCGGCCGCGGTGGCCAGCACTTCTTGCTGGCGTTTTTCATCCGCCTGGGTCCACAGCCGTTTGGTCTGGCAACACGTCGGATCAAACCCCGCCAACATCATACCTTGGCCCCAGGATTCGTGCACCCGGGCCAGCGGCACATCCTCCGGATCACGCATCTGCACCAACACGGTCGTGCGGGCTTCCTTGCTGGCGTTAATTCCTGATCCGTGGATGGTCAAATAGCTGAAAAACAGCACATCGCCCGCTTGGGCCGGGCATGGCGTGGCCTTTTCGATCGGGTATTGCTCATGCGGCAGGGAATAATCCGCCGCGGTCGTCGCGAGAGGGCCGAGCTTATGACTGCCGGGGACCACGCGAACGCACCCTTTTTCCAGGGGAGCATCATCGAAATGGATGATCGCCGCGATCATGGAGTCATTTTTAAACGGAAAGTAGGGGTAGTCCTGGTGCATGGGGAACGGCGCGCCCCTTTCCGGCGGCTTAATGAACATCTTGGTGTGATGCAACTGCACATTTGGCCCGATGATCGACTGCGCCACCGCCGTTAGACGAGGGTCGACAATCATCCGCGCGAACACCGCGGCATAAAATTGCACATCATGGCAATGCTGCACTACGGTTCCCGTCGCCCTGACCGTCGCCCAGGCCACCTCAATCTGGCGGAACTGCTGGAGCCGCTGGGCCAAGGCATGCGCCTCGCGGCGCAGCTCCGCGGCTTCCCCGGGGGTGAACACCCCTCGGCAAAGGATGTAACCGTTATCCTGATAGAACGCTTTCTCCTCCGGCGTCAACCCCAGAGCGGCCATGGTATTTTCTCCTTATTCACCGATCGCGTCGCGGACCATCCGGCGACCTAATTGATCCTAGCCCTCTCCGCCGCCGCGTCAATTTGAAAAATTCATCACTGGTGGTGAAAATTCAACACTATTATGCCAAACTCAGCCCTTTCCTTCCTGTGGCCAGCGGCTTTTTTGCCCGAAGTAAGCATCGCCTGCCGCGCCCCGCTGGCCGCCCGCGGATTTAGCCATCGCTATCTTTCCCCGACCCACGCCCTGCACCTGCATGGCTACCACGGACGGGTGAACATTGATGGAATCCTTTACGACCTGGCCCCCGGCGATATCACCTTCAGCCCTGCCCGGCGCAGCAGTTGTTACGATTTACCACGTCCCGGCTGGCATTGGTGCGTGCATTTCCAGCCGGCACCGGGGCGGCGTGGAGATCGGCTGCGCTTTCCACGGCACTTTTCCCTCGGAGCCTACCGCTGGCATGGCCAACAGCGCATGCAGCGTCTGGCCGACTTGTGGACCCAGACCAACGGGCGCCCGCCGCGGAGCCGGTTGTACGAAGCGATCCTGGCTGTGGAATTCCAGCATTTTCTGCTATGGCTGGCGGAAATCCTACTTCCATCCCCCGCCCGTGCCGACGCGGGACGGCGCGGCCAGAGAGCGGTGCAGCAGGCCGCCGCCTGGATTGCCGGCCATTTTAACGAGCCGCTGCTCATCCCCACCCTGGCGGAACGTTTGCAGGTCTCCCAGAACTACCTGGCCCGCCGTTTTCGGGAACATTTTGGCATGACGATGTCGCATTACCTGTTGACGCAACGGCTGCAATACGCGCATCATCTGTTGACGAATACGGATATGCCGGTCGGTCACATCGCGCGGCAGGTGGGCCTGCCCGATCCGCGGCATTTTAACAAGCAGTTCCGTCGCTTTTATGGCCAGGCGCCGTCGCTGGCGCGAGTCCAGCGTAAATCCACTACGCCCGCGTGACACGCGATGCTTTCCGTTTCGGCGAGGTATCGAGGTATATTGATGGGGATGAACAAGGGTATTTATCGCTGGTTATTACTCGCTGCGTCGGCCGTGCTACCGGGGGTGGGACGAGCCACCGGCACCGCAAATCTGAATCAGGACGCGGGTTTCCGTCCGCCGGCGGTTCCCTTAATCGCCTTTGATCCCTATCTGAGCGTATGGTCTGACGCGACGCATCTGGCCAACCACCGCACACGCTTCTGGAATTCGGCGGTCCAAAACCTGGTGAGTTTGGTTCGCATTAACGGTGTGCCCTACCGCCTGATGGGAGGACGGCCGGTTGACATCGGCGCTTTGCGCCAACGCGGCGTGGCGGTGTTTCCGACCCGCACGATTTATCGCTTCGCCGGCCATGGCGTAGCGCTAACGCTCACCTTCACCACCCCCCGCCTGCCGTCGAATCTTAATATTTTTTCGCTTCCCATCACTTACCTGACGTGGACCGTGCGTTCCACCGATGGTCGCCTACACAGGGTGGAGGTATACTACAGCACCAGTTCCCAATTAGCGGTTAACGGTCCCCGCGTCCGGGTGCGCTGGCAACGCGTATCCCGAGGCCATCTAATTGCTTGGCGCCTCGGAGCCGTCCATCAGGATGTTCTGCAGAGCGCCGATGGAATTCACTGGGGCTATCTCTATCTGGCGGCACCGCACGGCCAAATCCGCCAGGCGGTTATTGCCTCGAATGCCCGTTGTCTCGAATCTTTCGTTCAGACCGGTCATTTGCCGGTAAAATCATCCGGACCTATGCCGCGGCGGGTGGCGGATCGTCAGCCCGTGGCGGCCATGACGCTCAGATTGGGCCAAGTCGGCGCCCAACCGGTGTCACGGTGGCTGATGGTGGGCTTGGATGAACGCTGGGCGATTAACTATTACGGCCAATGGCTGCGCCCCTATTGGAAACGCCACGGCGCCTCCGCCCTGACGATGCTCGCCTTTGCCGCCAGCCAGGAACCGGCGCTGCGGAAACAATGCGCCACGTTTGATCGGGAAGTGATGGCCGATTGCACCCGGGTGGGCGGGCGCCGTTACGCCCGGATCGCGGCCCTGGCCTATCGGCAGGCCTTCGCCGCGGACGCTCTGGCCGCCGACCCCCATGGCGAGCCATATTTGTGCCCCTTTGAAAACACCAGCGGAGGCGACATCAGCACGATGGATGTGATTTACCCCGCGTCGCCGGAATGCCTGTTGTTTTGTCCGACCCTGCTGAAGGCCATGTTGGTTCCCGTGCTGAATGATTCCTATCCGCCGCACTGGCCTTTTCCCTTTGCGCCGCATGACCTTGGACGATTCCCGGTTGCTACGGGCCACCCGCACAGCGGCGGGGAAACAATGCCCGTGGAAGAAAGCGGCAATATGTTGATACTCGCCGACGCGGTTTCCAGGCTTGACGGGAACGTTCGTTTCGCCTCGCGTTACTGGGGACGGTTCCGGCAGTGGGCGGAGTATTTGAAGAAGAACGGTTTTGATCCCGGCCGGCAGCTCTGCACCGACGATTTCGCCGGCCCAATAGCCCATGACGCCAACCTGTCTGTCAAGGCGATTATTGCCATCGGCGCCTATGGCCAGATGTGTCGGCTTAAGGGGCAGATCCGTCGCGGCCAGCGCTATCTGGCGCTGGCCCGACGCTGGGCGGAAAAGTGGATGGTCAAGGATGCTGACCGGCGACATTATGATCTGGCGTTCGGTGCCCGCGGCACCTGGAGCCAGAAATACAATCTGATCTGGGATCGGGTCCTGCGGCTACATTTGTTTCCGCCCTCCGTGGCGAAGCGGGAAATAGCCTTCTATTTGCGGCATCTGCAACTTTATGGCTTGCCCCTGGATTCGCGAAAACTATACACCAAAACCGATTGGACCATCTGGACCGCCGCCCTGGCCCGGAATCCCGCGCACTTTCGCCGGCTGGTTGGAAAGGTCTATGCATTTTTGAACCGCACCCCGGATCGCGTGCCGCTGGCCGATTTCTACTGGACCCAGAATGCCCATCAAGCCGGTATGTTCGCCCGCCCCGTGATGGGCGCCGCGTTCATGCCGTTGTTGCTGCACCGCCGCCTCTGGAAAAAATGGGCCACCCGTGGCGCCTCAACGCCCGGCGATTGGGTCAAGGGTTTGCCGCCGCGCCCCGTGCTCCGCACCGTCGTGGCTGCCGCGATCGAGCATCCCGTTACGTGGCGGTATACCCTTCATCAACCCCACCGTGACTGGTACCAGCCGGGCTTTAACGATCATCAGTGGAAACAAGGCTCGGCGGGGTTTGGTACGCCGGATCCCGGTGTGACGCCGCGCACCCCCTGGACCTCCGACGACATCTGGCTGCGCCGCACGTTCACCATGCCAGCGGGGCATTTTCCCCACCTGATGGTTTACACGTATCACGATGAGGACCTGCGGCTTTTTATCAACGGTGTCCTGGCGGCGAAGCAAGCCGGTTACACGACGTGCTATGTAGCGCTGCCGATTCGCCGCGCCGCGCTAAAAACCCTTAAACCCGGCCCGAATCTTTTCGCGGCGCACGTACACCAAACCATCGGCGGCCAGTTTTTTGATGCGGGTTTGGTGCAGGTGCTGCCGTCGGTGAAGAAGCAATGGCGCCTTCGCTGATAAAGCGTCCCTCATTTTGCGAACCGTCCCTCCGGTCCGCTGTGGACAGTCTCGCGAGGCCTGTCTTCCAGCTGCGGATGATGAAAATGCCGCCAACCACGCGTATATAGAGCGGTTCAGCTTGTTACGTAGTGAATACCGAATGCGTCTGCGCGGCCGCGGCCGAGATGGGGCGCGTCTGCACGCTGCGGCGTCTGGGGGGCATTGGGAAACGACGCCGATGATCGCGGCCTGACGACGGTCCGGTCCCACCGCGGCGTTGGGGATCGAGGCGGCTGGATGCCAGCTGCAGCTACGGTCACCGTATTCGCCGGACTGAAATCCCATCAAGAAGATGTGGTCCAAAATCAAGGCGCTCCTGCGTGCGGCCAAGGCCCGTTGTACGGAGGAACTGGATCGCGCCATCGCTGGGGGGTTGGAAAAGGTTGCAGCGCAGGACGCCCGTGGCTGGTTGGCGTTCTGCGGATATCGCCACATTAAAAGTTAAACTGCTCTAAAGCGACAACTGATCGATATAACAGGACTCGAAATGCGGGTCCAGGTTCAATTCGATTATTTCCATGCGCCTGGCCGTCTGGGCGATTTCCACCGCCACGGCGGCCTCGAGCATGGCCAGATACGCGCCTCCCAGGGAAGTATTGCCCACCACCTGGATCTGCCGCGGGTTAAAACCAGGCAATAAACCGGCGATGATGGCGTTTTCCACATTCACATGCATGCCGAAGCCCCCGGCCAGATACAGCCTGTGAATGGCCGCTGCTTTCAGGCCCAGCCGCTGCAGAAGAATGGTGATGCCCGCGGCAATCGCGGCTTTGGCCTGCAGCAGCGTGGCGATATCATTTTCACTGACCAGCAAAGGCTGTTTACCCGGCGCCCAGCCCACCCGCAGCGCCCGGCCATAGCCGTCGACCGTGGAAAGGTGTTCCTGGGCGCCGGGACAACACGCCGGCGCGAACCGGCCGGCGGCGTTAAGCAGGCCGACCTGCCTACCCTGCCCGAGCATATCGATGTAAGCCGAGCCGCAGAGACCGACCGGCGGACCAGCGCCAATAACTTCCCGGTGCAGCGTAAAGGCCGGTTCCAGACCGAAACGCAGGTGGCTGATCGCCCCGGCCCCGGCCCGCATGCCGGAGAGCAGCCGGGAACCTTCAAAGGCCGGGCCGGCGGCGGTGGCGCAGCCCAAGATCCTGGCGCCGTGTTTGAGAATGATTTCGCCGTTGGTGCCCACATCGACCAACAGGCTGGGGCCGTCGTCATAAACCAGCCCGCTGGCGACGATGCCCGCCGTTAAATCCGCCCCAACGTAGGCCGCGGCGCTGGCCAGCAGATGGATGACCGAGCCGTTGGAGTGGGCCGTGGCGCCAGCGCCGGCCGGCAGGGCGTCCGCGCCGGGCCGGTCGGCGGCGGCTGGGGGCAGCACCAGGCCAAGCTCCTGCGGCCAAACCAGGCGATGCTCCAGAAACGGCGCGGTAAACGGGGCCACGCCCAGGGAGGAGGGGTCCACTCCGGCGAAAAGATGCAACATGGTGGTGTTGGCGGCCACGGTGACCACGACCACGCGACCCTCGGGAACCGCGGCCTGTTCCCACAGCGACACGAGCAGGGGATTGATGGTTTCAGCCACCACCGCCCGCTGCAGTTGGCGGAGCATTTCGGGGTGGTTGCCGCAAAGGTTGATGCGGGTGAGCACATCATCGCCGAGGTGCATCTGCCGGTTGAAGTCCGTGGCACGGGCCAGCACGCGGCCGTCATTTAAATCCACCAACAGCGTGGCGACCGTGGTCGTGCCGATGTCAATGGCCACGCCCAGGGGCCGCTTAAGCGGTTGATCCGTCACCCCGGTCAGGCGCCAATGGTCGGTCTGGAATTCCAGCGTGACCCAGATCGACGCGGCCCGGCCGGCGCTGCCGGCCAGATGATCGGCAGCGTGCACGGGTCGGATCTTGTGCAGTTGCGCCGCGGCCAGCGCGGCCAGCTCCGCGCCCGAGGCCCACTGCGCATTCGTCAAGCGGGCCTGCTGCCAGAGCGGATCATGCGCCTGGGGAACATTAATCCGAAAGTCGCTGACGACCTGGGGTTCATAGGCCAGGGCGGAGCGCGGCGGGATGCGCAGCACCACATCGTCCACGCCAGCGGGGTGATATTGGCAGGCCTGGACGACGGCAGGCTCGCCGGGGTGGGCGGGAGTCCGCGTGGCGCCGGTTACGTTGTGGATCAAGGTTCCAGCCAGCAGCTCCACCTGGCAGGCCTGGCACAAACCGCGCTGCCCGCAACGGGTGTTCAGTGGGAAACCTTCACGGCGGAGCGTCTCCGTGAGCGGGACGGGCTTTTTGGCTGCGTGGTAGAGGACGCTGTGCCGTTGGCCGGCGGCTTGAATGTCCAGGTGCACGGCGCGGGCGGTCATGGGGGATTCTCTCCCGGGGCAGGGGTGACGGCAGCGTCAACAGGTCGCTGCTGGGAGGGGGATGAACTGGTCACCGCCGGCTCCCCCGTGGCACTGGGGCATCCGTAGCCGGCGATGTCCCCAGCCCCGCTGCGAATGGGAGTTGGGGGTGGAACTATTTCCGCCGTCGCCTTCCCGCCGCACGCCGTCGCCGCGCATCCGTTGCAGGCGAGGGCCGGGGCCCGTTGTACCGCGCGAATAATACGATCGGGATCCGCGGTCATGGTCAGACTTTGCCCCGGCGCAAGCACCAGAAAACGTTCATCATCCCAGGGTCCGGTCAGCAGGGTCCGCAATAATTCCGCGTCGCCATGCTGATGGTCCATCTGCCAATGCAACCAGTCCGCGCAGGCCCGGGTAAACGCCAGGTCTTCGGGCGTGGCTCCGACGCCCAAGTCCACATAAGTAGCCCGGTTATACGTGTTGAACCAGTGCTGCTCGGCGGACATTAAATATTCGGCGTTGTCTTCTCCATAACGTTCCACATACTGCTTGTGCAGCGTTTCATATCGCTGCGGCCCGGGCGGCACATGATGGCGGTTCCAGCCTGGGCTGTACCAGTAGGTACCGGGCTGCTGGCGAACATAGTCGGCATAGCGCCGACGGTCGCCCAAAAGCAGGGTAATGCAGTCGTGGGCGCGGGGAATAACCATCCGACAGCGCCGGGTGCAAACCTCTTCCGTGCCGCGGCTGCACAAACCGTAGCCCAGGACAATCACCTCCGCTTTCGGAACCTGCTGTTCGACGCGATCCACCGCCTCCTGCAGTTCCCGACGCAGCCGCGGTGGATCGTTGTGCAGGCCCTGGCGAAGTTTTTCAACATGCAGCACCTGAGGGCAGCTGCGTACAAAATGCTCCACTTCCGTTTCCAGCACGGCGCAGGTGATCACCACCACCCGGGTTGGTTCGCGTCCCCCCAGTTGTCCCAACCCGTTGTCCATGGAATTTCCTTGCGTTTTGGCCAAGCAAAGTCCTCCATCGGCTCCAATGCCACATATTATATCCAGGATAGACAGGACAGATATAAGATCGGCAGTGGGCTGCGAAGATCCTGGCGGGGGACTGGCAAAATGGGCGGGGAGAGGGTTGGGGGCGGGCAGGTTCCGGCAGGTTTGCGGCGGCAAACGGGGTCCCGGTAGCCATCGGGACTGGGGGATGGCTGGTGGGCGCGATGCGGCGCGGGCCGCATATCCACAAATTCGGGCAGACCGTCGTGGCGCCAGGATCAACGGGCGAACTTGGCGGGCGCAAAATGGCGCGAAAATGTAAGTGGTTGGTGTAACTGGAGTTGTCGGCGGGTCCGCCAGGTCCGCCAAGTCCGCCGAGTTGTTTATGAGGGTGGTGTTCAAATTTTCGATTCCGGCATGGGGTTGGTGTCGGCCGAGGGCTGGTCACCGGCGTGGAGAGACCAGAGGATGGAGGCGGCGGAGGGGGAGGGCGTGGATCGGATATGGAGGGCGGGCTTGGCTCGTTCGAGCGTGCGGAGCGAGAAGCCCGCGGCACGGGCAAGAGCGATGAGTTCCCGGCGGGACTTGGGGCCAGGTTGGAGTTGAGCGGCAAGCCAGGCGGTGCAGGCGTCGAGTTTGACGGGATCCGGACCATGGGGCTGGGGTGGTATGGACAACAGACTGTCGGGATCGAAGCAGGGCTGCGACTCCGGATGCCAAACGATATGGCCGTCGTGGATGCTGTAGCCAAGCGGGGGTGGTTCGGGGGCGAGGTTATTTTTTACGGGGACGAGCAGGCGGCGGTTGGGGTCGGGGTTTTCCTCACGGCGATCCCGGATGGCGGCGAAGATACTACGGGCCACACCAGCCAAGGCGGCGCCACCGGGGACGCGGTGGATGGCGGAACGGTAGTGGGCTCTGGCCAGGTGGACGACCGCGAGGAGGGCCGAGCCTGTGTAGAAGGGGAGCAGCTGGATGTGTTCGAAGGCGATGTAGCCTTTGCGGCCACCGGCGCGGCAGGAATCGTCCAGGGCGGGCACCAGGGGATCCACGATAATGAGCTTGGCGTAGCCCATGGCGGCGATCTGGTCGCCGAGTTGCTGGCCGTCGCGCGGCAGTTGAACGCGGTAGCCCTGCAGGCTGTACCAAGCGGGAATGAAGACGCGGCTGGGATCAGCGCCGGCGGCGAGGAGGCGGGGGAGGACGGTCCGAGTGAGGTTGTCTTCACTGCCGATGAAAAGGACGTTGGCGGGGGGCCGCAGGGGGGTAGCGGCGGGTTCATCGGGCCAGGGGCGGCCGGTGGTGACGCGGGCGGCGAGATCAAGGGCGAGGAGGGACTTGCCGAGGCCGGGGTCGCCGGCGAGGACGGTGATTTCACTAAGAGGGATATGGTCTTTCCAGAGCCATTCGGTGGCTGTGGGCGCATCGGAGGTGATGGGTTGGGGGGTGGGGCGTCGTGGCGGGAGGGGCGTGGGGCGGTCCGGATCGACAGGCGCCGGCGGGTCATCGTTATGGTGGCGCAGACCGGACCGCGAGTCGTCGGGGCGGGCATCGAAGTTATCGTCTTCCGAATGGGGCGAGACGTCCAGCATGGGTTGTTCCTTTGAACCACGAGCTGCGAGCCAAAGAGACGATGCAGTTATAGTCGCGAAAGAGAGCGGATAATGCGGTGCAACCGCGAAGGAATTGGAAGATGGGAGCCAGGCGTTAGGAGTTGGGAGTGGGCCGGGTCTCACGCGCAGACGTGGGGACGCGGGTACAAACCCATGGGGGCGATGTTGGGGTACGCCAACATGAGGCAGCCCCCCATGCGTCCGTCGCACGGGCAACTCGCTCGGTTCGTCGTCGTGTGGCTGCTTGGTGAAATACCAACCCTGAGGTTTCTGACAAGGCGGTGATAAGGGGTATCTTGTTGGGGGTCAATATTCATGCGCCGCTGTTTTCTGGTCACTTAGGAGGTGCGCGAACCGAAACGTCGGCGGCGTATTTTCAAGGACGGGAGAGGCTACGGCGAACACCGGCGATGTCCGGCCTTTTTCCGCGTGCTCAGGGAGGTGGACGCGTGCGAACGCAGCGTGATCTGGAAGAGGCCCTGAGCGTGAAGGAAGGCTAGACCATGATCCTGGATTCAGGCCCGGACGAAGACGCCGCCTGCGGCGCGGCAGCGGTGCTCGGCGAAGGTCCGCCGCAGGCGGAGCGGGGTGTGGTAGGATATAGGCCGCCGTGCCGCGTGGGTGGCCCACACTAAGGGGAGGAACAAATGGCTGGACAAGAGATGGGACCGCCGACGACTCAGCGTGCGTATACCCTTCGGCTGCACGGCGTGGACAGGAATGACAACTCGTGGCGCGACGCGTTGTGGGCCACCCATGAGGCGGTGAACAATGGAGCCAAAGTCTTCGGCGATTGGCTGCTGACCCTGCGCGGCGGGCTTGACCACACGCTGGTGGACGCGAAGGTGTCCCAAGGAAAAAACAAGTCAGATCGCAATCCCACCACCGAGGAGCGCCGGGACCGTCGCATCCTGCTGGCACTGTCGTGGTTGAGTGTCGAGTCCGCCCCGAGGGACGATGACGCATACAAGGCGTTCGTCATCGCCAGTGGAAAGGATGATTCCCAATCGGGCCGCAATGAGAAGGTGATGGGGGGGTTTCGTGACATTCTCTGCAGGAGGGGTGTGAATGGCGCCGACTTTGACGCGTGGGTCAGGGACTGCGAATTGTCGCTTTCAGCGGCGATCCGCGAGGACGCAGTGTGGGTCAATCGGAGCGCGGCGTTTGACGTCGCCGCCAAGGAGTGTCCGGGGTTGACCCGCGATGAAATCTGGGACTTTCTCGGACCGTTCTTTGGGGGTCCCGAGTCATACCTGCTTCCCGCGAGGTCTGAGGCGGGTGTTGAGGCCGGCGGGGGAGCGCCGGGAAAAGAAGACAAGGCCAAGGATCTTGTCCAGAAGGCTGGCAGCTGGCTGAGCAGCCGTTTTGGGAGCGGCAAGGGCGCGGACTTCGGACGTATAAAAAAGGTGTGTGAAGCGATTGCCAAGTGGGCAGAGGATCAGGTAAATGGTGCCTCAGGTTATGCGTCAGGCCGCGACGCGCTCGCTTCGCTGGCCGCTTCGCTCGCCGGGTTTCGGCCGTCCACCAATGACGCCGACGGTATTTGTGGTCTCATCAGCGGTCCCGGCTACAAAAGCGCGACGCGTAACAGCATCGCCGCGTGGACGCAGGCCGGCGGGGTTACCGCTCAAGCGCTACGTGAGCTGGCCGAAACCGCTAGGAAAGATGCTGACAAATGCGGGGATAAAGTCGATGGCAAAGGCCCACGCCCCTACGCGAAGATGATCATTCAAGGGGTCGAGGCCGCGTGCGGTTTCCCCTACCAGAAGGCGGGCGACCCGGCCCGGCACCAGGAGTTTTCCGTGATGCTCGACCATGCCGCCCGGCGAGTAAGTGTGGCCCATTCCTGGATTAAAAACGCCGAGGCCGAGCGTCGTCAATTTGAAGCCGACGTCCGGAGATTCCACGAGGTTCCGCCCGATGCGAAGGCGTGGCTCGACTCATACTGCAAAGGTCGGACGAAGAGTTCGGGGGCGGTCGAGTCGTATCACATCCGCAGACGGGCAATCGGTGGCTGGGAACAAGTCGTCGAGCGCTGGTCACGCGGCGGCTGCGAGACGGCGGATGACCGCATTGCCGCGGCGCGCGGTCTCCAGGCCGATCCGGAAGTCGACAAATGTGGTGACATTCAGCTCTTCGAAGCTCTTGCGGAAGACGACGCGATGTGCGTCTGGCGGGTGAATGGTGCGGCGAATGCCGAACCTTTGATTCGCTACGTCGCCGCCGTCGCGGCCGAGGCCAGACAACGCCGGTTCAAGGTTCCCGCCTACCGCCACCCGGACCCGCTGGCGCACCCCGTCTTCTGCGATTTCGGTTGCTCCCGCTGGAAAATCGATTTCGCCGTCCACGCCGCGGCTTGCAAATTGGATGGCGCTCAAGCACAAGACCGGCGTAGACGGGCTGAGAAAGGCCAGGCCGAGGATAGCCTTGGGGCGGCTGAAAATGCCCTCGCATGGCTGTCCTGCCGCCACGCTACCACAATGACGTTATGGAACGGTCACGCGTTTGGCAGCCGCCTCCAGCTCCGATGGTCATGCAAGCGTCTGACCAAGGATATGGCCCTGCGGGATGCTGTTGTTCCGACCGCGGTCCCGGTCACTCGTGCTGATCGTCTGGGCCGCGCGGCCGCCGGTGTATCAGCCGACTCGTCCGTCCGTATTCGTAACGTGTTTGAAGAGGATCATTGGAACGGTCGCCTGCAGGCGCCGCGGGCGCAGCTTGACGCCATTGCCAAACGCGTGGCCAGGTACGGTTGGGACATGAAAGCCGAGCAGATGCGCAGCCGCATCCGCTGGCTGGTTTCCTTCTCCGCGAAATTGCGGCCCGACGACGGCCCATGGGTCCGCTACGCCAAAATATTTCCGGGCGACGCTCCTGACAAACCTTTTGTCTCCCGCAGGGGCGAGTATGCCGTCAAACACCAAAGCAATGACTCGCGCCAGGGCCGCGCTAAGTTGGTCCTCGCCCGTCTGCCTGGTCTGCGCGTTCTTTCCGTGGACTTGGGCCACCGCTTCGCCGCCGCGTGTGCCGTGTGGGAAACCCTCACCGCCGAACAGGTAAACATGAGGTGCGAAGAGGCGCGGCACGCTCGGCCCGCGGAAAGGGACCTGTACCTCCATCTGGCTGGCGCGGGAGCGGGTGGCAGGAAGCGCACGATCGTCTACCGCCGCGTCGGCGCGGATTACCTTGAAGTTGTCGATAAGCAGACCGGCGAGCTCAAGAAGGAGCCGCATCCCGCCCCTTGGGCGCGGCTGGATCGCCAATTCCTCATCAAACTGCCCGGCGAGGAGCGACCGCCCCGCGCCGCATCGAGGAATGAAATTCAACAAGTCGCTGATTTTGCCAAACGACTCGGTTTGGCCGCGGACGATGAGCGGGGTTGCGGGCGTGCCGTAGATGAGCTTATGTCGCGCGCCGTGGGCGTTGCCACGCGCGGCCTGAAGCGCCACGCCCGGCGTGCCAAGATCGCCTACGCCCTTGATCCAAGCTTAAAGACCATCCCCGGCATGGGCGGCAATGAAAAGACCTTCACGCCCGGCGATGACGCCCATGTCGCATTCCTCACGGATGCCCTCTTCGACTGGCATGCCCTGGCCACAGAATCGAAATGGGACGATAAGTTCGCCCGCGAGCAGTGGAACGAGCACATCGCCGCGGTGGACAACGGCTGGCCGGTCGCCCGCGATGAGGGCGCCGAGGGACCAAGCCGACAGCAGCGCCGCAAGAACGATGACGCCCTCCGCCAACGGCTCGGGCCAATTGCCGAGCAGCTGGCCAAGGTTGATCGGGCCGGCATGCACAAAGCTTGGAAGGAGCGCTGGGAAAAGGATGACGGTCAAGAAGCCGTCGTTTCTGCTGTTCCGAAGGATCAAAAGGGTCCGGCGAAGACATTGGTCGGCAGTCCAGCCACGGGGCTGCATGCCGATCTGCGCTGGCTCACGGACTGGATCATGGGCAAATATCTGGCCGGTGCGGAAGGCCCCGGCTGGAAGCGGAACGTCGGCGGCCTGTCCGTCACCCGCATCGCCACGATGAAGTCGCTCTACCAGTTGCACAAATCCTTCGCCATGCGTGCCCGTCCCGACAAGCCGTGCGGTGCGCCGGAGAAGGGTGAACCGAACACGCGCGTCGCGCAATCCATTCTCGACGCGATGGAGCGTATGCGCGAGCAGCGGGTTAAGCAATCGGCCAGCCGCATTGTCGAGGCGGCACTTGGCGTCGGCATTGAGCGTAACCGTGCTTGGGATGATCTGAAAAAAAAGTGGCGATATCCCGGGCGCCCACGTGGATTGCTCTGCCCCGCTGGCACCAAGGGCATCGTGCAAGGTGACCCGCGGTTTAAAACCTGCCACGCCGTCGTCATCGAGAATCTCACCAACTACCGCCCTGACGAAGTACAGACTCGCCGCGAGAATCGCCAGCTCATGGCCTGGTCGTCCAGCAAGGTCAAGAAATATCTCTCGGATGCCTGCCAGCTTCACGGCCTGCACCTGCGCGAAGTCCAGGCCGGCTACACCTCGCGCCAGGATTCCCGCACCGGCGCGCCGGGAGTCCGCTGCGCCGACGTGCCCGTACACGAATTCATGACCGCTTCCTGGTGGCGAAAGCAGGTCAACGCCGCTAAAAGGAAAAAAGACGAGAAAACTGGCGGCTCCGCCCGCGATCATTATCTTTTGAGACTTGATGGGGAATGCAGAAATGTTCCGGCGGAAACGTGGAGGGATCGGCGCCCGCTGCGCATCCCCGTAAGCGGCGGGGGACTCTTCGTTTCGGCGTCGCCGTGTGGCTGCTGCAAGCGAGAAGATTCCAAAAGTGCGCCAGCCTTGCAGGCCGATCTTAACGCCGCCGCCAATATCGGGTTAAAGGCTCTGTTGGACCCCGATTGGCCCGGCGCGTGGTGGTATGTTCCCTGCGATTCCGCTACCTACAAGCCGCATGCCGAGAAAATCAAGGGGAGTGCCGCGGTTGATTGCAGTATCCCACTTGTCCAAGCGACGGATGCGATCTCGCCGGAGGCTTCTAATAGCGGAGGAGAAAAGGCTGTTCCCAAGGGATCTGGCAAGAAGGAACGCGATATTGTCAATCTCTGGCGCGCCCCAACGCACCTGCCAATCAACGGGCATGACTCGTCATGGCGTGGCTCCAAGGGGTATTGGAGCGATGTTCAGCGCCGGGTGGTGGAGGTTATCGACGGGCCACGTGACCTACCCGATCGCGCCGCGTCGGTGGGAAGGGGTATTGCATCCACGGACGTTCCGTGGTAATCTTCTGCGGCCGCCTACAGGGCGGCGCACCACCGAGAATGTGTCTTCCCCGTCAATGGGCTTGGCACTCGGAGTCGATTTCATTCGCTGGTGGCTCTTTGACATCTGAGGATGCGAGCGCGGCGGTGCTGCGGGGGGGGGCCGGGGTGCTCGCGTGGTCGGAAACGCCTGCCAACAGCGGCTTCTGCAGCTCCGGTGTGGGAGGTTGCGCCATGCGTGGGATCTCCAAACAGTCGTCCTCGCGTTCCCGGCCCCAAACCGGCGGGATCAAAGGGGTTACAAGGGCTGCTGTAGCGCTCCCCGCAGCGAATTGAATCGGCTGACACGTATTCCCGGTCGGCTTCGCCTACGCCGGACTGGTAGTAGCGCTCCCCGCAGCGAATTGAATCGGCTGACACACATATATCAACCCGTCTGTGTTCACGCCGATCCGCGTAGCGCTCCCCGCAGCGAATTGAATCGGCTGACACTTTACTCATGGGTTTATCCCCCGAAAAAAAAAACGTAGCGCTCCCCGCAGCGAATTGAATCGGCTGACACGATGCGCACCAGGCATCCCGCCTGCTCCTTGCGGTGGTAGCGCTCCCCGCAGCGAATTGAATCGGCTGACACCGCCTTTCCCGTAATCACTCAGAGAGGTCAATCCGGTAGCGCTCCCCGCAGCGAATTGAATCGGCTGACACAATCTTTCACGGCCAAGCCGATGCTGCCCGATGGGGTAGCGCTCCCCGCAGCGAATTGAATCGGCTGACACTGCGCGCAGGCACTGTAGGCGCGTACTTATCTACAGTAGCGCTCCCCGCAGCGAATTGAATCGGCTGACACACCGCCATTTCGTGGGGCGTGTAACCCTTGAGTGCGTAGCGCTCCCCGCAGCGAATTGAATCGGCTGACACGTGGATGGCGATGCTCTCCGGCAACGCGAGAACATGGTAGCGCTCCCCGCAGCGAATTGAATCGGCTGACACAACCAGAATGTGATGTACCAGCGGGGCGCCGCGGGTGTAGCGCTCCCCGCAGCGAATTGAATCGGCTGACACAACGCCCCCATCTCCGCCGGGTCCGGTGGTGCAAAGTAGCGCTCCCCGCAGCGAATTGAATCGGCTGACACGAAAAACTGCTGGTATCCAAGCGAAGGCTGGCGGCGTAGCGCTCCCCGCAGCGAATTGAATCGGCTGACACAGCAGGACGCGATCCCCGGCCACGGTGGTGACGCCGGTAGCGCTCCCCGCAGCGAATTGAATCGGCTGACACCTCCGTCGGAGAAATTCTGGATTGACGGCGAAGAAGTAGCGCTCCCCGCAGCGAATTGAATCGGCTGACACGTTCATCACCAAAAGATATACAATTGTTGGCGGAGTAGCGCTCCTCGCAGCGAATTGAATCGGCTGACACTGTACATATGTCCATCTACTTCACCGGTAGGGTATAGGTAGCGCTCCCCGCAGCGAATTGAATCGGCTGACACGTCCCTATGATTTTAGTAGGTGATGCCGATGGATGATGTAGCGCTCCCCGCAGCGAATTGAATCGGCTGACACACTGCCTCCATGGGCGGTTGTGACGCTTTACATCCGTAGCGCTCCCCGCAGCGAATTGAATCGGCTGACACGCCTTGACAATGCGGGCACGAACGGCATCCCCCTGGTAGCGCTCCCCGCAGCGAATTGAATCGGCTGACACGGAATAGTCCACCCATGTGACGACCTTGAAGATCGCGTAGCGCTCCCCGCAGCGAATTGAATCGGCTGACACTTAGCGCCGATACAGCCTGTGCCCCCGCCCCCCGCGGTAGCGCTCCCCGCAGCGAATTGAATCGGCTGACACCTCGGCCCACACGGACGGCAGACAGCTGCGGCGCGGTAGCGCTCCCCGCAGCGAATTGAATCGGCTGACACGTGCCGGGGAACAACGGCAGGACTTGGCCTTGCCATCGTAGCGCTCCCCGCAGCGAATTGAATCGGCTGACACAACGGCCCCCGTGGATTGAACGGCACGGGGAAAAACAGTAGCGCTCCCCGCAGCGAATTGAATCGGCTGACACCGCGTCCATCACGTGACCTCAGACCTTAATATCGACGTAGCGCTCCCCGCAGCGAATTGAATCGGCTGACACGTCATCGGCGTTGAACCCGCGGGCAACAACGTCGGAGTAGCGCTCCCCGCAGCGAATTGAATCGGCTGACACCTGCCCCGCGGCAGTATTGATGGCAATTTTCGTGACGTAGCGCTCCCCGCAGCGAATTGAATCGGCTGACACTAGATGGTTTAGATGCTAAAACTGATGTATCCAGTGTAGCGCTCCCCGCAGCGAATTGAATCGGCTGACACCACATATCCTTAAGGAATTCCATGATAGTGTAATGTAGCGCTCCCCGCAGCGAATTGAATCGGCTGACACTCATTTCTTGCACCGGTAAATCATGGAGCATGGATAGTAGCGCTCCCCGCAGCGAATTGAATCGGCTGACACTAGGACGCTCCCTGACGGTCGCGGCTCGGTGTCGGGGTAGCGCCCCGCGCGGCGAATTGAATCGGCTGACACTTTGCAACGGCCGCGGGATTGCGATCCGCGCGGCTGCGGTAGGGCTCCCCGCAGCGAATTGAATCGGCTGACAGAAGCACCCGGCGTACGGGCCGCCGGGCTAACCGGGGGTGGCGCTGATCGCATCGTCGATGGGGGCATCGGCGGCTACGTGGCGCTGGGGGCGGGGCAGCGGACGGGGGCGTCGGTTCTGGCCGCGGCCAGGGGAACTACGGATCACACGGGTCTACACCGATTCTTAACCGCGAGATACGCGAAAACGCGGAAGTGATTTTGGGAGGCACTACAGCCCTTGTTCTTCCGTTGTTCCCGGCTTGGCCCGGCGTTAGAATTTCCATCATGGCATCGTCGGACCTGACCTTCATCACGAACGAACCGGGCGGGACGTTGCGGCAGCGTTTCGCGGACCTGTTGGCCGCCGACACCAGCCGGTTCGACTGCCTGGTGGGCTATTTCTTCATCAGCGGCTTCCACAAGCTCTACCCCAGTCTCGAAAAGGTCGAAAAGATCCGCATTCTGGTGGGCCTGCGCACGGACGGCAGCGTCTGGGAGCTCCTGCGGGACGCCAGGGAACCGCCGGGCGTACTGCCGCCATCCCACGCGAGCGTCCGGGAACACGTGCCTAAAGACATGCTCCAGGAATTCGACACAGCCCCCTATACCGCTGAAGTGGAGGCCGGCGTCGGGAAATTTACCGAGTGGATCCGCTCCGGCAAGCTGGAAATAAAAGCCCACCCCTCCGAAAGGCTGCACGCCAAGTTGTACATCATGACCTTCCGCGAAGGTGACCGGGACGCTGGCCGGGTCATCACCGGCTCCAGCAATCTCACGGAATCAGGCCTGGTGGAAAACCTGGAGTTCAACGTTGAACTGAAGAACCATTCGGATTACGACTTCGCCCTGGGCAAATTTAACGAACTCTGGGCGGCCGCGGTGGACGTTTCCAGGCCCTGCGCGGACGCCATACTCCAGCAATCCCCCTATGCGCCCTTCACGCCCCACGAGCTTTACCTGAAATTCCTTTACGAATATTTCCGCGGCGAGCTCAACCGTCCCGCGGACTCGGACGATCTCGGCGTTCCGAGGGGATTCAAGAAGCTGCAATACCAGGAAGAGGCCGTGCTGACCGCCAGGAAAATCCTCGAGGAATACGGCGGCGTGTTCCTGTCCGACGTGGTCGGCCTGGGCAAAACCTACATGGCCGCGATGCTCGCCCAGCGCCTCGATGGACGTTCGCTGGTTCTCGCGCCGCCGCACCTTTTGGACGCTGATAATCCCGGCTCCTGGCGCAACGTTTTTGGCGATTTCGGTGTCCGCCAGTCCGAATTTGAATCCATCGGCACGCTCGACGCCCTCCTGCGTCGCGACTTGGCAAAATACAAGAACGTCTTTGTCGACGAGTCGCATCGTTTCCGCACCGAAACCAGTCGGACCTATGAAACGCTCGCCCAAATCTGCCGAGGCAAGCGCGTGATCCTGGTCTCCGCCACTCCGCTCAACAACACGCCGGCGGACGTTCTCAGCCAGGTCAAGCTTTTCCAGAACGGCGCCAGCAGCACGATCCCTGGCGTCCGCAATCTGAATGCGTTCTTCGCCAAGCTTCAGAGCAAGCTCAGGGGTCTGGACCGCCAGCACCATCGCGAGGCCTATTTGAGCGCTGTTCAGGCCAATGCGAAAGCCACCCGTGAAAGCGTTCTGAAATACCTGATGGTGCGCCGCACCCGTACCGAAATCACCAAATACTACGGCGAAGATCTCAGGCGGCAGGGCCTGGTGTTTCCCGAAGTGGCCGACCCGAAGCCACTCTACTACCAGCTCAATAAGGACGAAGCCGGTATTCTCAGCAGCACCATCCGATCGCTCACCAGCGACTTTAAATTCGCCCGTTACAAGCCGCTGCTTTATTTCGAGGGCGTGCGCGACGATCGCCAGCTGCAAGGCCAGCATAATCTCGCCCGCTTCATGAAAACCCTCATGGTCAAGCGGCTCGAAAGCAGCTTTCACGCCTTCCGGCTAACCCTGCGGCGTTTTATCAACACCTATGAGCGTGTGATCACCGAACTCAACAAGGGCCATGTCTACATCAGCAAGGGATATATCGACAAGATCTTCGACCTGCTGGAATCGGACGACCCGCAGGCCGTTGAGGATTTGCTCGACGATGGCAAGGCCGAAAAGCTCGACGCCAAGGACTTCAATCCGGGCTTCCTGGCCGATCTGCAAAGCGATCGGGCGGTTCTGCGCTCCATCTATAGCCGGTGGGCGGGCGTCAAGCGCGATCCCAAATGGGAATCCTTCTGCGAAATCTTGCGCACCAATAAACAGCTAAAGCACGGCAAGCTCATCATCTTCACCGAGTCCCGCGAAACGGCCGAATATCTCGCCGCCCGCATCGCCAGCGAGGTGGAGAAAAAAGTCCTGCTTTCCACCAGCCGTTCCGATGAAGCGGCCTACCGCCAGGTCACCGATAATTTCGACGCCCGGGCGCTCCATCCAAAAGATGATTACCGCATCCTGGTCGCGACCGAGGTGCTTTCCGAGGGCGTCAATCTTCATCGCTCCAACATCGTGATCAACTACGATATTCCCTGGAATCCCACACGGCTGATCCAGCGCGTCGGCCGCGTGAACCGTGTGGGGACCGGATTTGACACCATCTATACTTATAATTTCTTTCCGACTGATGAGGGCAACGATCTCATCAAGCTGAAGGAGGCCGCCGAGGCTAAAATCCGCGCGTTCATCGAGATGCTTGGTAACGACGCCCGGTTGCTCACCGACGGCGAGGAAATTAAATCGCACGACCTGTTTTCCAAGCTCAACTCCAAAGCCACCCTCACCGGCGAAGATGAACAGGAGGAAACGGAACTCAAATACCTCAGCGAAATCCGGGAAATCCGTGATAAAAACCCGGAGTTGTTCGCCCGTGTGAAACGCCTGCCTAAAAAGGCCCGTTCCACCCGCCTGATCGGCGAAACCGCCGCCCCCGCCCGGGTGCGGCCACCGGCGCTGCTGACTTATTTCCGCCAGGGTCGGCTTGACAAGTTCTATGTCACCGGCCCCGGCGACGCAGCCGCCGCCGAGCTTGATTTCATGTCCGCGGCGCGCCTCCTCAAGCCCGCTGAGGTGAAGGAACCGCTGCAGAAAATCGGCGGCGATTTTTACCGTCTGCTCGACAAAAACAAGGCCGCGTTTGAGGCCGCGACGAGCGCTGAGGCCGAGGAAGCCGCCTCCAGACCGGCCGGCGCCAACGACGCCTACATTCTCCGGCGCCTTCGCGCCCGTGAAATCCGGGGCTACGACGGCTTCACGGAAGAGGATGAAGCGTTCATCCAGCAGGTCATCGGGCACCTGTCGGACGGCGCCCTGCCAAGGAGCACGACCAGGAAAGTCGCCGGCGCTTTGCGCAGAGAGGCCGAACCGCTCAAGGTTCTGGGCATTCTGCGCCGTGATATACCGGAGCTGCTGCTGCAGCCCACTCGCGCCCAGCAGGCCGCCGGCACCGCCAGTCCGCGGGAAGTTATTCTTTCCTCCATGCTGCTGGAGGCACCATGAACCGTGAGCAGGCCCGCGGCCTCGTGCGGAAGACCTTTACCCAGTCCTTCGACAAGGGCCGGTTTGGGGAGTTCATCCAAAATCTACTTAGCCATGTCGATGGCGACAAAGCTTTCGGCTGCAACAGCCAGTATGTGAAGGACGCGTTCAAGAGCCACGTCCACCGGTATGAGCGCCTGGGAACCTACACCGCCCCGGACAACCGCAAGGCGGATATCCTCGTCGTTGAGCTTACCCATGGGTCCAAACTTACCCGCGCCCGTACCGCCCTGCGTAATTTTGTGGCCGATTATCTCAACGGGCGTGGCAAGAAAGATGCCGCCCTGGTCGGGTTTGTTTCGCCGTCGGAGGTCGCCTGGCGTTTTTCCTACGTCAAAATGGAATACGCGACTGTTGAAAAGCCATCGGGCGACATCGGTACTGAAACACGTTTGACCCCGGCCCGGCGCTTTTCGTACATTGTCGGCCCGGGCGAAAGCTGCCACACCGCGCAAACACGCTTCGTTGATCTTCTGCAAAACACGCAAACCGACCCGCAGCTGACGGAGATTGAAGAAGCCTTCAGCGTGGAGGCCGTTACCAAGGAATTCTTCGAACGGTACAAGGAGTTTTTCCTTGCGGTAAAAGTTGAACTCGACAAAATCGCGGCGGGCGATAAGACCGTGGGCGCGGAATTTGCCGCCCGGAAGGTCAGCACCATTGATTTTGCCAAGAAACTGATGGGCCAACTCGTCTTCCTCTATTTCCTCCAGAAAAAAGGCTGGCTCGGCGTGGCCAAAGACGCCCCCTGGGGCACCGGCCCGCATAATTTCCTGCGGAAGCTCGCCAGCGGCGATTATGGCCAACGGAAGAACTTTTTTAACGATGCGCTCGAACCGCTCTTTTACGATTCCCTGGCCACGGATCGCGGGCACGAGGCATTTTGCGAACAGTTCAATTGCCGTATCCCATTTCTGAATGGCGGCCTGTTTGAGCCGCTGAACAATTACGATTGGCGCAAAACCGAAATCCTGCTGCCCAACCGCCTGTTCACCAATACCGATACCGACCCCGCTGAAGAGGGCATCACCGGCACCGGTATCCTGGATGTGTTTGACCGTTACAACTTCACCGTCAATGAAGCCGAGCCGCTGGAAAAGGAAGTCGCCATCGACCCCGAAATGCTCGGAAAAGTGTTTGAAGGTCTGCTGGGCGTCAGGGAGCGCAAATCGAAAGGTTCCTTCTATACCCCGCGTGAAATTGTCCATTACATGTGCCAGGAAAGCCTGATTAACTATCTCGACACGGCAATCAATGGTGGCACAGACATTCCTGTCCGTAACCCCCCAAACCACCAAGGTGCTCCAGGCATTCCTGTCGGCACACCGGCTCAGGGTGAAACAGGCATTCCGGCCTGCGTTTCAACCAACCAAGGTGGCACAGACATTCCTGGCTCTGTTTCATCCGCGGAAATTCACAAAACCAACCGCAATCTGCCCCATTGGACCAGAGAAGGATCAGTCTATTGGATCACGTTCCGGCTCGCCGATTCCATGCCACAGGAAAAACTGAATGCCTGGCGGGCGGAACGGGAAATCTGGCTCGAGCAACACCCCCAGCCGTGGAGTGATGAGGATTGGAAACAATACGACGAAAGTTTAGGCGAGCGCCTGCAATCGTGGCTTGATGCCGGATACGGTTCATGCGCCCTTAGGCGGCCCGATGTCCGGCAAATTGTGCAGGACTGTCTGCTTCGCTTCGACGGCCGGCGGCTGTGGCTCCACGCCGCGGTCATCATGCCCAATCACGTCCATTTGCTTCTCGAACCCGTTGCCGGTAACGAATTGTCTGAACTCCTCAAGGGCATCAAAGGTGCAAGCGCCCGCAAAGCCAACCAAATCCTGGGTAATACCGGGGCTGCCTTTTGGATGGACGAATCATACGACCACATTGTTCGCAGTGAGCGGCAGCGTCAACACTTTATCCGCTACATCATGGAAAATCCTGTCAAAGCGAAACTGCCCGCCGGCCAGTATTGGCTCCACCAAGGTGACACAGGCATTCCTGCCTGTAAATCACAAACACAGACAGGAATGTCTGTGCTACCACAAACACAGACAGGAATGTCTGTGCTACCACAAACACAGACAGGAATGTCTGTGCTACCACAAACACAGACAGGAATGTCTGTGCTACCACGAACACAGACAGGAATGTTTGTGCTACCACAAACACAGACAGGAATGTCTGTGCTACCACGAACACAGACAGGAATGTCTGTGCTACCACGAACACAGACAGGAATGTCTGTGCCACGTTGTGACATTGAAACGTTCATCCACGAAGGTGACCGGATTGCGGATTATGACGCCGTTAAGGCCAACCATGGCATTAAGTTGCCCGCCGCCGTAAAAACCAACGCCCGGCTATTGGATGAAAAACTCGCCGCGATCACCGTGTGCGATCCCGCCATTGGATCGGGCGCTTTTCCGGTGGGCATGATGCAGGAGATTGTCCGCGCCCGCTCCGCATTGACTCCGTATTTCAACGACACCCATGAACGCACCCCGTACCATTTCAAGCGCCACGCCATTCAGAACTGCCTCTATGGCGTAGATATCGACCCCGGCGCGGTGGAAATCGCCAAATTGCGGCTGTGGCTTTCACTAGTGGTGGATGAAGAAGATGTGCACCAGACCAGGCCACTGCCCAATCTCGACTACAAAGTGGTCGCCGGCAATTCCCTGCTGGGTTTTCCATTCAGGTCGGAACGCCTGCGGAAAATTGAGGAGCTCAAAGCCCAGTTTTTTGGAGAGACCAGCCACGATGTTAAAACGCGACTGAAGGCGGAAATCGATGGCCAGCTATCGCAGGCCTTCGCCAACTCGAAACGCAGCCTGGGTTATGCGGTGAACTTCGATTTTCGAACCGTATTCTCCGAAATTTTCCACAGAAAAGGCGGCTTCGATGTCGTCATTGGCAATCCGCCGTACCTCTTCGCGCGAAACAGCAAGGAAAAAGGAATCACAGCAGCCGACAAACAAATATACCACGACGCGTACAAGCTCGCCCAATACCAAGTAAATTTATATCCGCTGTTCATCGAAAAAGGCACCAGCATATTGAGGGACCGAGGCAGCTTTGCATTCATCACGCCGAATAACTGGCTAACGATCAACACCAACGGATTGCTGCGGCAGTTTGTTCTTGGCCAATCCGAGGTCACAATTGTCAATTTTTTCGCCCGCATGTTTGCCAGCGCGGATGTTGACAGTTCAATTATCATTTACAAGAGGTCCGGGGAAAAACGGCGCATAAAACTCTTCGAATTCAGGACTGTCCTGGAATTCGTCACGGAGACCGATTGCGATTTTTTTCTGCAACAACGAGATTCGATCATAAATATCGACGCACAGAAGGGCGGCCGTGTTGCCGCGTTGACGGGGAAAATCGAATCGCAGGCCGACCGGCTCAGGGACGCTGCCGATGCCAAGGTAGGGCTCGGGGCCTACGGTCTTGGGCGGGGCATCCCTCCGCAAACCGAAGAGATGATTAGGAACCGAATATACCACTCCACAAAGAAAGCCTCACCCGACCACTACAGGTACATAGACGGGAGGGACGTGTGCAGATACCGCGTTGGCTGGTCCGGGGAATTCCTGCAATACGGCGACCACCTCAGAGAGCCACGACGGGACTGGAAGCTCTTCTCCTCGAAGCGCATCCTTGTGCGCCAGATTCCGGCAAATCCGCCCTATTGTATTCACGCTTGCATCGTCGAGGAAACACTCCTCAATGACCGCAACTCAATGAACATCGTCAACTTCCGCGAGCCGCCAGAGCTTGTTCTGGGCATTGTAAACTCGCGGCTCACATCGTTCTGGTTCGTCCACAAATTCGGCAAAATGCAGCGGCAGACGTTTCCACAATTCAAGGTCAACGAGCTCGCGGAATTCCCGCTGCCCCGTGGGAGGAACCAACGGCAGGACGAAATAATCCCTCTCGTTGAGAAGATTCTATCGGCGAAACGCGACGACCCTGAAGCGGATATCAGCGCCATGGATCGAAAGCTCGACCAGATTGTGTATGAGCTCTATGGCCTGACTCCGGAGGAAATTGCGATTGTGGAGGGGGCGGTAAAATAAAATTCGGCGAATTGTGCGCCGGCCAGGAGAAGGAACGAACGTCGGCGGACGTGGTGGGGCTTGGGGGCGGAGGTCTGAAGCCCGCTGAACGCTTTGCGTGCTGGGCGGGGGCGCACGGCGGGGGGGTGGCGCTGGGCGCAGCGAATTGAATCGGCTGACACGTTACAACGGCCGCGGGATTGTGATCCGCGCGGCTGCGGTAGCGCTTCCCGCGGCGAATTGAATCGGCGGGCGCGTTGCGACGGCCGCGGGATTGCGATCCGCGCGGCTGCGGTGGGGCTCCGCGCAGCGAATTGAATCGGCGGGCACTAGGACGCTCCCTGACGGTCGCGGCTCGGTGTCGGGGTAGCGCCCCGCGCAGCGAATTGAATCGGCGGCATAAATGCCGCCGCTAAGATGGTTGGGGATTGGGCACTATGACCGCCGGCCGGCTGCCGCGGCGTACTCGCGAAACAGGCGCAGGTAAAGCTGATAATCCTGGTAAGAAACTCCGGGCGGCGTTTGATGGTCGCAACTGATGAGTAAACCGCCCTTAGCCGCGGTCGGAAGCAGCCGTTCGAACTCGGCCCGCATCGCGGCCTCGCCGCGGTGCATCGTCATTTTGTCGAAATGGCCGATGAATTTCATGCGGGGATGGGCGGCGCGCAACTTCGCGATGTCCACGCCCGCCTGCCGCTCCAGCGGAAGAATTCCTTCCAGCCCCGCCTGCTCGAACCAATGGGCGGGCACGGTGATATCGCCGTCGGAGTCGATCAGTGGAATGATGCCGTATTGTTTCAGCAGCGGGACCACGCGGGCGTAATACGGACGCATGAACTCATCAAACTGGCCGGTGGAAAGCATGGGGCCATGATTATAACTCATATCTTCGGCGAAAGTCATGAAATCGGGGGTGCAGATCGAAACGATCTTCTCCAATATCTTCACATTCCAATCCGCCAGATCGCGGTTAATACGATGGATCAGTTCGGGTTGGTCGTAGAGCGCGTAGAAATGCGGTTCGATTCCCAGCAAAATCCGTGGAAACCAGAAAAATCCTTCGAGTGTGAACCACATGACGACTTCGCCGCGCCGCTGCTGTTGCGCCCATTGGCCCCAAGTTCGCCAGCGTTCGGATAGCGTTTCGAGGTCGGGATAAAGACAGGGAAGCAGGCGCTCGTAATCGGCCAGGGAACGAATAATACCCGCGCCATAGGAGGCCTCCATCGGGCAGGTGGGGCGGCGCGGCGAAAACCAGTCCTGCCAATACAGTTCCAGACCGAAATGGCGGCAGATTTCGTAACGGTCGGTCAAGCTCCGCGGCAGCTGCTCCGTATGCCAGCGGTCGATGGTTTTATCCCACCAACCGGCCCATTCCAGCAGCGGCAACCGGTCGAAAGGCTGAAAATTCATAACCGCGTGGAAGCGTTCACGCGTCGACATGGCCAGAGTGTTCATGGTTTCTGGTTTCCGGCTTATCGTTTCTTGTTGTGCACGGCTCAGGCGCCGCCGGCGTAAACGATGGGATTCCAATCGTCATTGGCCAGCGTGTCGCCGGGCTTAAGCGACTTAAAATAAGCGTCGGGCAGGATGTTTTGCTGACCATTGAACGTGCTGCCCACGGGCATATAGGCGCAGGTCATCGCGATGCGGCGTTTCCGGGTCATGTTGGCGCCGGCCCCGTGGGCGCACAGGCCGTTGTGGAAACTGCAATCGCCAGGTTGCATGGGGCCGGACACTGGATCTGTCTCGGCCATCTTGGGATAAATCTTGAACAGATCGGCCAAGTTCTGGCCGATGCCGACATTTTCGTACGTGGCCAGCTTGTGGGAGCCGGGGATGAACCACATGCAGCCGTTCTCCAGGGTGGCCTCTTCCAGGGCGATCCAGATGGAAAGGGCATGGCGGGAGTAGAAGGACCAGTAAGGATTATCCAGATGCCACGCCGTCGGATTGCCGAACGGCTCCTTGATCAGCGTTTGATCGTGCCAGACCCGCATCCCCTTAACCCCCTCCAATTGGCAAAGCATGCGCCCCAGCTGCGGGCTGAGCATATAGCGTTTGACGATGGGGTTGATCCGCCACAAGTTCAGGCGCTGCGTAAAGACGCCTTTGTAGTAACCTTCCGGATCTTGCAGGTTCGCCCCACCGCCAGCCACCCTTGTCTTTCCCATTTCCGTGACGCATTGGAGCACGGCGGCTTTAAGTTCGGTGACTTCGCCGGCGGAGAGGAAGTTGCGGTGCAAAACGAATCCGTCCCGCTGGTAGGACGATATTTGTTGGGGGGTCAGCGTGGTATTCAAGAGAAACTCCTTTCAGTGCAGTTCCACATGCTCCCGTGGAGCATGAAAAGGGTTGTAACGCGAGCGTCCTAACCACCGGCGTACGGGCCGCCGGACTAACCACCGGCGTACAGGAAGCCCGGCCTCGTTTGCAGGACCGTTCCGCAAATACCAGGTTTGCACGCTTCCTGGCCCGGAGCGCTGGAAGCCCCGACCCATCGAAATAATAGCCTGTATTTTATTGTAATCTTGGACTATATTGCGCAATTGGCAGGACAAGATTAGCGCCGTGGGAGCAGGACATGTCCAACCCGGAACCACCCCAACGCATTGTCATCAAGCAGAAACACCCTGAATCTCTGCGGCAACTTGGCATCGCGGTAGACTACTTCCCGCATTACGTCAACCGCACCATCCACTCGCACGCGCTGGATGTGGTTCTGCTAAGCTGCATCATCCGGGGGCGCGGCCGCCATTTGATCGATGATGAATCGTTTGAGGAAACCGGCTCTTCCGTGGCCGTAACCCATTATGATCAACGCCATTGCATTCTGACGGACGCCCAGGGGATGGAGATCTTCAACGTTTACCTGGACTTGCAGAATCATCCGCTGCCGGTGCTTCCACCGGATCTGCAGCCGTTTGTGCCGTTGCTTTTGCCGCTGCATCCGCGTTTCCAACACCGGCTCAACCGCATCGTACGGCTGCAGTTTAACGATTCCCGGCCACTGGCCCAGTTGCTCCAGGCGCTGCAGCGTGAATTGCGCGGTCGTGAAGCCGGATATGCACCGGCGGTGGCGCTGCTTTGGAAATATTTTCTCATTCTTTGTTGCCGGCGCGCTCTGGAAAATGGCTTTGTGCCGCCGGGCGAGCCGGCCAACCTTCCGCGGCGCCGGTTGGAGGAACTGCGACAATATATCGACCAGGCGTATCGGGAGCGGCACACGCTCGGTTCACTGGCCGCGCGCGCTCACCTGAGCCGCACCTATCTGTGCCGGGGTTTCAAGGCCTATACAGGTAAACGGTTGTTCAATTATCTGATGGAGCGGCGCATCCAGGCCGCGATGGTGCAGTTACGCAGCGGGAACGAAAAGGTGCTGGCGGTCGCCTTAAACAGCGGCTTCCACGATCTGGCCTATTTTAATCGCAAGTTCAAACAGATTGTGGGCATGACTCCGACGGCCTATCGCGGCACGGCAAGACCCCATCTTCCGCACGCCGCACCAAAACCCACCGGACCTTGAAAACAATGGATATGAACCTTATGCTGCAACCCTTGAAAATATTGGCGCCATGCGAAGATTTTTGTTCATCGTGAGAACAGCAGATTCGGCGGTGGGCGGGCGGCTACCCCCGGCAAGGTCTCCAAAGGCGACTCCGCGATCCACCGTGGCCGATCCGCCTCCGTGCGGACCGACGGCTATATATTACCGAGGGCTATATATTTTGGTTGCGGCTTCGCCGCGTTGGGCTGCAAAGGCGTTGTAATGGGGCGGCATCACGGGGAGGGGGCGAGGCCGCTGCCTGACGGTTGTGGTGCGGGGCGGTCTGAGGCAATACGGCGCGCAACGGAGTTTGAAGCAAATGGCCGGGGCGTCGGGTGCGGTGGCGAGCCTGGGGCTCTTTCTTCCACCAGAAGTTTATGGAGTGACAGGGTACCAGGAAACGGCGCCTGCGGATTTTCGGATGGGCCGTTTGCCAGGATTGTCAGAAATTGAGTAAACTCCTGGGGCAGGCTGAGCCGATACCTTGGCAATCGCTTCAATTTCCATGCTCACGCTTAGGGAGCCGACCCATGAATGCAGTGGCCTTATCCGACAGTGAACGACGACAGATTGTCGCCGCCCTGGCGGCGTTGACACAGCGCAGTGATTCTCCCGCCCGGCGGCAGCCAAGGCACTGCGTCGAACAGCTGATGTGGCTGAAGCGCCTGCCGCAGCCGGACCATCCCCGGGGCGGATCGTTCAAGATTCGCACCCAGGATGTTTCTTCGAAGGGCATCGGTTTCCTGGCCCGTCGCCCCTTTCAGCCAGATGAATGGGTGGTTATACCGCTGCAATTTCAGGAAGGCGGAGGAATGCTGGTGCTTTGCCGGATCCGCTTCTGTACGCCGCAGTCCGAAGGCGGCTATCGGGTGGGGGCATATTTCGAGAAAACCCTCCCCGATCCAACGGGTCAAGCCCGCATTCCGTCTGAGTGGTTAAAACTGGCCTGGGGCGAACCGGCAGCAGCAGAGGGTAGAAAGTAAAAAGACCAACGGCGAAAAGCAGACCATCGTGCGCTGTCAGCACTTAGCTTTCGGGTATCGCGTCCGCCGCTGTTCACCGGGTTGAAGGCCGGTGCCGGCTTAAGGGGCCGTCAGGAAATAACCTTTACATTTCGGGGGAACGTCGGTGTTTGGCGGGGCGCGGAGGGCTAAGCCGCAAGCGGCCTGGGAGCGGAGTATGCCGATTACTTAGCGTAAGGCGACTCAGGGTAGTCCTGCGTGAGCTTGGCGTGTACCAGCAGGGCCTCCGTGCGTTCGCCGCCCACCAGCAGCGCCTGATAGGCTTTTTCCAGCAGCTTGGCCGCATAAAAGGAATGCGGCTCGGCGCTGACATATTGTTCCGCGATATGGGCGGCGATCAAGGGGCGGTGCTCGCGCCCAAGCAATTTCACCCGCAAGAGGCGGGTGTACCCGCGCAAAATCGCGGACGGAAACTCCATGTCCCATTGGTACAGCAGGCGGTCCGCGGTGCGGAAGTTTCCGCTGTCAATGTAGCTTTCCACATTCCGGGCCAGGACACCTTGGCGGATTTCGCGGTCGCGGTATGTCGGCGGCGGTTGGGCGCCCTCGCGGGCCGCCTTTTTCACCCAAGCCGCGGCCACCGCGCCATGGCCCTGGGCGATGGCGGCATAAGCCAAGGCGGTGTTCAGGATATGCCTAACGGCGGCGCCGGCGTGGGGATGCTGCCGCGACCAGCCGGTAAGCGTCGCGGAGGCCCAGGCGGCGGAAGAAGTGTAATCGCTGGCGAGCATGGCGTAATGGGCCAGGAGGTTGGCCTGCGCGACGGTGGCCATCGGCTTATGCGCGACAAGAAGATATAAATTGGCCGCCTGTCGATAATGCTTCCGCGCCAGAGCGCGGCGCACCAGCGCCCCGGCCTCCGCGAGCACTTGGCGCTGGGGCTGTCGATCCGGCGAGGCGGCCCAGGCCTTGGCCCAGCGAGTTAATCCGCGATAGGCGTTGTAACGTCGGAAAAACTGTACTCCCCGGTACAGTTCGGCGCCGGTCAGGCGGGACAAATGATAGGTGTTGAGCAGCTTGGCGACCACTACCGCCGGATCCGCGGCGGGATAGGGGAATTGCGCCACCAGTTCCGAGCGAACCCGCACGCGGCGCGCGGCCGTAAAAGTATTGCCAGCCTGTTGGACCGTCACCCGCACGGTATACACGCCGGGCGCCAGGAAAATATGCTGGCAGCGCAGGCCGGTGGCGGTTTGACCATCGGAAAAACTCCACTGCACGCGCGGATCAAAACTGGCTGGAACCAGGGCGTCAAAGGCGTAGCGCTGCAGATAATAAGACGGCGGAGTGAAGATCTGGGCCTGGGGCCGCACGGTAAAATCAGCCGCATAACCACCCCCAATGCGTCGCAATCGTCCCACGCGGGCTGGCGCCACTGCCGCGAAGGCCTGCGGCGGCACCGGTGAAAATCGCCGCTGGCCCGGCGGCCGCCAGTCCAGAGCGATTCCGGCCGGGGCCCATAACTCAAAGGCTCCGGCGCGAAGACGATGCCAACCGGCCTTCAATACCACCCGCCGCTGGAAACGGACGCGGCCCCACATGCCGCTGGGCTGGGTTTTCACCAGCAGCGGCCGGCGATCCAAATCGACAAAACCCTGGTTTCGCACATCAAAGGCGAATACATACGTCCCCGGCACGGTGATATGCAGCAGTCCACGATATAAAAACGCGTCGCGCTGTTTCCAGCCGCGCGGGTCGTAGCCGATGAAAATATTCGGCACAAAGAACGATTCCACGGGCTGGGTGCGGCGAAACACCCGGCGCATCTGGCGCCCGGTGAAGCAGCGGCCGCGGGTATAAGGAAACACCCGCAGCCACACGCCGCGCGTGATGGGCAGTCGCGGCGGCGCCGCGCCCGGATGCGGATTGCCCCACCAGACGTCATACGTTCCCGCAGTCGGCGCGGCAAAAGCGAGGCGCACCAGATCGTCGCCGGGGCGTACCCGCATCAGCCGGATGGGCATGAGGGTGCCGTCCGCAGTGGTCACGCGCAGGTCGGAGCCATGTGGCCGGCGGGCGCGATTGGTATAGAACTGCGCCCAGGCGATACGGCCTCCGGGCGGTGGCAGGCCGGCGAAGCGGACTTCCAGCGGACGACGATAGCGCCATCCAGCGCCCAGCGTGGCGGCCAGGACTGGGGCGGTCAGACCCAACGCTAACGCGGCGCTGCAAGCTAATCGGCGGTAGGTAAGCATTTCACCGGCGCTGATTATATAGAAACACGTGCTGGCCCACCTGAAACACCAAACCGTGGTGGACCAGTGCCCAGCGCGCCACCGACGGCGCCGTGGCGTTGTCCCGCGAGCGTACCAGGCGCTTCACGAAGACCAGCGCCCCGTTATCCAGCCGACCGTGCCGGTCCGCCTGATCGACCAGGTAAAGTCGCATGGCCACAGGTCCCTGGTTCCATCCGCCCGTCGCCAGGACCGCCAGATCCGGGTCGCCCATTTTGAGGGCGACGAGGACCGGGGTCGGGGAGGCCAGGAACGCGGCCCTCCAGCGCACGGCGCCGCGGCGGATGCCATACGCCTGCAGCGTACGGGACGTCATCACCACGACGCTGTCCCGGTTCAGAAACGTGGCCAGACGTTCGCCGCCGTTGACCAAGAAACCCTGCGCGCCGCCGCGGCGCCGCCACCGAGTCTGGCCTGTGGCCGGATCCAGACAGGTCAATCCGTGTCGGCGTGGTACAAGCAAACCGTAAAGGGTCAGTTGACTCGCCGTCGGAAACGGATCCTCCAGGCGGCGCACCCACAGCGGGCGGGCCGCCGTGCCGCCGGGATCATAAGCCAAGGCTGCGGCCAGTCCGGAAAGGTAAAGCGTCCCCGCTGGTCCGGCCTTCATCCACAGCAGACCGTCCTGGCCGGGGAAGTGGGTCAAGCCGCTGCGACGGCCGGTGTGGGCGTCGAGCCAGGCCACGGTGGTAATCGGTGTGCGCTGAGCCAGCGCCAGGAAATCACCACAAGCGGCAACGGCCGTGACGGGTCCTCCGGAGGGCAGTATGGCGGCCCGGGGCCAGCAGGCCTGGCCGGTCGCGGCGCGGTACAGCATGGCCCGGTTTTCGGCCACGATCAGAAAGCGGCCGGCAAACAGCTGGACGAGCTGGAAAACGCTGCTCCCCAGCGCGGTGCGCAGGCGCCAGACCAGCTTCGTCGCCAGCTGTTCCTGCTGCGCCTGGGTGTCCCAGGCTGGTCCACCGGCGAAGGCGAAGCCCGGAGGTTGAAAGAACATGGGCTGGCCCGGCCCGATCAAAACGCCGCCGTTGAACATGGGCGGCGCGCCGGCCAAGGCTCCGGGAAACCCTGGCGCTGCCGGCAGCGGGGCGGGCTTCGCCGCGGGTGCGGCCGAACCTAGAACCGCGCGGGGAGTGATGGTCCACCGGGTTTTTCCCGTGCGTAGACTCAATGCAAAAATCCGATCCGGCGCGGCCAGCAACGCCAGCGGGCCTTCGTAGCCCAGCAAAGCCAGACGGTTCACCCCCGGGATCAACACCGACCATTGCAGCGCCCCGAAGGCGTTTCGATCCAGCAGACGCAGTCCTCCGTTCGCCGGTTGCGTCATTAAAATGCAGGTATAACGTTGGAAGTGCGGATTCGGATCCACCGCGCTGAGCAGCGTACCGCGAAACGGCCGGGATACCACCAGACGGCGGCTCGGGGCACACGCCAGGGCCGGCCAGCGGGCCAAGGCGTTCGGTGGGGCGGCACGCTCGATGCTCCGGGCCAGTGCGGCAAAATGGGGCGCGCCCGGCAGCTTTTCCCGGCGGTAGCGCATCTGCCCGCGTTGGGCCAAAGCCAGCGCCTGATTCCAACGTTTTAATCCCAGCATCGTCCGGGCCAGATCCGCCAGCAGAAGCGCCCGGTCGGCCGGTGTCTTCACGCGGCTTTGCAGCCATAACAGCACGGGCCAGACCCTGCGCCATCGGTGCGCCGCCAGCCACAGGCCAGCCAGACGCCAGGCGGCGGTGGTGGCGGCTGAGCTGTTGGGATAGGCAGCCAACACGCGTTGCAGATCCGCCGGGTCCGATCCGGTACCGGCGCGGCGAAGCAGGGCGCCGGCCGCCCGTTCGTAGCGCCGATAAATTCCGCGGCCATAGCGGTCAAGCAGGCGCTGGGCAATCAGATTTTCCACGACCGCCGCGGCCGGCAGAATATTACCAGACGACCGGATGGGGGTAGAGCGCAGGGCGTTGGAGGCAAGGATTTCCTGCAGCAGTTTCAAAGCACGGCGGGGCTGGCGGCGGTGCCGAGCAAGCCTGGCCATAGCCAGACGCCAGCGGATCTGCTGGAGGGGAGTGGCCGCAACCCGCCGGGCCTGCTCGAAGTAAAAGGAGGCCCCATCGGCAGCGCCCGACGAACCGCCGCGGCGCTCCAGTTGCCTTCCCAAGTGCAGGCACATATCGAAAATCCGCCCGCCCACGGTGGAAGGCCCTGCGCCCGCCGCCGCTCGCTGCACCGCGTGCCGCATCATCCGCTGGGCCAGGTTGCGATGACCGGTTCGGAACGCCACCGCGGCCAGGGTCAAATAGGGTTGCGGTTGGCCGGCGTCGGCTCGAATCCTGGCTCGCCAATAGGCCAGAACGTCCGGCCAGCCGGCGCAAGCTTCCACCGTGCGATCATTGGCGAGAACCACCAGGTGCGGCGTGACCAGTAAATTGCCGGGGGCTCCCGGGCGGCCATCGGCGGAAGGCCAGGGCTGGAGCTTTTCCGCGGCGCCGGTGGCGGTGACCAGACGCAACAGCCCACCCTGGAGCGGCAGATAAATATAATGCTTGGTCAAAAATGGCCGGGCTGCCAGCGCGCCGTTGGAGGACAACGGCGCGCTGACCCACTGCGTCCGGCCTGTATGTAAGTTGATCGCCGCTACCCGACGGCCCGCCACGTACAGCCGGCCGCCCGTGGCGCCTAAGAGCAAATCCGCATCCGCCCAGCGCCGCCGGGACCAGGAGGCCAGAGGCCGGCCCGACCAGCGGTTAAAAACGTCGACGCGATAACGCCCGGCGCCCAGCGTGTCCAGCACGATCAAGCGATCGCCGTCAATCAGCGGCGGATTGATCTTCCACGGCCTCTGACGCTGGGCCTGGCTCCACAACATGCCGGGAAAAGGGCGGTGCGCCGCCGCCGTTAAGCGGAGCCAACGAATGGTTCCGGAATTCGCGCCTACGGCCAGGATCGCGCCCTGGCCGGTGACGAGATAGATCAGAGAGTCTTTCATACCCGCCGCCATGTCCACAGTGCTTAAACTGTAGACCGGTTCGCTAAGGGTGCCCAGATAGCGGCGCCATTGAACCCGGCCGTTGCGGGCGTTGAAGCGCAGCAGAAACAGCTGAACCTGCCCGCTGCCGGGACGCGCCGCAACCACGGGCAGAAAGATGCCGCGCCGGCCGGCCAGCGGCGGGCAGGCGGGCCAGACCAAGTCACCGGCGGCGCCGCGCAGCAGGCGGCGCAGCCGCTGGCGCCACAGCAGCCTTCCCGTTCTGGCGTTCAACGCAACCAGCGCGGTGGAGGAAATGCCGTTATAGCCATACATCGTCCAGATGGGGCGTGGTGCGGCGGACCTGATCCGAATGATCGCAACCAGACGATTCCGGGACAGACTGCAGGAAAACTGATCCAACCCCATGCTCAAAGCGGCAAGATTGGCCTGCCGATCGCCGGCGCGGCGCCGGTGCCGGGGATAGCGCCAGCGGGAGTATCCGGAGTTAAGGTCCCACGCTTCAATGCGGTCGATGGCATTGAGGTACAAAATTCCCGCGTCACAGGTGGGAAACTCAAACATCAATTGACCGGAGACCGCCCCGGAGGCCAGGTTCACGTGCAGGCCGAAAATAGCCAGGTGCGAGCGGGCCTGCAGGCGCAGATTCTGGATGTTCCGCTGGCCCGACGGCGCGGTCAGAACGGGCAGGGCGCGTAAGGGCCGCGCCCAAAGCATGGCGTCGGGAGTCCGGCGCGTGTCGGCAGCGGTATCGCCAGAGCCGTTCCCCTGCCAGCTCGTCCAGCGGAAGGCTCCGGTGGTTGGGGAGCGCCGCCCCGTCCAGGCGTCGGCGGCCAGGCTTGCCTGTAGCTGCGGCACGAGCCGCCGGCGACGGCCGGCAATCCACCCCCGGGCCTGCGGGTACCGCCGCTGCAGTTTCAGTTGCAAACGCCGGGCCAACTTTTTTTCTCCAGCCAGCCAGGCGGACAGCGCCGCGTGATCCAGCAACTGCGGGCGCCAGGCTTTCGCCGCCGGCTCCGGCCAGAGTTGCAGCCACAACCGGGCGGCCAGCGCGAAGCGGCCCCGATCGAATTCCGCCTCGGCCGCCCGCCGTAAACCCTTGGCGGCAGCGCTCGACGGCAAGTAGCGTTCGCACGCGGCCAGCAGTGCCCGCAAATGGTGCGTCCTTTCGGCCGCCGTCAGCGCCTGGAGCGCCTGCCGGCCATAGAGCTGATCATAATCGCCCGATTCCACGGCCGGAGTCTTCAGCAGCAAATTCCAGACGTAGCCCCGGATGGATTGGTAGGCATTCGGACCGATGGCGATCACCTTGCGGCCCCGCCGCTCCACCACCTGCTGATAAAGGCGCAGGGCCTGAAAAGGATGGCCATTGTGCAGCAGATGCGCGGCGGTGCGAAGTTGATCGCGGGCGCCAAAGGAATCGTTGACTTGAAAACGGGAAAAATGGGGTGCGGTCGTATTCGGCGCGCCGGCGGCAGGACCGACCATCAGAGGGCCGGGCAGGATCACACCGTGGGCGCCGCCGCGAATGATGATCGGAGGATTCCTGCCGCTGCGGATGATCAGCTTGGCTCCGGGCGCGATACGAATAACTCCCGCGTGCACGGATGGCCCCCGCCCCGTCACCGCCAGCAGGCAGGCCAAGACCGCCGCTCCACCGATCCGGGTTCCCGCCGCATACGTCATGACAGCATCCACCGAAGCCGCCCTCCTAAAAGTATATCGCGGAACATCAACCCAAACACGCAAGCATCGGCTTGGGGGGCGTTTCCGTGGGGTGGGGCGAAATCTGCGGGTAGCGCTGGGGCGCGGACGGGAGGCCATACACGCACCGGCTCCATGCGCGAATCGGGCGCCCTGTAGCCGGCGATGTCTGCGTGGCCGCTGCGAAAACGCCAGGCCCCACCCACCTCGATCCCGCCAGACCGGGACGCAAGTCGGGCGTCTGGCCGCCGGGCGCTGGGCCGGCGCTTGGGTTATTCGCAGCGCCGATAGGGACCTCGGCGGCTACCGGGCGCCGGGACGCGAACGGGAGGCCCGCAAAGATGGCCAGCCCTCCGGAAAGCTGGCAGCCACCTTGCACGCGCGTCGCGCCCTTAGCGGAAAAAACTTAGGCCGCCGAAGCGCCAACGCCGATAATACAATCAGGCGTGCGGCCGCGTTCCCGTGGACGTGATTTTCCAGCACGACTTGATTATGCCGTGCGTGCCTCCGTAAAATGACACGGAATCATGAGCATGGGCCCGTGAATGGCCCTTGGGAATCCGATATGTACGAACGATTTACCGATCGCGCCCGCAAAGTGATGGCCCTGGCCAACCAGGAGGCCCAGCGCTTCAACCACGAATACATCGGCACCGAGCATATTCTCCTGGGGCTGGTCAAGGAAGGCACCGGGGTCGGTGCGACGGTGTTGAAAAACCTGGATATCGATCTGCGGAAGGTGCGGCTGGAGGTGGAGAAGATCGTCAAGAGCGGGCCGGATATGGTGACCATGGGCAAGCTGCCGCAAACGCCGCGGGCAAAAAAAGTGATGGAGTACGGCATTGAAGAGGCCCGCAACCTGGGTCACAACTACATCGGCACCGAACACCTGTTGCTGGGATTGCTGCGCGAGCGGGAGGGCGTCGCCGCTCAGGTGCTGCAGATTCTGGGCTTAAAGCTGGAGGAAGTGCGGGAAGAAGTGCTGAATCTGCTGGGCGCCGGGATTGAGTCCGAAGGCGCTCCGGGCGGCAGCGGGGGCGGCGGCGAAAGCAAAGATCCGAAGGGCAAGTCCCGCACGCCCGCTCTGGATTCTTTCGGGCGAGATCTGACCGAGCTGGCCCGGGCCGGCTCGCTGGATCCGGTGATCGGTCGGCTCAATGAAATCGAACGGGTGGTGCAGATTCTGTGCCGGCGGACGAAAAACAATCCGGTGCTGCTCGGGGAGGCGGGAGTGGGCAAGACCGCGATTGTGGAGGGGTTGGCGCAGAAGATCGTGGCCCACGGCGTGCCGGAAATTCTCGCGGACAAGCGCATCGTGGTCCTGGACCTGGCCTTGATGGTGGCCGGGACCAAATACCGCGGGCAGTTTGAAGAGCGCATCAAGGCGGTGATGAACGAGGTGCGGCGGGCCAAGAACGTGGTGCTGTTCATCGATGAACTGCACACGCTGGTGGGCGCCGGCGGCGCCGAAGGGGCCATCGACGCCAGCAACGTCCTGAAACCCTCGCTGGCCCGCGGCGAAATCCAGTGCATCGGCGCCACCACCCTCGATGAGTATCGCAAATACGTCGAGAAAGACGGGGCTTTGGAACGCCGCTTCCAGAGCATCATCGTGGAACCGCCGACACGCCAGGAAACCTTCGACATTCTCAAGGGCCTGCGCGACCGCTACGAAGCGCATCACCGGGTGCAGATCACCGATGAGGCCTTGCGCAGCGCGGTGGAGCTGGCGGTGCGCTATATCACGGGCCGCTGTCTGCCGGACAAAGCCATCGACGTCATCGATGAGGCCGGAGCGCGGGTGCGTCTGAAGAGCATGAGCAAGCCACCCAATCTGGCGGAGATCGAGGAACAAATCGAACGGCTGGGAATGGAGAAAGATGAGGCGGTCAAGAACGCCGCGTATGAGCGCGCCGCGGAGCTGCGCGACCAGGCCGAAGCGCTGCGCCGCAACAAGGAAGAAGCCCAGCGCAAATGGCGCGAACAGGCCAAGGAAGTCGACGGCGTGGTCGATGAGGAAGTGGTCGCGGAAGTGGTCAGCAAAATGACCGGCGTGCCGCTGACCCGGCTGGAGAAAGCCGAGGCCGCCCGTCTGCTGGAACTGGAAAAGGAGCTGCATAAGACGGTCGTCAGCCAGGACGAGGCCATCCGGGCGGTGTCCCGGGCCATCCGCCGGGCCCGCAGCGGCCTGAAGGATCCTAACCGGCCCATGGGCACGTTCCTGTTCCTGGGGCCGTCCGGCGTCGGCAAGACCCTGCTGTCCAAGGCCATCGCCGAATTCATGTTCGGCAATGAGGTGGCGCTGATACAAATAGATATGTCCGAATATATGGAGAAGCACAATGTCAGCCGCCTGATCGGCGCGCCCCCGGGCTACGTCGGTTACGAGGAGGGCGGGCAACTCACCGAGCGCATCCGCCGCCGGCCCTACGCGGTGGTGCTGCTCGATGAAATCGAAAAGGCCCACCCCGACGTGTTCAATATGCTGCTGCAGATCATGGAGGAGGGCCGCTTGACCGACAACGTCGGCCGCCAGGTGGATTTCAAGAACACCATCCTGGTGATGACCAGCAACATCGGCGCGGACCTGATCAAGAGCGGCGGCATTCAGGGCTTCGGCTACGGCAAGCGGGACGTGGAGCAAACTTTCGAGCATATGAAAAAGAGCCTGCTGCGCGAGGTGGAAAAATTCTTCCGGCCGGAATTTATCAACCGGCTCGATGACACCATCATTTTCCGGGCCCTGCAGCGCGAAGACTTGTACCGCATCATCGACATTGAAATCAAAAAGGTCACCCGGCGCCTGGTGGAGCAGGGTGTAAACCTGGAAACCACGCCGGAGGCGCGCGATTTCCTGATTGAGAAGGGCTACAATCCCGATTTTGGCGCCCGGCCATTGCGGCGGGCCATCGAACAATTTGTGGAGGATCCGCTTTCGGAAGCGCTGCTTCGCGGCGAATACAAAGGCGTAACCCTCGTGCGCATCGTCCGCCAGGGTGAGGGGCTGCGCTTCATGCCCGTCGGCGCTGCGCCGGAGACCGCGCCGGCGGCGGTGGAAGCGGCGCCGGCCGCCGCGGGCGCCGCCGTCGCCAGCGCCGGCGCGGGCGATGCCACCTAAGCCCCGCGGCCAGCCACGCGCGTCCGTCCCAGCAGACGCCCGTCCGCCCGGTCATGCGCCGAGGCCTTGGACGCGGCCGCCGCCGCACGGATGCAGATTCGTTGGAATTTCTCCTGGCCCGGCCGCCGTAGCCATGCTGTGGGTCGCAACGCCCGTCTGAACCCGCCCCGTTCGCCCCCGTCTCGCTCGCCGCCCCTGCCGAGCGCGTCGTGGCTGCGCCGCGCCGCCGGGCCGCGTTGGCGGGCGCCGGCTATCCGAAAATCGAAGAAGTTGTTCTGCACGGCTGGCCTGCCGGCCAAACCTTTGACAGGAGAAATCCCGCGATAAGTGCTTTGTCACCACTTAGCTTTCGGGTATCCCTTCCGCCGCTGCTCACCGGGTCGCCGCGGGCGACTCGCTACGGCGACCCAAAGGCCGGTGCTGCGGGTTCGGTGGCGGGTCCGGAGCTCTTTTGCCTACCATAAGGTTATCGATTGACGAAGCACTCGGATTCTGGTATTGGGTGTTCCGCCTATAGGTTGGCAGCACGCATAAAATCTGAGGGGTCATACGAGCGTGGCGGAAATTCAGACGACAGCGGCGGATGCTTTTTCAATCGTTATCGTTGGGGCGATGAATCCGCGCATACATCATCCCCAGTGGTATCGTACCATCGGCGCGATAGACGAAGCCGAGCTACAGTCTACCCTTTCCGGAGCATCGGTGCTCATCACGGCAATGGTTTCGCAGTTCCAGTTTCCTGCCGCAGAGGCAGCGATTGCGATAAATTGCATTCCGGACCGATGGACTATCCAGACCAATACCGACTCCACTTGGGAGCGGATTGCGAACGTAGCAGCACGGGTATTCGAAAAGCTATCCGAGACGCCCTGTACCATCTATGGCTTCAACACGCAGAAGCACGTCAAAACCGAAGCTCCGAACGTAAAGGATACGATGGCCACCGCGATTGCCGAGATGCAACTGGGGTTTCCAATTGGCAGGAGCCTGGCCAGCGCCGTACAGCTTCAATCGACGGAGGATGACCGTAAGATTACGGTTTCGCTTCAACCATCTCTGGCTGGTGAAAGCTCCATCTTCGTAGCATATAACACAGAATACCAGGCGCCCACGGCGCCTGCTGGCGGATACTTTGATATCGGAAAGCTAATTGTATCGAAGCTCCCCGAGCATCGTGAACGTGCCGGCGCGGCGATCCAGGCTGTCGTCACCGCCATCAACAATCGTATTTTAAAGCAGAGGTAGAAATGACTGAAATTGGCGAAACCGTCCGAGATCGCTATCCCCTGGAGGCTGAACGCTTTTCGAGCGGCATCGTGGGCACGCCTTTTTCTATGATAGCGCAGCCTGGAGGGGCACTCTCGACCCAGACGGAAATGTCCGTGATGAAGCCGAATTCTTACTCCACTGTAACTGTATCAGTGTTCACGGACTGGTTCACGGACTGCCTTAAGTCGTATATGGCGGCCACGGACGCATATACCCGTTGCCCACCATTACTCGGTGAGGATCCGCGCCCACAACTTGAGGAAATCGCACAAAGACAGGCGGCCGCGATTGAGGGAAAGCCAGACACGGGAGTGCACGACAGGTCCGGGGTGAACCTTGGTACGCCGGAACCAACAACCAGATTGCCCAGTTTGTATCGACAGGGGCAGTTGAGACGGAACGCCGTGGCGACTATCCGAACGGAGCCAAGCAGCCAGTTAATCCGCAATCTGGGCTGGTCGCGCGAACAGGCGATGGAAACGCGAGCGCGCCTGCGTAGCTTTGAGGAGGACTGGAACGCTCCGGGCATGGAAGGCTACGATGAACTTTAATCGCGGTAGTGTTGTCTTGGTGCGGTTCCCCAACTCTGACCTGAGAACCTATAAAAAACGGCCCGCGTTGGTGGTCCAGGCTGATAATTTATACTTGGGACTTTCTCAGCGGATCGTCGCTATGATTACATCCAACGTCGGCAGGACCGGTCCGACGCGGGTTTTCGTGACGAAAAACAGCGAACTTGGAAAACACATGGGGATTATACAGGATTCCGTGGTGGTCGCGGACAACCTTGCGACTGTCCAAGACCGGGAGATTGAGAAGGTCATCGGAAGGTGCGCCGAACCCGCGCCAGTGGATCGAGCGCTGCGCACGGTATTGGGGTTATGAACGCGAGCTACGCCCCTTTTCGGCCATCAGCCACAAAAGATTTCAGGCACTCATTTCGGTCAAGACCAGCCTATCGATGGGCGGCCAGGCCCCCGGCGGGGCGGGGATGGCGCCAGCGGCCAAAATCCCGGCGCCATATTTGTACAGGTTATTTCCTGGCGTCCCCTAACCGTGCCCGCAACCGGTTCCAACGGGATCGGCAGCGGGGATGGGGACCGATTTTGTGGCGGGGACGCGCCGCCGGACGGCATAAACGCCGCCGGCAAGATGGTGGGGAAGTCGCACCCCCGCGCTCTGGCAGAACCGGACAGGGATCTCTCGGCACATCCGACTCCCACCATCCTACCGCCGCTTATTACGGCGTGATACGGTTCACTTTTGTTCGCCTTCATGGACCTTTTCTGACGCGGCCGGACCGCGCCTTTTCGTTCGACGTTCACCGCGGCGGCGCTGCGCTCCGCCCCGGTCCGCGCGAAGGCAGAGCAGTGCAGTCGCGCCCGCGATCTTCGGCAGACCTGGGCTAAGCCGCAAGCGGCTTGACAGGGGAGAACCTTTCGGGGATAGCCGGCATGATCCTACGTGTCGTGGGTTGCCGTACCACCCGCGTCATCGCAGCGGCGGGAGGACGGCAGGACCGGCGGAGTCAAGCCGACGGGACAGCCATCCTCCAAGATGAATGGTAACGCCCGTCACGGCTGGACGATCGTGGGCTGGATATAGTAGTTGCGGTCGTAGGTGAAGCCGAAGCCGTAAGCGGCCTGGAAGCCATTGCGGATCACGGCGAGCGGATAGGCGAACAGGTCCGTGCCGACGTTGAGGACATCGTTGGGCTTCAGAAAGATGTCCGGCTCGCGGCCATCAAAAATCGCCTGTAAATTCACCTGGATGATGGATTCCTGATTGCGGCCAATGCGGCGGATCAATTCGCAGCGACGAGGGATAGCGAGTGGGCCCAGATTGCCGGCCGCGGCCACCGCCATTTTCAAGGTGATTCTCTGGCCGGTCATGCTGTAGACGCCCGGGCGGTTGACATTGCCCATGACGTAATAGTAGGCGGGTTGGACCGGCGGGACATTGATAATATCACCGGAGCGAATCACGATGTTGTACCGCGGATCGCCTTGGCGCAGTTTTTGCAACGGAATGCGGATGACAAGGTCGCCTGGCTTGGGAACCGGTGCGGCGTGGGCGAAATTATAAAATGGCGCGCGGGTAGCGGCCGGTCGGGTCGGCAAGGTGGCGGAATCCGCCGGCGGACTGGCGGTGGCAGCCGGTGCGGGTCCTGGAGCGGTGGGGGCCGTGGCAGCGGGGCCAGCGCGGCGGCGGGGCGCTGTCGCCGGGGCGGCCAACTCATGGGCGATGTTTTCGAGGATCTTGGCTGGTGTGCTGGCGGTGGGCCGGGGCGGCACGGGTTTTCTGGCTGCGGCGCGCGGCGTGTGTGCGGCGCTCGACTCGCCGCGGATCACATAGAGCCACCGCATGCCAGGTTGCATGGGTATATCGCCCGCCAATGCCAGCGCATCGAGCAGGCGGAAGTCCGGCGTCATAATGTTGTAAGTCCCGGCATGGTTGACCGCACCGAGAATGGAAAAAACTCTGCGCCGCGCCTGCGTCAGGGCCACATTGACCTGCGGGCCGGGCTCATGCGGCCCCGGCGGGCTCATCAAGCCACCGGAAATCAGACGCCGCACGATTTTGGCCCGCAATTCGGCGACGGTTAAGCCCTGGACGTGCATGGTTCCGATGAAATCCAAGACGATGGTGCCATCCGTGTTGATTTCCCGCGTTTGCACCGATTCCTGGCCCGGCACCACCAACTGAAACACGGAAATGGTGAGCACATCGCCCGGCCCCAGCACGTACGGCTTACGGGAAGCGACCAGATCCGCCGCCGTGGGCAAAACGGAATCCCGCCACGGATGCGGAGGCGGATCATTAACCGCCAGTGAATCCAAAATCGGCCAGGTAACCAGCTTGACGCGCCCATACGGATGGGCCAAATCGAAGCGTCCTACTTCCGACGGATTTAGAAACGAATTACGCAGATTTAAATAGTTTCCGAGCGTTGAGCACCCCGCCAGAGCGCTGCCGGCAAAGACGCAAAGCATCGCCCTGGCCAGAAGACCTAAAGCGGCGGCAAAAATACGTTTACGCGTCCCATGCCTGCCGCGGCCGCAGCCTTTGTGCCAGATGTTAAGAACGATCATGCCGCACGCGCACCAAAGAGTGGCCCGCCCGTGACACGCCATGCACCGCGTGCACCGGCAATTTCTCCCGATGTGACCACCTCATCCGTGGTGACCTCATCCCAAGGCGCCTCGTGGTTATGTGAATCCAATTTGACGCCGCCATAATCCTTCCGCGGGGGCGTTTTGTCAAGGGTTGCCTGGAGAGTGGGGGAAGGGACGGGAGTGGCCCGATTTTATGGGCGGGGCACCGGGGCGGGTCCTGTACTCCGCCCTGGTCCGCGCGGAGGCAGAGCAGTGCAGTCACCCCGGCGACCTTCCGCAGACCTGGGCTAAGCCGCAAGCGGCTTGACAGTGGAGAACCTTTCATGGGTAGCCGGCATGATTCTACGTGTCGTGGGTTGCCGTACCGCCCGCGTCATCGCAGCGGCGGGAGGACGGTAGATCGGAGTGTGTCCACCGGAGCGGAGCTTCGAGTCACCACGATGAACCACGCATTACGGCCGCCCCCGAATGGACCTGGCGCCGGCGCGGCACCGCAGCGATTCCGCAAAGAGGGTAACCGCGCGTTGAGCTGAGCCGCCGGGGGCGGGCGGTTGGTGGGGGCCGGTCTTTCCGGGAGCAGATTCGCATTCGGCGCGGGCTTGACAAGCCGC
>JAJYFE010000125.1 GCA_021785435.1 Planctomycetota bacterium
CGGAGTGCAGCCAATCCGCCAGATGCTGGCCATTCCGCTGCCGAAGGCGGGCCAACGCGGCCGGCCTCCGCCCGCCGCCGCTGGACTCTCCTGGGTGGAGCATTCCGCCCTGGCCCACGCTTGGCCTGGCTGGTCGACGTTAACGCAAAACCTTTTTCCCAGACCAGGCGGCCGGCTTCGCCCCGTTTACGATGCGGCGTTTCGGCGGCATTTCACCTCGGTGGCGGACGGTCCGAAGCTTTTCGGCCTGCAGCCGTTGAGTTCGCCCTTGGAAGTCGGCGGTGGCTCCCCGGCGGTGCTGCGTTATCTGCGTGATGGTCTGCGCGGCAGTGACTTAAACCCGGTTGCCGCCGGCGCCGCCGGCGCGCCCAGCGGATGGCTCGGCGGAATGAAAACGCTAACCCCGCAGGCGTTTCGGCTGGAGCCGGGTGCCGCGATCGGAGTGCCGCTGCTTACCGGCGACATGAATGTGGGAGCGATCGGCACAGTCACGAACGTTGTTAACCACACCATCTGGGCCTTCGGCCATCGGTTTTTCGCCGAAGGACCGACGGCCCTGCCCATCAGCGGCGCTTACATCTACACCGTGGTGCCCAGTCTTAGCGCATCGTTTAAACTGGGTTCAACGGTGGGGCTGCAGGGGCGCCTGATCATGGACCAGGAAACCGGGATCGTCGGCACGCTCGGCGCTGCGCCCCCGGCGGTGCCGATCGACATCCAGGTGGCATACCACCATCCAGCCTGGCGCCGCGACTTCCACTACCAGTTATATCCTAACCCCCATTCCACCATGATGGCCTTGGGTGCGGCTTTAATTGGAAGCCTTGATTCGCAACGAAAGGTCATCGGTCACCACGGCAATTATACGGTACGGATTCACGGCATGGCCGCTTTGGGGCGTATTCATCTGCCTATCGACGAGCTGGCCACCACCGGTTTTTTTCAGCCCAATCAGGTGCTCCTGCCGGTAGCGCTGTTGCTGCATAACCCGTTTGGTAATCTCCGCTTGAGCCGGGTGAATCTGCATGTATCTCTGCATCGGCACAGCGACGCCGGCCTCATCACATCCATAGTCCTGCAGCACCATATCGTAGCGCCGGGGCATCGCCTGACCTGCCGGGTGGCCCTGAAGCGTTATCGCGGCAGGACCCATTTGGTAACGGTTTCTTTGCGGGTGCCGCGGAATACCCCCCCTGGCAATTACCGCCTGATGGTCGGTTCCGCCGACGCCGCCCTGCTGCAGGAAACCTGGTACTTTCCGCAACGTTTCGCTCCCGATAATTTGAGCAGCCTGGTGCGTGATATACGGCATATTTTGTCTTACCGCCAGAATCGCATCTACGCGCGGCTGATCGCAAATGCTCATGGCGTGGCTACCGCCAACGCGGGACAGCCGAATTTACCGGCGAGCCGGATCGATCTGTTGACCCGTAATCCCGCCCAACCCCTCTATCCGTTGTTCAATTCCGTCCTGGTCAGCGTCCCGGCCGGGGCGGTCGTCGAGCAGGGCGGACAGGATTTCGAGATATTGGTTCGACACCGCATTCATCAGCGCTTTTTTGCGCAGCCTCCCGCCGCCCACGATCCGTCGATTCCGGCGGCTTTTGGCGCGCCAGGTGGTCCGTGAGCGCTGGTAGGGCTGGAAAATATCTTGGGACCATGGTTGGAGTAAATATGCTGGACGGTGTGGCGCGACAACTGGAATTTCTACATAACCAATCGAAAACGCTGCGTATGGCAATACTGGCCGCCATGGTAATGCTCGGGGCCGACGCCAACGTCCGGGCCGTACACCCACGGCAGTGGAAGTTTAATAGCGAAGCGAGTTACGCCCGCGGCCATTTTCGCGGAACCGTCGTCAACAACTACGGCCAATTGGCCCTGGGCCGTCGGTTGAAGCCTTTGCTGGCGCATAGCGACTTTCGGTTCGTCAACACTGTGCTTGCAGCTCGCGACGGAACCGCCTACTTCGGCACGTCACCGCGTGGCAAGGTTTATCGGATACGCCACGGAAAAATCACCGTGTTTTATGCGCCGCCGGCGACCGAAACCCGCGTGCTGGCTTTGGCGATGGATCGCCGGGGACGCCTTCTGGCGAGCTTGGCGGGGAGCCGCGGCGAGCTGGTCCGGTTGACCGCCGCGGCAGGAAAGGTTCGGGCCAAACCGCTCTTCGCAGCGCCATCCGTTCGCTACATTTGGGCGATTCGCGCTCTGGCCGACGGCGCCATCATTCTGGCCACCGGTCCCCATGGAGAAATCTGGAAGGTACCGCCCCGCGGACCGGCGAAGCTGCTACTTGAGACGGGGGCGCATAATGTCATGAACCTGGCCGTAACCAAGGGCGGCCAGGTGCTTGCCTGCACGGATGATCCGGGCTTGGTCATCCGCCTGAATCCGCTCACGGGCGCGTCGTTCGTATTGCTATCCACCGGCCATGCGGAAATCGCTTCGTTGGCGCTCGACCCGGCGGGCGATATCTACGCAGCCACCGCATCCCCCGATTTAGCCCGCCTCGCTGGCGGTGTTTTCCAGCCGCAGGTCCGACCCAATGGCCGGCCGGCCTCGGTAGGCTCGGCGGTGCGGGTACCCGTCAAACCACCGGCAGGCAAGCCTTCCCACAAGCCCGCTCACAAAGCGATCCTCGCGGTCCCCACCCCCAGCCCCATTACCCCAGCTTCCGCTCCAGCCACACTGCCCGCCCCAGCGGGGACCTTGCCGGCGCCACCCGCAGCCGGTCCCGCTCCGCCGGGGAACGCGGTTTACGAAATCAGCGCCAACGGACAAACCGTCACCCTGCTGCACGTGCCGGACATGGTGCTGGCGATGCGTTATTACCACCACCAGTTGATGCTGGGCACGGGCGACCATGGCCGGCTGATTTTCTACAACCCATTTACGCAGACGGAATCATTGGTGGCACGCCTGAAACAATCGGACATTCTTAGTTTGGCTGTAAGCCCGCACGGTCGAGTGTATCTGGGCACCGCCAACCAAGGTCAGGTATATCAGTTGTCCCGCCAGACCCGCCCCACCGGCCGATACCTCAGTGCGGTGCAGGACGCTAACTTGCCTTCAGACTGGGGCGCGGCGCATGTGCGAGCCAATCTTCCCCACGGCGCCTCCGTCACCATTCAGACGCGCAGCGGCAATACGGCCTCGGTGCGGTTGGCGCGGCGGTTTTGGAGCGCCTGGTCCGCTCCAATTCCTGCCAACACCTATCGGCGGATATCCAGCCCGGCAGCTCGCTATCTGCAATTTCGGCTCAATCTGAAAAGCTCGCCCGCCGGCCTTTCGCCGGTGGTTCGCTCCACAGTTATTTCCTGGCAGCAGATCAACGTGCCGCCGCGCATTACTTCCGCCCGGGTCCATTTTTTAGCAACCCATCCACATCATGCCGTTCTCCGGTGGACGGCCCATGACCCCGACGGCGATACCCTGCAAGCCAGTTTGCAGTACCGGCAGAAAGGTGTGCCAGTGTGGATTCACCTAGCGCGGCATATCCACGCCCACCACTATGATTGGAATACGCGCCAACTGCCCGATGGGCGTTATCGCGTCAAGATCATTGTTTCGGATGCACCCGACAATACGCCCCAGACCACGTATGCCGTAGCCCGCGAAACCCGCTGGTTTCTCGTGGAGAATACGCCGCCGCAGATTCAACATTTGCGCTGGAAGGCGCTGGGCCGGGGCGGAGTTCGGATTACCGGTATCGCCAACGATACCCTCTCCCCGATCGTAGCGGTTGAGGTCCAGGTGGATTCAGACCGGCGCTGGCGGCCCGCCCGCGCTTCGGATAACATGTTCGACGCGCCGTTGGAGGCGTTCAGCGCTCGCCTGGAGAAATTGGCGTCGGGGCCGCATCGTATTGCGATTCGCGCCCGGGATGCGAAAGGCAATACGGCCTACGCCAGCGTGCTGGTTACCGTGCCTTAATCCGCCAAGGAGTTCAGAAACGTGCATTATCCCCATAAAATCAGCCGCCGCAAAAGAATCCGCAAGCTCGGATTTCGGGCCCGCATGCGAACCAAAAAAGGCCGCCAGATGATGAATCGCAAGCGCCGCGTCGGACGCACCGTGAATGTGGTGTAGGTCGAAAATCGAAAAACGCCCAAGGTTCCGCGCCTGGTGGGGGACACTGTTGTTATCCCTCGCCGCATTCCTGCCCACGGGCTGTCGTTCGTTTGGCCCGTTGCGGATCAGACCGGTTCAGGCCTCCACAGGGGCCATGCTCCAGCCCCATTTCCGAAGGAATTACTACTATGTCGATCGCGACGGCACGTACCACTTTTACCTACAGACCGTACCGCGGACGTCGGGGCCTGCGGCCCAAGTGACACAAATCGCAATCGTCACGGTGTTCTGGCGGCCGATTCCCGGCGTGACTCCAATTTTGCCTTCCGCCATCAACGCCGTCTTCCGATACCTGGTGTTCACCCCTTCGGGGGCGGGGCTGTATCAGGGTGCTGGATTGGTGCGCCTTTTCAACAGCGCCCACGCCCGCGTGATGCATGCGGCCATTGTCAATGGCGATTTGCGCTTAACCGCGTCCAGCGGTTATTTTCGGGACGCGCTGGGACCATCACGCATGACAGGTGATTTCAGCGCCGTGCATTCAACCTCCCGCGGCATGGCGTTGATCCTGCGCGCCCGACGGCGTTTTTTTCTGTCCACCTACCGCTTCGGCCGGCTGCGGTAAGAAGCCGCCAGGATTCTGCCGCTTACGCCGCATGGCCGCCATCAAATTGACGATTGCCGGCACTAAGAATAATCTAGGCGCAGCGCCGACCGCGGAAGATCAACTGCTGGCCGTCGCAGATCGCGGGAAAGGCCTTGTGCGTTGTCCGTACTGCCATGCCACCGATGAGGATCGCGTGCTGGATTCACGCCCCGTCGAAGGCGGTGACGCTATCCGCCGCCGACGTTGCTGCGATCATTGTCAGCGCCGCTATACCACCTACGAACGAATTGAAGGGGTGGTGCACCTGACCGTGGTCAAGAAAGATGGCTCGCGGGTGCCGTTTGAACGCAACCGTATCTTGGAAGGCTTGCAAAAAGCCTGCTATAAGCGGCCCATTTCCGCGGAAGAAATCACGCATATTGTCGATGCGGTGGAAGACCAGGTGGCGCGGCAATTCCAGCGCGAGGTGCCGAGCGCCTTTATCGGTGAACAGGTGATGCAGCGGCTGAAAAAAGCGGATCCGATCGCCTATGTTCGCTTCGCTTCCGTCTATCGCCAATTCAAGGATCTGGGTGAACTCGTGGACGATGCCCGGGCGGTCATGGAGAAATCCCAGTCCCGCCCGGCCGATCAGGCGAATTTATTTCACGGCGCACCGAAGCCACGCTGAAAGGCTTTGATGGGGGATTGCCCATGGCCATGGAGGCGCGTCAGGCGGCGGTGGAACTGTTGGATCGCTGGCGCCAGCTCGTCGTCCCGCCACGGCTTCCCGAACGCGGGGGGCGATTCTGGTCGAGCTTGTCGGCGCGGGATCGGGCTTTCGCCTTCGATCTGGTGCAGGGAGTGACCCGTTGGCGCGGCACGTTGGATCATCTGCTCGGGCTTTGCCTGGATCGCCCCCTGGAACAGTTGCAGCACCCGCTGCGCGCCATTCTTTGGTTGGGAGCTTTTCAACTTCTCCTGCAAGACGGCGTGGCGGATTACGCGGCGATCGACACCAGCGTAGTCCTGGCGCGCCGGTTCGGGCACGTTCATGCCGGCAGTCTTGTAAACGCCGTCCTGCGTCGCCTGCAGCGTTTGCGCGTCGGGCCGGAGCCGCTCTCCACGCCGCGGGTGGATGCCTTGCCACTGGATAATCAAAGGCAGCTGCGGCTCGGGAAGAAGGTGTTTCCGGATCCGGAAAATGATTTCGCGGCCTGGGCCGCCGCTGCGGCCAGCCATCCCCGACCGCTGGTGGAGGCGTTCCTGGACTGGCTAAGCCCCGAGGACATTCGGACCGTGCTCACGGCCGATAACATGCGGCCTGCCGTTATGCTGCGTTGCGACGCGCCCGGCTGGCTCCCACCGGCCGAGAGTGGATTAGCGGCGCACGCCCAAGCGGGTTATTTCGTCGCCGTAGACGGCTGGAACGAAACCGTGGCGACCTTGGTCGGCCAAGGCTTGCTTTCTCCGCAAGACCCCACCGCCGGCCTGGCCGGGCGGGAATTGATTTCCCTTTATCGGGAGCACTCCTTCGAGCGTCGGGAGCATTGGCGTATTCTCGACTTGTGCGCTGGCCTGGGGACCAAGACGATTCAAATCGCCCGGGGGCTGCCCACCGCACACATCACCGCCGTCGATATCGCCTCGGCCAAGCTCAGACAACTCGAGCTCCGTCGCCAACGGCTTGGCTTGACCACAATTCAAGTTCGCCCGGCCCAGGAAGTGAACTGGGACCGATGGCGGCGGTTTTTCGACGCCGCCCTGGTCGATGCGCCATGTTCCAACACCGGTGTGCTGGCCCGCCGCGTACAGGCCCGTTGGCGGTGGCCCGTGCTGGATCGACCCGCTTTGCGGGATTTGCAATTACGGCTGCTCGGCCAGGCCGCGGCTGCCCTCAGACCCCGGGGTATCCTGGTCTACAGTACCTGTAGCATCGATCCCGCGGAAAATCAGGAACTGCTGGCCCGCTTTCTTGGCGAGCCAGCCGGCGCCGAATGGCGGATGGTGCGAGCCATAACCGTGCTCCCGCGTAACTCCGGTGAGGCCATCCAACGGTGCGATGGAGGATTCGTTGCCGTCCTGCGGCAGGAGGCGGAATAGCCCGGAGTTGGTATTACCAAGCCACGGCGGAGTTGTAGACCCGAGCCAGAATGGAAAGACACGAAGAGCCCAGCGCGGGTCGCCGGGGGTAACGCTCCGCCGAACATCGGGATCTTCGTGCCGAATAAAAATCTTCGCACGGTGCGAAGATTTTTATGGATTGTGGCACGGGGAGTAAAAAAACAGACCATGTTCAGCCAGGGTTGATCGCATCCCGCGGCCACGTTAACATTTCGTTTGGCCCATGATGCGGCCCTTGGAGCACGGATGTCGGATTCTAATCTCAACGCGGTGGCCAAAGATATTGGGCTGGACGCGATACCACTCCCAGTGAATATACGGTCGGCTCCCCCGTCTTTGTCCGGCACACTTTTCGAAGGCGATTGCCTCGAAGTAATGCGGCGATTCCCTGCTCATTGCATCGACATGGTGCTTTGTGATTTGCCGTATGGAACAACACAAAACCTTTGGGACTGCCCAATAGATCTGGAGGCGCTCTGGTGCGCCTACCGCCGCATCCTCAAACCGCGCGGCGTGGTGGTGCTCACTTCACACGGACTGTTTACAGCTCGTCTGATTGTCTCCAATGAAAAGTGGTTTCGCTACAAATGGGTGTGGGAAAAATCTAAACCGACGAATTTTCTTAACGCCAGGCGGCAACCCTTGCGAAAGCACGAGGATATCTGCGTTTTCGCGCCGGGGCAGCCGAGATATCATCCCCAGATGGGTAATGGCGTGCCGTACGACAAGGGCGTCAGGAAGGATCAACTTTCTGGTTGCTACGGCGACTTTCTCCCCGCGCGGGTGAAAAGCTCCGGGGGCCGCTTTCCCACCGATGTGATTTATTTCAAAACCGCGGAGAGCGAAGGGCCGGTCTGGCATCCCACGCAGAAGCCCGTGGAACTTGGCCGGTACCTGATCCGAACCTACACCGAGTCCGCCGCCACCGTGCTTGATAACGCCTTTGGCAGCGGCAGTTTCCTGGTGGCGGCACTGCTCGAAGGGCGACGGTTCTGTGGCATTGAGAAGAACGAGGATGTCCAGCTTTTTAAACGACAACATATTGACTATTTTGACCTCGCCACCCAGCGCCTCGCCGCCGCCTGGCTGACCCTGGGGGTTGCGCAGCGCGGGCTTTCATCCGCAATTACAGTCGCCCGGCGTGACGGCCGGGGTCGTGTGGAGGAGATGAATGCGCAGGCGAAACATCACCTACAACGAGCGTTCCTGGGCCATCGACGTGATCGCCGAGATCAATGCCTATTCAGCATGTAGGCAGAGGCCGGTGAGACGTGCCGGTGGTGAATACACAGTTGGCGCCGGTTCTGCCACCCTTTTTCCCGATGTTCTGCTTTTTGGCGACAGCGTCGGGGGCCAGGTTCTCCAGGGCTGGGAGCTCAAACTGCCGGACACTCCTATCACCGAAGGGGCACTGCTGTCGAACGCCCGCACCAAAGCCCAACTTCTTAGCCTGAACAGCTTCCTGGTTTGGAATGCAGCTGAGGCGGTGATGTACGCTCGAGGCGACCGAGGCGATTTTGTCCCGACTCACTCTTGGCCGCGAATCGCCTTGGTTCGTCGTGACGACGTGCAGAATGGGCGGGATTTGTGGACTTCGTTGCTCCACCGGATACTCGACGATCTGAACGATTTCTTCGATACCGGACGGCTGCGGACTTCCGGTGTCCCCAAATTCCTGCGCGAGAATTTTTTCGCCGAGTTCGCGAACCGGTATGGCCCCAGTTACGCCCGGAAACTGCGGGCTGAATTCCGGCGCAGCGCATCGCTCCAGGCCGAGGCGGATTTGTGGTGGACTGCCAACAGTGGCGAATTTCCGCAATACGGTGCGATGGAGGCCCTGGCACGAGTTAATATTTTGAATTGGCTGATTAAATTCTTCTTCGCCCACACCCTGAAGGCGTTTCAGTCCGCCGCCTTTAAAGTGGATGCCGTTCGGGCGGGCACACCGGTAACGCAGGCGGAAAAGATTTTGGGGGAGATAACCACCCTTTGCGACTTTATGGCGGTGTTCCAGTCCGCGCCGGGGCAACGGCAGGTGGATGCCGAGACGTGGAATGGAATCGTCGCTTTCCATAGGTTACTCGGGGATTTCCATCTAGAACGATTATCCCAATCCATTCTGCGCGAGGCGATGGAGGCCGGTGTACAACGGCTACGTAAGAAGCTCGCGGGACAGTTCACCACCCCGGAACCACTGGCGGAATTGCTGGCGCGAATCGCACTTGAGGATCGCACGGCCCATGCGATCGATCCGTGTTGCGGTACGGGAACGATCGCGCGGGCGATATTCGATCTAAAAAAGGAGGTGGGATTACGACCGTCCGAGGCCGCGGAGACGACTTGGGCGAGCGACAAATTCTTCTTGCCCCTGCAACTGTGCACAATGGCCCTGGCCGATCCGGCCAATATGGGGCGCGTGTTGCATGTATCCCGCACCGATGCCTTCGATTTAAAACCCGGCGCGACGATTAGACTCGTCGATCCGAACGGGGGCGGCCAAGTGGAGGTACGGTTGCCCCGGATGTCCGCCGTGATATCGAACCTGCCATTCGTACGATTCGAGGACGTGGCGAAACTCAATCCATCCGCCCAACGGTTTGCCCAAAGTATGACGCCCCGCAGGACCGATGACGGTGACCGTTTGGACACCAAAAGCGACCTCTTTGCTTACTTGCTAAGCCATTTTTGGACCCTCCTCGATACGGGCGGCCACCTCGGCGCCGTGGTGCCGAACTCCTTTCTCGGCACCAATTGGGCCAGACGATTCCGCACGATTCTTCTGCGCCGGTTTAAGATACGCGCCGTGGTGGCGTCCGCGGCGGGCCGGTGGTTCGCCAATAGCGATGTGGTCACGAATCTGTTACTGCTCGAAAAACGTGACGTCATCGGAGACCCTCGGGCGGATGAACCAATCAATTTCTTCTGGACGTTGGAGCGTCTGGAAGATTGGGCGCGCGGGTCTGGTGGCGTGAACGGCCTGGCGCAACGTATCCTTGCCTCGGCGTCGTCGGCGCCGACACAGGCCGACCGCCTGACGGGTCAAACCCTCACCGTTGGCGTAACGAGCGAACTTGAACGCCGGGGTGTGGGATGGTCCGCGTTTTTCACGGACCTGCGCTTCGTGGAACGGCTCAAAGGGTTGCTTGTCCCGGCCCACCGGCTTTTCGAGATCAACCGGGGCGAACGGCGCGGTTGGGACCCCCTGTTCTACCCGGCGCCGGGACACGGAATAGAACCGGAGTACCTGCGGTCCGTCGTGAAGACAACACGGACGGCCGCCGGGTTGGTGTTAAGGCCTACGGGCAAGGCGTTCTGTTGCACGTTGCCGTTGGAAGAATTACGCCGCCAGGGTAAACGCGGCGCGCTGCGATGGATCGGTAGATTTGCGCGGGCCACAAACGAAAAGGGCCGCCCCCTCCCGGAGGCGCTGCACCGCAGCGGGAGTTTCTGGTACGAAATGAAGCCGGCTACACTGGCCGATTTTGCGTTGTCCATGAATCCGGATAAACGGCTCAGCGTCTACCGTCTCGCCAAACGGGCTTTCGTCAACCAACGGCTGATACGTCTTTCATCGCACGCGGGGCGGAATCAAGACCGTGGGCTTTGCCATGCCCTTCTCAATTCCGTGGTTGGCATGTTCCTGATTGAGGCGGCAGGCTTTGGCCGAGGCCTCGGCGTACTTGATCTCAACGCCACCAAGCTCGCCCAGTCTCTACATATGCTTGATCCGGCGCGTTTTTCCATCGCTTCGGCGGCCAACGTGAGGGAGTGTTTTGACCCGCTGTTGCGACGTCCTCCGTTGGATCTGCCGGATGAACTGACTGCCACGGACCGGATCCAATTCGATACCGCCGTGCTTGCAGCGATTGGCATGGCCGATCTACGCGACCAGATATATCGTTCGCTCACTTCACTTTACGACGTCCGCCAGACGGCAAGGTCACGGCCGCGTGCGGAGAGTCTGCCTGATGCCGGCGTGGAAAGACAAGCCTCGGCGGAACGCAGATTTTGAACCGCCCGCCATGGGTAGGTAAACCGCCTGTACGGAATGCACGAAAAACCCGGGATTCCTGGGGCGTGTTGACATTCAGGCCGCTCCGCAGGCGGAAGAGGATTAAGGCCAGTTGGATCAACCCCGGGAAGTTGCGGGGCGTTTTTTTGTAGCGCGTGGCGACCCGACGAAAATGTTTCAGACGATTAACAAAGCGTTCGCCCCAATTACGCCGGCGGTATTGGCACCGCGGCAGGCGCCGTCGCACCGTGCGCCCGGCCCGAATGGGAACGACCGCGATACGGCCCCGGGCGCGGACCAGCTCTCAGCGGGTGTCGCGGTCGTAGGCCTTGTCCGCAATCAGGTAAGGGGGGGCGGTGTTCCGCCAACCGGTTGCCGGTCCGCGTCACCTCCGTGTGCTCGGCGTCCCTGGGGTGAAAAATTGGGGTTAGCCGTAATATTTCAGCGCCAAGACGCCAAGGAATACCGCGGCGATATCACGCGAAGCCGCGAAGGCGCGAAGGATGACGATTTCGCCACAGAAGCACAGAGGCCGCCAAGGCAATTCGTTCTGAAAGATTATTAAAATGCCTCTGGGTTCGCTGTGTCTCTGCGGTGAATAAAGGTTTTTCCGCACCCTCGCGTCTTCGCGTGAGAAACCCCTTCGTGCTCCTTCGTGTCCTTGGAGGTAAATCGTCGTTCTCCGCCTCTCCGCGTGAGCGATCGTCCGCCTTGGCGATCTTAGTCCCGGCGCGCCAGGAGCGGTTAGTGTGAAATATCCGGGTTAAGGTAAGCCGATGGACTTTTGCCAGTCTGTTGTCTGAAGAATCGGCAGAATCCGCTGGGGTTGGCAAAACCGAGCGCATCAGATACCGCCGCCGTCTTAAGGCCTTGGCCCAACAGCTCCTGGGCTTTCCGCAGTTTTTGCTGCCGAATATAGGCCCCCAGCGAGCACTGCTGGTATTTCCGGAACATGCGAAGAAAATAAAATTTATTGTATCCCGCCAGATGGGATAAATGGGCCAGGGACAGATCCCCGCCAAGATTGTGTTTTATTACCTGTGCGATTCCAGCCACCACGTCGCGGCCGCCTTGTGTCCCCGCATCCCCGGTCGCCGGCGGGTTCGCCAGATGCTTATATAGATCAACGATCAGTGTGCAAAACGTTATAAAGAATTGGCCCCGCTCCACAGCGTCCGTGCGGCGCGATCGCAGCAGGTCCCAACCTCGCCAGAATTGGTCCACGCCCGGCAAGCGCACCAGGGCCAGCGGCATGGTGGCCGGCGAGCGCACAAAGCAATGGTCACGGACCTCGCAGATGTTCCAGAACAGGGACGAGCTATCAGTGGCGAGCGCCTCGTGGAGCCATAGATGGCAACAGGGCGGACCAAAGGTCGGGTACCAGCTATCATGCTCTTCATTGGCATCGAACAGGAAGATAGTCCCGGGCGAAACCGGGTAGACGCGCCCCCTGCAACCGTATCGGCCCTGGCCGGAGAGTCCGACCATCACCTCCCGAAAACGGTGATGGTGCGTATGCCGTCGCATCCAAAGCGCGCGGTGCGTATCCGGCGCCGCGCCGTCATCCAGGCCGCCCACCAAACTGCCCATCCAGCGGAATCTCTGGAAATCGAGAAGCACGGCGGCGTAATCTTCCAAAAACCACGTGGGCATCGAATATTCCCTGTCGTTGGTCGGAGTGTATACTGACGGCGCTGCGGCGTAAAGCGCGGACCCGTGCTGGAGGGGTATTGGCGCGTTGGCAACAAAAGATAATCCAAGGCAACCTGGGGTTATCATCGGCTTCCGCCGATGGATTATGATTAACCGTCGGCAAGACCACAGTGTGTGGTTTGGGCAAGGAGCCGTCTTTTATGATGCGTCAACGTTCTCAATTTCGTTGCGGTTTCCCGCGTGGATCGTTGCCGGAGCGGCGATTCGGTTATTGTATTTCATTTTGTAAGGAGTTTTCCATGAAAGCGCATCGACGTATCCTATCCGCGTGCGGCACGAACGTGGTCGGTCTTGGCGTGTCAAGGAAATCCACTGGCTCTCTTTTAAAGGAGATTCTGATGAGAGTGTATCGAACCATCCAATCCGTAGCCGAAATCGCATTGTCCCCGGTTACCTGGCTGTTTGCTTATGTGGCCCTGCTGCTGAATTCCATGGTGCTGAGCTTGGCCCGGGAGCTGGGGGCCTATGGCGACCTGGAATCCCTGGTCAGCCGCGCCGGATTCCGGTCGTGGCGACGCCGTTTCCGGGGCGCCTTGGGCTTTACCCTGATCGAGCTGCTGGTGGTGATATCGATAATAGCTATCTTGATATCTATATTACTACCTGCGTTAGCCAAAGCCCGGGAACTGGCCAACCGCGCGGTCTGCATGGCCAATATCCGCGGGATCATCCAGTCGATGATCACGTACGGGCAGAGTAATGGCGG
>JAJYFE010000126.1 GCA_021785435.1 Planctomycetota bacterium
CTGTATGAGGAAGCTTTTAATCCTACTTAACAGTATGTTGAAACAACATAAAACCTGGGACCAATTTATCCTGAAAAATACGTCCCAATCAGCTTGACTTTTAACACGGTCACTCTGTGGTTCTGATTGTTGCGCCGCCGCCAGGCATGTAGCGCCAGAAACGACCGACCGACCTCTTCCGCCAGGGCTTGTAGAAACATGATGCGCCTCCCTTTCGGCACACGAGGCATGACACCCCATATCCCACAGCCGGCCTGCCCAAGGCCAACTTACGTTCCTACATATGTTTATTCGGCTTCACCACGGCGAAGGCGCCAACCTTGGGCGCGCCCGCTCGACCGCGGCAGCCGTCCATCCTACCCCTTGCGAACATCCCCGGACGGGACATTCAGATTGATGCGCAGGAAAGGTTACAACCCATAAAATCAAATGTCAAGAGAAAAATATTAACAGGTAAAAATATTGAAGAAGATGTGTAATGCCTGGCACGGCAATCTTTCGGGGTCCGTAGGTGGCGCTGGCGTCGCGCTCGCCCCGGTGGACCCTGGCACGCTGGAAGCTGCGCCACACGCACGCCGCGCTCCGCCCACCGCCGCACCCGGCCACAACCCAGATCGCATTATCGTACCCGCACCCCGCCTACAGCTTCTTCATAGTCGCGGCCTCGGCCGCACCCGCGGGTGTCGGCCCTCGCTCCAAATCCGCCCAACGGCGGACCCGGCTATGGCGGACCCGGCCAGAGCGCCACGCCGCCTACCCCCAAGTCCGCCCCCGGGCGGAGCAGTTTAGTCGCCCACGGCGACCTGCGGCCCACCGGGGCAGAGCGCAGCGCCGCCCCGGGTTCCGTTGCTCGCCGGCCCCCGTTCTTTGACAACCCAATACTGCCCCCCCGAACGTGGAGACTTAAGCCAAAAGTGAAAAGTAAGAAACAATAATACGCCAGCGAAACAGTGCTTCGCGGATTTTCCTTGAATTTTTCCTTTTCTCTCCGCGGCCCTGCCACGCCGACCACATGACCAACAGGATGTTGTGAGAACTTGGCAAACTTGGCAAACTTGGCAAACTTGGCACGCCTCATAAATCCCTTTGCAGCCGCCACTTATGAATTTCCAAATAATTCCCGATCTTGGCACGCCCCACACGCCAACTTTACCCGCCATCACCCCGCCGCCGACCCTACCCCGCGGCAGCGGACACGCTGCGCCGACTGGTCCGTCACACCGCCGGGTGGGAATGTAACGCGGACATCCGGTCTCGAACGAACTTCTCAAATGGGGTAAAGATGGGGGCTTGGCCGGGGGCTATACCGTTGGTTGCGGCTACGCGGCGCTGGGACGGAAGGTTCGGGGTGCGGCGCTTTACTGGGCGGCCAGGTAATTGGTGACGTAATCGCGCACACCGTCTTCCAGCGTGGTAAAAGGCCGGGCATAGCCGCTGCGCCTTAGCTTGGCCGTTTCGGCCTGGGTGAAGTATTGGTATTTGCCGCGCAGCGCTTCCGGCATCTCGATGAACTGGATATTCGGCGGACGCCCCATCGCGGTGAACACCGCCGTGACCAGATCTTTCCAAGTTCGCGCCAGGCCGGTGCCGCAGTTAAATAATCCTCCGATTTCCCGGTGTTCCAGAAAATAGAGTGTGACCGCTACCGCATCCTGCACAAAAATGAAGTCGCGTTTCTGCTCGCCATCGGCATAGTCCTGGCGATAACTCTTGAACAACTGCACCTGGCCGGTCTGCAGAATCTGCCCGTAGGCCTTGTGGACCACGGAGCGCATGTCGGCCTTGTGATCTTCGTACGGGCCATACACGTTGAAAAACTTCAGCCCCACGATTTGCCGCAACAAGCCGGTGCGCAGCGCCCAGAGGTCGAACATATGTTTGGAATACCCGTACATATTCAGTGGTTTAAGGGTCGGCGTGGCGGCATCATCATCGTTGTAGCCCTGGCTGCCGTCGCCGTAGGTCGCCGCGCTGGAGGCATACACAAACCGAACGCCGTGGCGCAGGCACCATTCGCAGAGGCGCCGTGTGTATTGGTAGTTGTTCCGCACCAGGTAATCGGCGTCGCGCTCGGTGGTGGCGCTGCAGGCGCCCATATGAATGATCGCCTCGGCCGGCGGGGCTTTCTCCGCCAGCACCTGGTGCAGATAGGCTTCCGGATCCAGCAGGTCTTCGTAGCGCAAGCCCACCAGGTTACGCCATTTATTCTGCTGGCCCAGCCCATCGACCAACAGAATATGATCGAAGCCACGGGCGTTCAGCCCCGCGACAATGTTACGCCCGATAAAACCCGCCGCCCCCGTCACCACGATCGGTTTGGCCATAAGCGCTCAACCTTTCTTGCCGTAAACCTGGACGATCCTTTCAATGGTGTTGGTGGTGGAGCGGCCTTCGACCATATCGGCCAGAACCACCCGGCCGCCGTGCGCCTCGACCACCTCCCGCCCGCTGACATAGTGCGCCCAATCCTTGCCCTTGACCAGCACCTGTGGCAGGATCGCGGCGATAAGGTCTTTGGGTTCCGGTTCATCAAAATACACGACATAGTCCACCATACGCAGGGAGCCGAGAACATAAGCGCGGTCTTCCTGATTGTTGATGGGCCGGTTGGGGCCTTTGTTTCGCCGCACGGAAGCATCGGTGTTCAACCCCACCACCAGGGCGTCGCCCTGATTACGGGCGAAGGTTAGATAGGTGACATGCCCCCGATGCAGGATGTCAAAACATCCGTTGGTGAACACCAGTTTCCGGCCGGCGGCAACCAGGCGGTCACGTTCGGAGCGCATCTGTTGCGCGCTCAGAATTTTTGGATTTTCCACCAGCATAAATTCTCCTCGACTGGTGCGTTATGGACTTAGTTGCAGCACCCGGAGCAGCGCGGGCAGTTGACTGAAATCCGGGACAATCATATCCGCGCCGGCGCGGATCAGCCGGGTGCGCTTGGCCGGGTTCAGGCCCCAGCGCCGGATTTCGTCGCTGGCCACGCCTACGGTTACGCCATGGCATTTCCGGGTTTCACGAATCTCCACCGGCCCGTCGCCGAAGGTTACCAACTCCGCTCCCGCCAGGCCATGTTCACGGATCAGCCGCTCCAGCACTATCTTTTTCGCCTCCACCTTGATATCACCAACGGCGCCGAAGATACGGCCCTCAAAACAGTCGGCATAACCCATGGCCTGCGCCTCGGCACGCACGTCGGCGACATCCGTACCGCTGGCCAGATACAGTTTGACGGAGCGTTCGCGAAGCGCGTGCAGCAAAGGCGCGGCATTTGTTATCTGGAAATCCGCGGGCGACAGTTCGCCGCGCCGCAGCTTTTCGATGCGCTGGCTGACCATGGCCAGCAAAGCATCGTTGTAGATTTTTTTATAGCTGGGGGGGTCCAGAATCTCCGCGGGAGGCACGCAGCCGAACCGCCGCACCAGGTCCACGAGTCCATGCATCTGCACCAGGGTTTGAATGCCGGTGGTCTGGTCAATGAACTGCCGGACGGCATCAAGCACCTTCCGGTACAGCGATTCCTCGGCGTCTGGATAGCGCGCGCCCAGGATAGCCCGCACCATCATGGGCTCCATGATCTGTTCCCACCCCTGCCGCAAGGTGGAAAGCGTGCCATCGTGGTCGAAGATGGCATGGCGCAGACGCAGATTCCGGCGCTCGCAAATGATCTCGATTTCCGTGCCGGGGCAATAGTTGGCGTGCCGCGGATCCTCGGCCAGCTCCGGGAGATAAACATAATCCGGCGCCGCTCCGACGGATCGGATTTCCGCCGGTGTGGCGGTGCCGGTGGTGCGCAACTTCCGCACAGTGATGGAAGCGGCAATATTAGCGAGCCGGGCGGCGGTCGGCGGATCGCTTCCCCCCGCCAGGGCGGCGGTAAGGCTTGCTACCACCGTATCGCCCGCCCCCACCGTGTCGACGGCCTGTACGATCTGAATACCGGGCACTTCCTCTACCCCGGCCCCATCCGCGACCACGATGCCGCGGTCGCCGCGGGTCACGAACACGGCCCGGCCGGTGCGCTCCCGAATCATCTGCGCGTAGCGCCGCACCTGGGCGGCGCTGGGACGTTCTTCCAGCGCGTGCGGCTCGCCGACGAGCGCGGCGGCTTCATGGGCGTTGAGCTTCAGCACGGCGCCGCGGTATTGCGCCGGCCGGTGCCGTGAATCCACGATGAAGCGCGTCTGCGGATGGGCAGCGATAATGCGGTTGAGTTCCGCAATCATAGCGGGGGGACTGCAACCGGCCGGAATCTGCTGGTTGAGAATCACCGCATCACAGGCGCCCGCGAGGTGCTCCAACCGCGCCGCCAGAGCGCGGATGGTTTCGGGTTGCAGTTCGTTGAAGGCGCCAAAATCGAAACGGTTTTGTTCCTCTTCCCCGGCGTAGGGCTTGGCATACACCAGCGTCTGCCAATCCGTCTGCGTGTTCAACAAACCGGTTGTATCGACGCCGCGCGCCTGCAACTGGCTGATCATTTCATGGCCGAACAGGTCCCGCCCCACGACGCCGACTGCCCAGACCTGCTTGACGCCGAGGTCTACCAGATTGGCAACCACGTTGCCCGCCGCCCCCAGGCTGTAGTGCTGCCGGCGGATGCGCCGCAACGGCAGATTGGTTTCCACCGAGCGTTCTGGCGCACCGGTTTCGGATTCCAGCAGCCAATACGCGTCCAGGCAGAAATCGCCGAAGACGACAATGCGCGTACCGGCGATACCCGCCAGCGCGGTATCCAACCAGTTTGTACCAAGACTACCGTGCTGGACCATGGAAGGCATCCCCGCAAGCCCGCGTGCCGGCTTATGAAGTCAGTTTTCCCCGCCCAGGATCTATTGCTGGGGACAGGGCGCCGCACAGGGGGGGTAAAATAGCATGTTTACAGGGAGGCCGCAACGGGGATGCCGAGGTTGCCGTGGGAGTATGTGGCCGGATTTTGGGGGCTGGGCCCGCGGGGCGGCGTTGGCCTCCGCTTTGAGTTTTCGGTTTTCAGTATGGCCCAAGGGCGGCGCTTCGCAGGAAACGCCTTATACCGTCCGAAGCGCCGTGACAGGGCGGAAGATTTGGGGTATTCTGCCGCCAATGCCTTAGGTCTGGAGGGTCGGGATTGGGAATCTCGGCCAGTTGGCTACAGGAGTATACGATGAGTGAAGAAACCGCCTCCCCGATTCCACCCGCCGGTCCAATTCCGTCGTCCGGCGCGGTTGGAGCGCAAGCCCAGGCGATGAACGTGCAGATCCGTGATGATCACATGAACACGGTGTACAGCAACATCGTGCGGCTCAGCGGCACGCACGAGGAACTGTTTGTCGATTTCGCAGTGAACATGCAGCATCACGATCAGCCCAACACGGCGATCATGGATGTGAACACGCGTGTGATTATGAGTTTTTACGCCGCCAAGCGTCTGGCCCTGCATTTAAGCCAGGCGGTGCAGCGCTATGAGCAGATGTTTGGTCCCATTCAGCTTGATCCGCGACAGCGGCAGACCCGGTAATCCCATGAACCGAGCCCCCGGCTGGCAGCAACTGCGGCAATGGCTGGAAACCGATGCTGCGTTTGACGCAACGGAAGTACCGATCGCCCAGGCGGCCCTGCAGCGGATCACGGCGGGAGCGCCCGCCCGGGTGGCTGCGGGGGCGCCCGTGTTGTCAGCAGTGTCAGTCCCGACGCCCGGTTCAATGGGGACCGTTCGTCCCGGTGGTTCCACGGTGGCGATGGAGAGCCGGAAGCCCAGCTTTTTGCGCTACCCCAGCGGGGCCGGGACAAACCGCTCCGACGGCGCCGGGATTCCGGATTCTGCCTCAATCAGCCATGGCTCTCAATCGGCGGTTACAGGGCGTCGTGACGCCATCCGCGTACCGGCCACGACGGTTCGCGTTTCCACCGTCGCGAAACTGCCACCGATTCCACGCGGAGATATTGCCGCCTTACCGGAGATAACAGCGGCGGAAAAGACGGCCCGTTTGGACGAGTTGCGCCGACAGGCGGAGGCGGAACTGGGCCGTTATCTGACGGACATCGCCACCAAGGTGGTTTTCGGCGAAGGCGATCCCAATGCGGCACTGATGTTCGTTGGCGAAGGGCCGGGAGCGGAGGAAGACCGTCTGGGCCGACCTTTTGTGGGGCGCAGCGGGCAATTGCTCGACCGCATGATTCAAGCCATGGGGCTGGCGCGCTACCAGGTTTATATTGGAAACGTTGTCAAGCTGCGGGCCGCGGATCCCGATTCCGCTACAGGGCGGCTAAGAGACCGCCCCCCCACCCCGGCCGAGGCGGCTGTGGGAATTCCCTGGCTGCATCGACAAATTGAAATCATCCGCCCCAAAGTCCTGGTTACTCTGGGGGCCTCGGCCATTCGCTACCTTATCGGCGAAACAGACAATGTGACCCGCATCCGCGGCCAATGGCGTCATTACCGCGGTATCCCTGTGATGCCGACCTATCATCCGTCTTTCTTGCTGCGGACCTACACCGCGGAAAACCGCGGTAAAGTGTGGAGCGATCTAAAGCAGGTGATGGCAAAACTGCACGAGGGTGGATGAAACGGCGCTGCCCCCACCGCCAATGGTGCGCACTTTTACCGAATCACAGGGGACCGCAACGCTCAATCAAGGTCTGGATGAACCGTTTGAACCAGACGAGGTGTTCTTCAAGTTTGTTGGGGTCCAGTTTTCCTAAAAGCGCAAATGACCGTGCGCCTTTCGCATAGGGGCGATCGCTTCCACAACCTTTGGTGGCTGCAGCCAAGCTGCGGTGGATATCCGCTCTTGCGCGATTCTCGAGATCAACTACCGGAGGCAAGGCATTCTGCCGAAAGCCCTGTCCAAAGAATGCCTGCACCGCCCCCCTATCCGCCACAATCCATGTTTCCATACACTGAACCATGAGCTGGGCTTGGTCGTCCTCTACGCCATTTGGCTTTTGCCAATGGTCCCGGTCCGCAAGATGTTGCCAGGCGGTTGTACCCGACTGCACCCGCGCTTCGCTATCAACCAAAAGCATCGGGAACTCCCCCTCCGTCGCATTTTTCACCGCAATGCAAAAATCGTCGAAAGCGCTCTTACGACTTCCACAGGCCGTGATACTCGGCATTCGGTCCCGCAACGACGTCTTGGCCAAGAGCTCGCGAAAACCCTTACGGCATAAGGTCCGGAGAAAGCCCTGATCACCGCCCCCCTCGACGTATAACTTCACCTTCACCAGCGAACTCCGCCAATTTCACCTTTTTCCCAAAGATCGCCCAAGCTGTATTTCTCAAGCCAATCTTTGAGCGTGCCGGCGTCCAATCGGTGCATGATCGTCGAGCCATTCTGTTTGTCGCAAACCACAATCGAGTCCGGCTGCTGGGATAAGTGATCCACCAGTTGCCGTGAATGTGTGGTGACTGCGATCTGGGAACGTTGGCTGGCCGCAATAAGCAGCGGACCCAGGGCAGACAACGCGTCCGGGTGCAAACCCAGTTCAGGTTCTTCAATGCAAATCAACGGCGGCGGGGCTGGATCGCAGAGAATCGCCAGGAGGCACAGGTACCGGAGTGTGCCATCGGACAGCCGCGTCGCGGGAATCGTGAAACGTCCCTCTTGCAGTAAAACCTGGACGGTACCGCCCTGGATGGCCACATCCACATCGTCCACGCCCTCGTAAAGCTGACGCAACCCATCGATCAACGCACGTTTCGCTTCGCTGACGCTGCGCAGCCGGTTAAGGACCAGCCCCAGATTTTCGCAATTCTCGAGTAGAAAGTCGTTGCGTTGGTCCGCCTTCTGGGGCAGGCGTGGGGGGGTGTATCGTCCGAAGCTCCATTCCCGATAAATTCGAATCCGGGTGTAGAACGCCGCTAAGTCCGTGATCTCAGGATAGCTATCAGGATCTTTCCGCTGGGCGAGAATTGATTTCTCCGGATCAACATCCTCGCGTTTGAGAAACCTCTTCGCGCGATCCGCGGAAAGGTAGGCGGCCTTATCCCCAGTGCCATCGCCGCCCGGTGATACGTTCCTGACGTTCAAGACGGGATGATTATCCTGATAGCGGTAGTAAAAGTACGGCTGGGTCTGACCCGCAGCCGCCTGCTCATTTTCAATGCGTTCATCGCAAAGCTCGAACCGCTGGGCGACCGTGGTGAACGAAATCGAGTGTCGGATCCTTGGCAGGGGGTCCCGATCCACAACGGCTTCCACGGACGCAGTGGGATTACTTTCCCCTTTCCACAACCAATCGCGAACACCACCCCCATCACGAACTGGAGCCACCAGAAGATCGGGCGCTGCACGGAGAAATCCTATCGCTTCGATCAAATTCGACTTGCCCGAACCATTCGCTCCAATAAGCACATTAAGGGCACGAAGCGCCACCGGCGGGCTGTCTGGTCCGAAGGAAAGGAAGTTTTTAAGCGTAAGTTTGCGAATGAACATTGCCATCGCGCCCAACCGCGGTCTCGAAGTCATTCCGTTGGGCGAATGGTAACCGGTTTAGCCAGGAGGCACAACCCTTTGTTCTCGATGCTTCGTCTCCATGTTCCCTATTCGTCGGCTAATCCACCATCCCCGGCCCGCAGCGGATGCACGGTTATCGCCGCGGGATGCGTGGGACAGGCCTGTTCACACATGCCGCAGCCAACGCAGCCATTGGATTTTACCAGTACCCGTCCGCTGGTCCCGCTGATGACAATCGCGGCGGAACCGATGGGGCACGCTTCCAGACATTGCCGGCAATCTTCGCCATGATGGCGCAGACAGGTTTGATGATCGACTTCGGCCAGCCCCATCCGAATCTGGAACTTGTCCACCAGAGTCAGCGCGCCGGTCGGACAGGCTTTCATGCAGGCCAATTCCTCGCACACCACACAGGGGTTGGTCGCGGGAGCGATGTAGGGCCAGCCGTCCGCGATTTGGGCCGTGGGATCAATCTGAATGCATTGAACGGGGCACACTTCCACACACTTGCCGCAGCGTGAGCAAAGCGCCGCGAATTCCGCCGGCGGCTTGGCGCCAGGTGGAAACAGCGTCACGGCCACAGGCAGCGGGACTTCAGAGTCTGGATCGTAGGCGGATTCTTCGTCGAGGTCCTCGTCCCCCAGCGGCCCCTCCAGCGCCTGGGTCAGCGGCCTGACGCGGTGTTCCAACAGACGGGCGAGTGGGCCTAGCATGCCACGGAAACATTGGGCGAAAAAATCGCGCCGGCGGGAATCGGACCGCTCGTCCAGGCTGGTGGAGGCAGCGGTTTCGTGGGCTGGTTCTGGCATGTGCACATTATAGCGCGCACGGTATTGGCCAAGGAACGCGCCACCGGCTACACTTTCAGGTTCAGGAGAGGCCGGTATGCTTCGGGATATCCGTGGTGAATTGAAGGTGTGGCCGGGCGAGCGCTTCGCGCTGGTTGCGGCTGAATTCAACGGTCTGGTGACCCAGCGCCTGGCCGAAGCCGCAGTGGATTGCCTGCGGCGGCATGGCGCGGCGGAGGAGCAGATCGTACGGATCTGGACGCCGGGCAGTTTTGAACTGCCCACGATCGCCCGGCGCCTGGCCGGCAGCGGACGGTACGCGGCGGTGCTTTGCCTGGGATGCGTGATTCGTGGGCAGACCGGCCATTATGATCATGTCGCCCAGCAGACGGCGCAGGGCATTGCCGCTGTTGGCCGGGAAACAGGTGTGCCAACGATTTTTGCCGTGATCACCGCCGACACGGTGGAGCAGGCGATGGATCGGGCGGGGCTGAAGTTGGGTAACACCGGCTGGAATGCGGCGTGCGCGGCGATGGAAATGGCCTCCGTGGTGCGGCAGGTGGACCGCCTGGCCCGATTAGGCCGAGCCGCGAAAAGTATCCGGCGGGGCGCCCTGAAAAAACGCCACGGTGGGCGGGGCTGATTAAGTTTACCCTTGCCTTCATCACCGAGGCGGTGGGCCGCAAGGTCTTCCGGGCTACCAATGGCCAATACCAGACACGCTAACAAATTCCAGCACGAGCGCCACCAGGCTCGTAAGCTGGCCCTGCAGATCCTATGCCAGGCGGATGTTCAGGGGGATGATTTTTTGGTCGAGCTTTGGCCCCTGTTCCTGGCCCAGGTGGACACCGATAACACGGTTCGCCAGGCGGCCGATGACATGGCTCGCCAAGCCTGGGACTATCATGGCGTCGCAGACGAGCAGATTTCCCGCCTGACACCGCAATGGAGCCTTTCCCGCCTGGCCGTGGTGGATCGCAATGTGCTCCGGCTGGCGTTATGGGAGTTGGCCCATCAATCTGACGTGCCGCCCAAAGTGGTGCTTAATGAGGCTATTGAACTGGCACGAGAGTTTTCCACGGAGGAAAGCACGCGTTTTGTCAACGGCGTGCTGGATGCGGCGCTGAAAGAACGGCCGCCCCAGACGGGCTGACCGGCGCGTTACTGAATGCGGCCGGATGCGCCGTTCCGGTTGGCGTTGTATACTCATCGCGCTGGCTCTAAGGAGCGGGCGCCGGACCGGCCGCAGCGCCACCGACCAGCCGGCTGAAACCTGAACCCTGAGGACCATGATGGTTTTTGATTTTCTTCGCCGGGCGGTCGGTCAAAGCGTGGACCGACTCCGCGCTGGATTAAGCCGCACGCGTCGCACACTCGTCGGCCCTCTGCGTTCGTTGTTGCATGGCCGGCGCCTCGACGCGGAACTGTTGGTGGAACTACGTCAGCGGCTGATCGTTGCTGATCTGGGGGTGGCGACCACGGACCGGGTCATGGCGGATTTGGAGACCGCCTGGAAGGAAAAGCAAGTTGACTCGGGCGATGAGGCGCTGAATTTTCTTAAGGACGAACTGAAAAAACATTGGCCGCAAGAATCCCGGAGCCTGCGCTGGGCTGCTTGCGGCCCAACGGTTATTCTGGTTACCGGTGTCAATGGCGCCGGCAAAACCACCAGCATCGCCAAGCTGGCCCATTATCTGAAGGCACAGGGCAAAGTGGTGCTGGTCGCGGCCTGCGATACGTTCCGCGCCGCGGCGGTGGATCAGTTAAGCATATGGGCCAAGCGGGTGGGGGTGGAGATTGTGCGGCATCAAATGGGCGCGGATCCCGCCGCCGTCGCCTTTGACGCCTGCCAGGCCGCCGTGGCGCGGAAAGTCGACGTGCTGATCATTGACACCGCCGGTCGCCTGCACACCCAGGATCATCTCATGCGGGAACTGGGCAAAATGAACCGCGTGATGCGGAAAATCATGCCGGAGGCGCCGCATGAATCGCTGCTGGTGCTCGACGCGACCATCGGCCAGAATGCTCTTCGACAGGCGGAGGAATTTCGCAAAGCGGTGGACCTTACCGGCCTGTTTTTGGCGAAACTGGATGGCACGGCCAAGGGGGGGATTGTGGTGGCCATTCGCGACCAGCTCGACCTGCCGGTGAAATTTATCGGTGTGGGCGAAAAACCCGAAGACATCGCCCCCTTTTCACCGGATGATTTTGTTGAAGCTTTGTTCGCGGCCGATTAGAGCGTGTTGGGGCGGCTGACTGCGGCTGACTAAGGCTCCCCAACGATCTCTTCTAACGCGAGAACCCACGGCGGCAGATCCGTCGTGATGGTGTCCCGAAGCAACTTCCAACTCACCTCGACCTGAAGAACCGAAAGCATCGAATTCGGTGGTGGCAGCCAAACCTCGCCAGCCACTCATGGGGCCCAACTGGCTCCTCTATTCCACTGTGACGCTTTTGGCGAGATTCCGGGGTTTGTCCACGTTACAGCCCCGCGCCACCGCGGCGTGATAGGCCAACAGCTGCAGAGGCAGCACGGTCAACAACGGTTGCAAGGGTTCGATCGTGTCGGGAACATGAAAGACATGATCCGCCAGTTGGTCTACCTGCTGGTCGCCTTCATTGGCCACCGCGATAATTTTTCCCCCGCGCGCTTTCACCTCCTGGATATTGCCCAGCAGCTTGTCGTATTGGCTGCCGCGGGTGGCGATAAACACCGCCGGCATTCCGAGATTAATCAGGGCCAGCGGGCCATGTTTCATTTCCGCCGCCGGCAGGCCCTCGGCGTGGATATAGCTGATTTCCTTTAATTTCAAGGCGCCCTCCAGCGCCACGGGATAATTGAAGCCGCGGCCCAGAAACAGCCAGTTTTCGCGGAAAGCATATTGCCCAGCCACGGCGCGGACGGCGTCGCTTTGTCGCAGCACCGCTTGCATTTGTGAGGGGATGCGGTCCAACGCCTGCAAAAATTCCTCCAACACGCTTTGGGACATGTACTTCCGCCGGGCGATGCTCAGTGCCAACAGGGTTTCAACCACAATCTGGCCGCAGAAAGCCTTGGTGCTGGCCACGCCAATTTCCGGCCCCACGTGCAGATAAATGCCCGCGTCCGTCTCCCGGGCGATCGTGCTGCCGACTACATTGACAATGCCGAGGATGAACGCACCGCGCTCCCGGGCTTCCCGTAAGGCCGCCAGCGTATCTGCGGTTTCGCCCGATTGGCTGATGGCGATCACCAGCGTGTGGTCCTCGATAATCGGGTTGCGGTAACGGAACTCGCTGGCGTATTCCACTTCGGTGGGTATCTTCGCCAGTTCCTCCAGCAAAAATTCGCCCACCAGCCCGGCGTGCCAGGCGGTGCCGCAACCCATGATGACAATCCGCTTGGCCCGCACAATATCGCGCAGGTGCGGCGTCAATCCCCCCAGGACCACCCGGCCCTGACTTGGGTCCAGCCGCCCGCGCAGACAATTGGCGATCGCCTGCGGCTGCTCGCATATTTCCTTGAGCATGAAATGCGGGAATCCGCCCAGCTCAATCTGCTCGAGAGAAATTTCGACTTCCTGCACCTGCTTGGTCACCGGCACGTTGTCGAGGGTGGTGGTCTGAAAGCGCTGCGGTGTCAGCACGGCCATCTCACTGTCATTCAAATAAATCACCTGGGTGGTGTGAGCGACAATCGCCGCCGCGTCCGAAGCCACGATGTATTCATCCCGCCCCACGCCGATCAGCAGCGGCGAGCCGCGTCGCGCCACCACCAGCGTTTCCGGTTCGCCGGCCGCCATCACCGCCAGACCATAGGTGCCGCGCACCTCCTGCAGCGCCGCCTGCACCGCCCGCACCAGGTTGCCGCGATAGAAATGCCCGATTAGCATCGCCAGCACTTCCGTGTCCGTCTCGCTGACAAAACGCCGTCCCTGGGCGGAGAGCAACTGT
>JAJYFE010000232.1 GCA_021785435.1 Planctomycetota bacterium
ACAGGGAGCGCGGGGATCGGCCAACCGGTATCAACGCGGAGCAGGGCGAAGATCGGAGGTATTGCAGCAAGAATGAGCCGGGAGCGAATCATCACCGCCGCGGTCTTACCCGAGGACAATCCTGCGCCGCCTGTATCCGGCGTGAGCCAACCGCCGCTGCGCCCGCGCCGGTTGGACGAATACATCGGCCAAAAAGAACTGGTGGAAAAGCTGCACATCAGCATCGCCGCGGCGAAAAAACGCGGCGACGCCATGGAACACGTATTACTCCATGGGCCTCCAGGGTTGGGCAAAACCACCCTGGCCTACATCATCGCCGCCGAGCTGAACGCCTCCGTCCCGAAAATCACCAGCGGTCCGGCGCTGAGCCGTCCCACCGAATTGGTCGCGATGCTTACCAACATCGAGCGGGGCGAGGTGCTTTTCATCGATGAAATTCACCGTATACCGGCGGCGGTGGAGGAATATTTATATCCGGCGATGGAAGACTTCTGTGTCGACGTGATTACGGGCTCGGGCACGCATGCGGACTCGCTGCACATGGATATCCATCCTTTCACGCTGATCGGCGCCACCACCCGCGCCGGCCTGCTTTCCGGTCCCATGCGTTCGCGTTTCGGCATCGCCCATCATCTGAATTTCTACGCCGCGGCCGACCTGCTCGAGATTGTGGTGCGGTCCGCCCGGTTGCTGAATCTGCCCAGCCATCCGGAAGCGTTGGAACTGATCGCCCACCGCTCCCGGGGCACCCCGCGGGTGGCCAACCGGCTGCTGCGCCGGGTTCGTGATTTCGCCCTGGTGCGCGGCGCGGGGCGGCTGACGGTGGAAGTGGCGGCCCAAGCCCTGGAGTTGGAAGGAATCGACGAACTGGGGCTCGACGCCTTGGATCGGCGCTTCTTGCACGTGCTGGCACACGATTATGAAGGCGGCCCCGCCGGTCTGGAGGCCACGGCCGCCACCATGGGCGAGGAATCCGATACCTTGGAAGACGTAGTGGAGCCTTATCTTCTGCAGATCGGACTGATTCGCCGGACCCCTAAAGGCCGCCAGCTCACCCCCGCTGGTTACCAGCACCTGCGGCTGTCACCGCCGAACAAGACCAGTGCCGCAACGGTTCCGGAGCTATTCCGGGAGCCTTGATCCATGCCATGGGTCCGGCCCTCCGCCCCGCCGCTGCGAGCTATGAAGGTGAACGCCACCATTTTCAGGACAGTTCCTTATGGCCTACGGACACCCTCCAGAGGTGAGTCTTCGACTCACCGAGGCGAGTCTTCGACTCACCGAGGCGAGTCTTCGACCTGTGGAGCATGAAAATGGCCCGATCACCCCTGCACCTAAGTGCGCACCGGACGGCGCAGTTTAGCCCGGATATCCCATCGGTTCTTCAAGCGGCGGCCCGGCGCCGGTCCGACGGACGGCTGGTGGTGCCGGCAGCCCCCAATGGGGCCGTTCCGACTCGCCGCCAGCGCCACAAATAGGCGTGTTGGGCTATTCCGCGCAGGATGTCTCTGGTGTCCTCATTTCCTTTACCTGTGTCTACCAACCCCACGTCCAATGCAAGGTTTTCCTGCAGCTTTCATCTCCTGTGCTGGTATTTAGTTGAACCGCGGTCCGCGGCCACGTCGGCAGGGGTATGGCCTGCAACCACCGGCAGACCAAGCGGAACAATTCTCGCCCCGCCAGTCTGCGGGCAGGCTTTGCTGAGTCGCCCCGTTGTCACGTTCGCTTGGTCGAGCTGGTTTTCCCAAAGTGCGGGATTCGGGCTTCGCCATTCACTAGCAGGCTCGCCACAGCATCAGGTCGCCGAAGAGGGCGACTTGCCCGCAGCGCTTCACCATCGTGGCATTCAGGTAGCCACGAGAAAGAAACTGCCGCCCAGACGCAAACCCCATTGATTTTACAGCGTATTATTGCACGGCAAACCAGCAGATTTTACTGGAACATCCGTTTCACTGGTGATTCCACCACCGGCCAGTCCGCCGAAGGTCGCCGTGGGCGACTAAACTATTCCGCCTCCGTGCGGACCGGTGGCTATGTACCCGAATCCGGCAGACCCGTCCCTATATCGACTTGTCGGCGGTGGTCTGTTCAATCCCGGCCGCGACGCCAGATTTCACACCACCGCGCCGCGTTTTCAACGGTGATCCCACCGCCGGTAAACCGGCGGCTATGTACCCGGCCGCCGGACCCGTCCCTATATATACATCCGCGTCTAATTAAAGAGACATATTGAAATGACTATTGTGTACTCCATTGCATCTATTTGCGCAAAGGAGTGTGCCATGGTTCCTCGGTTATTACGGCTTAGTGCGAAGAATCGCCAGCGCTTGATTCGTTTGCGGAAGGAGGCGGAGAGGGAAGGGGCCTGTCGCGTGGCCCGGCGGCTGCATCCGGTGATTCTTAATTCGCGGGGACGTACCAGCGGAGAAGTGGCGCATTCTAGAATCACCGCGGTCCAAGGTCTCCTGGGGTGCTCCCCATTGTCAAGGCGCGCCGGAGGCGAATTTAAGGTGCATCATCAGCCAGGGACGGCGGCGGGCCGGGGCCTTGGGGGGCAGAGGCCCCGGCCCGCCACCGCGTGCGTTT